>JAJEDW010000110.1 GCA_022821265.1 Acidobacteriota bacterium
AGCTACCTGGGCCACTCCATCGGTTGGTGGGAAGACGAGAACACGCTCGTCGTCGAGACGGTCGGATACGACGAAGGCACCTGGATCGGCCGGCGCGGCCTCCCGCACACCGAGCAGGCGCGGACCCTGGAACGCTTCACGCGCATCGGCTACGACGAGATCGACTACACGATCACGATCCACGATCCGGCGGCCTATACCGATTCCTGGACGGGCGGGTTCCCGCTTCGGTGGAGCGAGGGCCCCGAGCTGTTCGAGTACATCTGCCAGCAGGGCAACCAGGCGTTCGAGTTGATGCTGGGCGACTACGACGCGGTCGACCGGACGACGGTCATCATCCCGTAGTTTTGGGCGCCTGGCGGCCTGTCCACCCGCACCGAAAAGCCGCCGCTACGGCGGCGCGCGGGGTAGGTCGGTGCTTGCCGATCCGATCATTTTTCTTGGGCTGCCGCCTCGTTGTCCACTCGCGGCGAGGAACGCCGCGAGTCCTGTCGGACACGCGCGAGAGACTTCCGGTGTGATCGAGATCCGGCCGTCATGGGTGACGACGGCGATCATCCCGTAAACGCCCGCTCGCTCAACGGACGCGACCGGGCGGCGACCAGATTCCCCGCCCGGTGCAGGGACTCGAACGTCCCCGCGTCGGTCCACCACCCCTTGAGCACGCCATAGGTCATCTGTCCACTGCGGATGTAGGCGTTGTTGACGTCGGTGATCTCCAGCTCGCCGCGTTCCGAGGGTTCCAGCGTCTCGATGACATCGAAGACGCCGCCGTCGTACATGTAGATTCCCGTCACCGCGAAGCCGGATTTCGGGCGCGCCGGTTTTTCCTCGATCCCGACGACGCGGCCGTCCGATATCTCCGCCACGCCGAAACGCTCCGGGTCGTCGACCTCCTTCAGCAGGATCCGGGCGCCCAGTCCCTGCGCCTCGAATTCCCGGACGTGGGACGCGATCGAGTCCTCGACGATGTTGTCGCCCAGCACGACGACGATCGGGTCGCCCCCGCTGAAGACGCGGGCCTGACCTAGGGCGTCGGCGATGCCGCCTTCGCCTTCCTGGTAGGCGTAGTGGACCTGGTCGAGTCCGAACGCCTCGCCGTTCCCCAGGAGCCTCAGGAAATCGCCCGCGTAGCTTCCGCCCGTGACCAGCAGGATGTCGCGGACGCCGGCCTCGACGAGCGTCTGGATGGGGTAGTAGATCATCGGCCGGTCGTAGACCGGCAGCAGGTGCTTGTTGGTCACCCGGGTCAGCGGCAGGAGCCGCGTTCCCAGCCCGCCGGCGAGGATGACGCCTTTCACGGCCGTTCCGCCCGAATTCTGCGAAAGGCGTGTCGCATCCTGGTCACGATACGCTTCCCCTCATGGGCTTCCGGCTTCCCACAGCGCCAGCGCCGAGTATTGTGCGATCTTCTCGAAATCGCCGTCGGGACTCAACAGCCGGGCCCCGGCGTCCAAACACACTTGGGCGATCACGCAGTCGACGGCGCCGCGTACCGTGATGCCCTCAGCCCTTAACCTGCGGTAGAGCCTGGCCGCGCGGATGTGGCAAACGATGTCGGGGTGGATGACCGGAAGCGAACGGAGGACGCGCTCCGCCCGCCGAAATCCCGACTCGGAACGAAAGCCCTGGAGCACCTCGGTGACGATGATCGGTATGACCGCGAGATCGTCTTCCTCCCGCAGCGCGCGCTCGAGCCGCTCGGCATGAGGTGTCGGGGTCCCGTTGAAGAAGTCCGCCCAGGTGTTCGAGTCTACGACGATCACGTTGGACCTGTGCGCGGTGAACGCCAGGAATCGATGTCCCCTTCCCAGGAGAGGCGACCCCGAAGGCGGCGAATCGTGCGATACAGTTGGCCCTTTTCCACCAAGCGACGCAGTGCTATATCGACGACTTCGCGTTTTGTCCGCGCGCCGGTCAACCGCATTGCCTTGTCGATGAGTCCGTCGTCGATTTCAAGGTTGGTTCTTCCCATTGTTCGAGCCGCCTCCCGGATACACCAATTTATCGTCGATCGGTGTATCTGGCAAGGAGTGCGTCGGGGCTTGCCGATCCGATCGTTTTCGTGGGCTGACGCCGCGGCTGCCGCTAACGGGTCGAGGCGGGCGCCGTTCCGCCGTCCGGACGCCGGCGCGCTATTCGTACCGCAGCGCCTCGATCGGGTCGATTCGCGACGCCTTGAGCGCCGGATACACTCCGAACAGGATGCCGACGGTCACCGAGACCCCGAAGGCCACGACGACGGACGTCGTCGTGACGATCGTGCTCCATTCGGCGGTGAACGCGATCAACCACGCCAACACGAAGCCGAAGCCGATTCCCAGCATGCCGCCGCTGGCCGAGATCAAGACCGATTCCGTGACGAACTGCCGCGCGATGTCGAAGCGGCGGGCGCCGACCGATCGGCGGATGCCGATCTCCCGCGTGCGCTCCATCACGGTGGCGAGCACGATGTTCATGATGCCGATGCCGCCTACGAGCAGGGAAATTCCCGCGATGGCCACCATCACGTACGTGAAGATCGTCTGCGTCCGCCGCTGCTGCGCAAGCAGCGCTGCCGGAATCGTGACCGTGAAATCGGGCGTGCCCCGATGCGTGGAATCGAGAACGGCCGTCACCACCTTGGCCACCTCCACGCTGTCGGTGCGCTCGGTGAGCCGCATGTCGATTCCGTCCAGCTCGTCCTTCAGGTTCGATCCGCGGTCCCAGAACCGGAACTCGAACGTGTTCATCGGAATGTAGACGACGTTGTTGATGTCCGGCATGGCGCCGCCTTCGCTCCTGGGGCTGGCCATGAGCTGCGCTTCGAGGACGCCGATCACCTCGAGCCACGTGTCGTTGACCTTGACGAACCGGCCCAAGGCGGGTTCGTAGCCCAACAGGTGGACCTTCGCGCTCTCTCCAAGCACCGCGACGGCCGCGCTCGCCGTCGCCTGCTCTTCGGTGAAGAAGCCGCCTTCGACGAATCGCAGGTTGTGGATCTCCGGGTAGGCCGGATCGACGCCGAACAGGTTCGGGGGATCTCCCGTCGGCTTGGGCAGATAGGCCGCCGGGCGCATGGTCTTGCGCGACGACATGGCTTCGATGTCGTCGATGTTGGTTCGGAGGATGCGGGCGTCGCGGTGCGTGAGGCCGGGAGAAGAACGCCGCCGGTCCTGCATCTCCTGCGAGCTGGAAGCCGGCAAGGAATCCACCAGTATGTTTCTCACGCCGAGCTGTTCTATGAAGCGCAAAGACTCCTCGCGAGCCCCGGCGCCGATGGCCATCATCCCGATCACGGACCCGACTCCGAAGACGATGCCCATCGCCGTCAACAGCGTACGGGTCTTCTGGGCGCGCAGGTTGTCGAGCGCCTGGCCGACATCGGAGAGCAGCATCACCGGGGCAACGCCTCAAGGACACCCCCCTCGGAGGAGTCATTGACAGGCTGGCCGGGGCGAGCCAGCGCGACGACCGCCCCCTGCTCGATGCCGGTGATCACGGCTTGGCTCTCGCTCCGGCGGATGAGCGTCACGTCCTCGGTCACGAATCCTTCGGGCGTTCTCCGGTACACGAATCCGCGGCCGTCGCTTTCGAAGAGGGCCTGAGAGGGCACCCACAGGACGTCTTCGAGAACGTCGACCGTGATCACGACGTCGGCGCTCATGCCGGGTCGGAGTCCCGGATCGCTTTCGTCCAGGGCGATCCGGACGTTGAAGGTTCTGTTCCAGGCGCTACCCGTCGATCCACCCAGGACCGCGATGTGGCCCGCGAGCTCGCGACCCGGCACGGCCGCCGGGAGCACCGCGACGCGTTGACCGGCTTCCAGGTGACCACGGTCGGCTTCCGGGATCTGCGCGCTCACCTCCCAACGGCTCATGTCCGGTATTTGAGCGACGGCCTGTCCCGGCCGCGCCGCGTCGCCGGCCTGGAAATCCGGAAGCGTCATCCCGGTGAAGAAGATGTTCTGACCGTTCCGATTCTCACGACGTTGGACGTAGCCGCCGGTTCGTGCCCGCAACGTCAGGCCTTCCATCTCGTCGCGCGCCGCCGCGGCCAGCCGTTCGGCCTCGTCCACCGCCGCTCGCTTGAGTCGAATCGCAGCGCCGGAGCTCGCCTCGCGGTTCTCCAGGTCGAGGACGGCCTGACGGTGACGGTTCCGCGCCCGCTCCAGACCGATCTCGTTCTCGCGTCCCTGGATTCCCGAGAGCACCTCGTTCTTCCGCATCTCCTGCTCGGCGACCTGGACGTCGGTTTCCGTGGCGAACACCTGATAGCGGGCTTCCTCCAGCGCGGCGCGCGCTTCCGCCTCGGCCTGAACCACTTCTTGCCGGGCCTCGAGCAGGTCGGCCTCGGCTTCGCGTATTTCGAATTCCTGCTGCGAGGTGTCGAATTCCGCGACAACGTCACCCGCCGCCACGACTTCGCCGGTGTCTCTCAGGTAAACGACGGCCAACTCTTCGGCGCCGGTCATGGGTGTGATGAGGATTTCCACGCCGCCGCCTTGCAGCTCGCCCCGCGCCGGGACCGTAACCGTCACGGTTCCCCGTCGGACCGTGGTCGTCGGAACGGAGACGTCATCGTCGGCGGCGGTGGCTTCGATCACGCCGCGAATCCCGCGCGATATCCCGGCGCCGGCCGCGACGATGGCCGCGGCGGTGAGCGCCAGTACCAGGGTCCGTCGGATCAGCTGGCCGGGGCCCGTATTGCGCATCATGGGCGTCCGTGTCGACTCGGCGTTTTCCTCCATGCTCATTCCCCTTCGGCGGCTTCATTCCCGGAGAGGGCGCTCTCGGGATCGGCCAACGCTACCCGCGAATCGACGGGAATCCCGGAGACGGCGACCTCGTCGGGATTCCTTGCCAACACTTCGACCTCCACCCAACGGTAGCCCTCGTCTTCGACCAGATGGACGCCCGGTCTTCCGTCACGCGTGAACAACGCCGGCGCCGGGATGGCGATCGCGTGCGGAATCCGCTCGATCACGACGTCCATGCCGGCGTTCATTCCCGGGCGCAGCCTCGGATCGGCATCCCCGCCGATCGCGGCGTACACGTGGAAGCGGCTGTTGAACGTTTCCAGCGAGAACTCCGCGATCGGCGAGATTCCCGTCAGTACCGCGTCGATGACGCGCTCGGGCAGGGCGTCCACCCGTATGATGACGTCGTCTCCGACCGCCAGGCGGCCGCGCTCGGTTTCCTCCACCGTGGCGTCCATCAGCAGAGACGACAGGTCAGGAATCTGGGCCAACGTCATGCCGCCGGATACGGCGTCTCCGACACGGTAGGGCTGAGGGGTGCTCTGAAACAGCCCGGTCGAATTGGTGGCGAATATGGTATAGCCGGTCAGCGGCGCCCGGATTTCCATCTGCGCCAACCGCCGCTGCGTGAGATCCAGCTCGGCCTCGGCGGCCTCCACGGCGCGCCGGAGGCCCGCGACATGGGACTCGTTGGAGACCACGTGTTGGGCAATTTCCGCTTCCAGCGTCCGCACGTTCTGTTCGGCGACGCGGAGATCGATCCGGGCCTGCTCGGCCGCGATACGGCTCACGAACTCCTCGCCGGCGGTCCGCAACTCGGCCAGCTCGACGTCCAGATGAGCGTCGGCCAAGTCCGCCGCGTCGTGTTCGGCCGTGATTCGGCCGTCGGCGATCGCCTGCGCCAGGGTGGCCTCGGCCTGTTCCAGCGCCGCCCGGTTCTCGATCAACTGCTGCTCGGCCGTGCTCGAGTCGAAGCGAATCAGGGGCGCCCCCGCCTCGACGAGCTCGCCAGGGGGCGCCATCCACCCGATCCTCAGATTGGGAACGACCGGGGCGTAGACCTGAGCCGCGCGGTCCGCTCGGATTTCGCCGCGGACGCGGATCACGACCTCGAACTCCCCTTCGCGGACGGGCGCGATCGGAAGGTTCGATTCCCGAGTTACCTGGAACTGGGCCGAGCCCAGCCAGATCGCCGTCACGAGAGAGGACATGACGACCAGGGCCGACACGATGCCGAAAGCCGGGCGGGCTTTCACTGCGCACCCTCGGACCGGGTCCCGCGCGCCGGGAGGTCCAGCACCGCCGCCGCCGACAGGTCGGGCATCAGGCGCGGGTCGGATTCGTCGAGACGGAACACCGCGCTGAAGGTCTTGATCGGGCTTCCCAGGGCCGAGGACGCAATGGGACTGGCCGACTCGAAACGCGCCCGCAATGCCATGTCGGGGTATGCGTCGACGTGGACGGTGGCTTCGAGACCGGGAACCAGGAACGCCCCGTCCGGCTCGCCCACCTCGGCGCGCACGAGCATCTCGGTCGGGTCGAAAATGCTGAGCAGGGAGTCGTTGCGGTAGAGCTGATCGCCCTCTTGGGGGTGGACCATCGTGCCGCTGCGATATCGTACCGCGTGCGCCACCATGCCCGGCAGCGGCGCCCGGACCTGCAACCGGTCGAGATTCGCCTGGACACGTTCGTACCGGAGCTCTTCCCGATCCCTCTGCAGCTCCAGGATGCGCAACGCCGCACGGTCGGCCGCTTCACGGTCCGGGTTGGATCGGAGCAGGCTCTCCACGTGCCGGCGGGCGCGCTGGGCGCGCAGGTCGTTCTGCCGGCGGTCGACGTCGCTGAGGATCTCGGCCTTGCCGACCTCGAGCAGCGCGCGGGCCAGCTCGGCCTCGGCGTCTTCCAGCGCGGACCGCCGCTGTTGGGCGCTCGCCGCGTTCTCGGCTTCCTGTTGTCGCACCTGGTAGCGCAGGTCCTCGAAGTCAGCGGCGGCCTGGCGGGCCAGCCCGAGATAGACCAGCGGGTCGAACTGGGCGACCGTGTCTCCCGCCTCGACCATGGTCCCGTTCGGGATGAGGTTGGTCAGCGTCAAACGCGTAGCCGGCCCGCTCAAGCGGGGCACGATGACGCGCGTCGACCGGACGGCCTCGATGACGCCGTTCAGCCGGACGTTCGGCGCCACCGCCTCTGCCAGAGAACCCGTAACGGATGGACCGGCGGGGGGTTCAGCGCCGGCGGTTTTGGCGGGTTCAGCGCCGGGTTGGGCACAGGAGACGAGGGCGACCACCGCCGGAACGAGAAAATAAGCGCGCATCCTGCTTCTCACCGATTCCGGAAGATGCCCCGAAAATCCCCTACGGTTGCTTGGACTCCGAAAACCCGCCAAAGGTTTCCAGTCGGTGAACTATTTTCCGGACCCTGACGATGCATCCAGTCCGCGAAACTCAGTCCACCGGCACATGCTCCACCAGCCCCGGATCGAACGGCGTGGGCTGCGTCGCCACATGCTCGCGAAAGAACGCGTCGATCTCCCCGAACGCCTCCAGGGCGACGGCGGGCCGGAGCGTGCGTTCCGGCGAGTTGTAGAAGGCGAACGAGTGCAGCTCACCCGGATACGTCAGGACCGTGAGCGTCTTGCCTGCCGCCTCGACGGCCGGGATGAACACGTCCCGGTTGAAGTCGTTGATGTTCGGCGTCTGGTCGCCCCGGATGAGGAGTATCGGGCTCGAGATGCGCTGGATCTTCTCAGTGTCCGGGGGCGCGTTCGATGCGCCGCCGCGTCCCGTGCGGACGCCGACGAAGGGCATGGAGAACGGCTCTTCGACCATGACGGCCGCCACGCCGCGTGCGGCCCCGATCTCCAGCGCCAGGTAACCGCCGACGCTGGTGCCCCGGACCGCCACGCTCCGGTTATCGACGTAGGGAAGGGCGCCGACGTAGTCCACCGCGGCCACGGCATCCAGCACCGCTCCCTGTTCCCGGTCGGGCGGAAGGCCGAGGTCCAGGTCCCTCCGGGTGATGACGGCGACGACGTATCCGGCTTCCAGGAAGCGCGTCGCGTGCGTGTGCACGGCGAATTCCCGCAGTTGGCCGGTCGGCCAACGCGGCCCGCCCCCGTGAATCAGCACCACGGCCGGAAACGGGCCGTCGCCCGGGGGCTTGCGAAGGAAGCCCTCGCCGGCAACGCCGTCCGACGCCACGGGGGCGATCGCCTCCACGGGCGCCGTCTCCTCGGAGATCACGGGCCGCATCACCGCCGGATCCGTGCCGGTCTGCGATGCGGCGGCGGCCGGGCCCGGCGCGGACACGGCCAGGTAGGCGGCCAATACGGCGAATCTGCTTGCGAATCGGTTCGGCATGGGCGCCTCCCGTCGAATGCGACGATGCACGATTTCACCACAGGCTGCTAGGATTAGCCAAACGACAAGGAGTGACGCGGCCCATGAAGAGACTCTTCCCAGAAAGCTGGTACCCGCGGCTCGCCCTCGCCGGCGTGATCGCCAGCCCGATCGGTTTCCCGCCGGCGTCGGCGCAGGAAATTCCGGACCCCCCGCGGCTCGAGTTCGCGTTCGAGGTCCGGGCCGAGGTGGCCGATCCCGTCGTCGTCGGCGAGCTGCCGATCGGTACGCGCCGGATCGTGGACATTCTCGGCGGCACATTCGAGGGTCCAGGCATGCGGGGGACCGTGGTGCCCGGCGGCGCGGACTGGCAGCTTATCCAGGAGGACGGCTTCAGCAACCTGGACGCCCGGTACACGCTGCGCACCGACGCGGGCGATCTGATCTACGTCACCAACGCCGGAATCCGCCACGCGGCGCCCGAGGTGATGCAGAGGCTCAACGCCGGGGAAGAGGTCGACCAGTCCGAGATCTACTTCCGCGCCGTGCCGCGGTTCGAGACGGGCGCCCCCGAGTTGGAGTGGCTGATGCGGTCCGTCTTCGTCGCCACCGGGGAGCGCTACCCCAACGGCGTGATCATCCGTTTCTGGCGCCTGCACTGACGCGATTCGTTTTGTCCGGCCGCCGGCCTCCGATACGATAGGCCGACCGATGCGGGGGGAACCACCTTCATGGACATACTCGACGCGTTGACCGAGCAGGCCGCGTTCATCAACGCGACCGTCATCCCGTGGATGCTGCGGCTGGTGATGCTGGGCCTGGGCCTGTCGCTCACCGTGACGGACTTCAAGCGCGTGGTCGTCTACCCCAAGGCGGCGGGCGTCGGACTGGCCGCGCAACTGTTCGGCCTGCCGCTGACCGCGTTCGCGCTGGCCTGGATCTTCGGACCGGCGCCGACGGTAGCCGTCGGGCTGGTCATCCTGGCGATCTGCCCCAGCGGCATCACGTCGAACGCGTACACGTTCGCATCGCGCGGCGATGTCCCGCTGTGCGTGACCCTGGCCGCGGTGACCAGCGTCATCACCGTGTTCACGATCCCGTTCCTGACGTTCGTGGCGCTCCAGACGTTCCTGGGCCAGGACCAGCGGCCGGAACTCCCGGTTCTGGACATGCTCGGGGACATCGCGATGCTGACGCTCCTGCCCGTCGCCCTGGGCATGACGATCCGGGCCCTGTGGCCCGATACCGCCAAGAAGACCGAGGAGCCGCTGCGGAAGGCCGTGCTCTACCTGCTGTTCCTGGTGCTGGGGCTGGGCGTGCTGTCGAGCTGGGAGACCATTGTCAACGAGATCGCCAGCGTGGGGCTCCTGGTCATCACGATGAACCTCCTGACCATGGGATTGGGCTACGGTCTGGCCCGGCTGTTCCGGCTGCCGACGCCCCAGGTGGTGACGATCACGTTCGAGGTGGGCGTCCAGAACCTGGCGCTGGCGTTCGCGATCACGTTCAACATCCTCCAGGAACCCGCGCTGGCGGTTTCGGCGCTCGTCTACGCGGCCGTGATGCCGGCCACCGCGTTGATCTTCGTCCTGATCGCGCGGCGCATGCTGGCCGCCGACGCGCAGGCGGCGGCCTGACGCACGGCCACCGGCCGCCGCATCGATTCTCTTGAACGATTCCGCCCCCGGCGGGGTAGTAGGTTATGAGAACGCCATGGAACCGCGCGCGCACGGATCGTCCCTCGACAGCCGGATCTACTGGATGTCGGGGACCCGTCCGGAAGACCGCGCGCCGGACGAGGCGGCGATGGCCGCGCTGGTTGTGCGGGCGGCGCAGGGGGAACCGGCGGCGTTCGAACAGCTCGTGGCGCGGAACGAGCGGCGCGTGCTGACTCTGGCGTGGCGGCTGGTCGGGCGGATGGACGCCGCCGAGGACGCCGCTCAGGAAGTCTTCCTCAGGGTCTTCCGGTACCTTCACCGGTTCGACGCGCGGAAGCCGTTCGTGCCGTGGATCATGCGCATCACCGTCAACGTCTGCCGCGACGTGGCGCGCGAGCGCCGCGGGTATCCGGACAGTCTGGAGACCGTCGAGGCGCGGAGCGGGGAAGTTGCGCCATCCGATCCGCGCGAGAGTCCGCAAGACGTGCTCGCGCGCGGGGAACGTCGAGCCATGCTGCGGTCCGCGCTGGACGGGCTCCCCAGAAAGGAACGCGCGGCCATCGTGCTCCGCGACGTGGAGGGGCTCTCCACCCGGGAAGTCGCGGCGATCCTGAGGTCGTCGCCCGCTACGGTGCGGTCGCAGATCAGCAGCGCGCGCCTGAAGATCGCGAAGGCGATTCGCCGGATGAAGGACCCGAAGTCATGAACTGCCGTCGCTGGGAACGCTGGCTGGCCCTCGACGTCGAGGGCGACCTGCCCGAGCCGCGGCGCGGTGCGCTGGAGCGTCATCTGAGGGAATGCGAGGCATGCGCCGCGCTGGCCGAAGAACTCGGTGCGAGCCAGGGCCTGCTGAAGTCGCTCAACGCCGACCGCGTGCCGGACGCGTCCCTGGCCCGGGTCCGAAGGGATGTACTGCCGCGCGCCGCGGCGCTTCAGGCGTCGCCCGACTGGCGGTTGCGCCTGGAACGCGCCGTAATGGCGGCTCTGCGTCCGCGGTACGCCTTCTCAGCGGTCGCCGTCGTACTGGCCGTCGGGGCTCTCGTCGTTTCTGGCCTTGTCCCTGGGCCGGCGATCGAGCCGGCTCCGGCGCCCGTGGCGGCCGTCACAGCGGATACCGCCATACCCCCGGTCGAGCGCCCACCCGTGCCACCACCGATCGAATCGCCCGCGGACCTTGTGGAATCCGCCGTGGCCACGGCGTCGGCGCAACCCGAGACGGCGCCCGTCAGCGTTGCCGTTAACGCAGCGCCGCTCCTCGACCCGCGGCCGACCCCCGTCGTGGACACGGTCGCGCCCGCTGCCGTGAACGCAGACCGCCCGCCAACGGTCGTCAAGCTGGTCACCGACGACCCGAACATCATCATCTACTGGCTCGTCGACAGCGGCGAAGGAGGAGGAGCATGAGAAACCGTCATGTACTGATGGCGTCCGCCATGCTGTGGGCGCCGTTTGCGCTCGGCGCACCGGGTGCCGCAAACGCTCAAGAGAACGCCGTCGTCGCCAGTCCACGGGGCGAGCCCGCGTCCCGTCTAATCTTCGTGTCCGCTCCGGTCCAGGACACGCCGCGCGAGGTCCGGGTCGCGCCAGTCGGGCCCCAACCGGTCACGCGCGTTTTCGAGATCCGGCACTTGAGGGCAGAGGGGTTTGTGAGCACGCTCGAGCTTTTCCCGGCCGAGATTCAGGCCAACAACGAACTCCGTACGCTGACGGTGCGGGCCAACCCCGACATCGTTTCGGCCATCGAGGACGTGATTGAAAGCATGGATGTACCGGCCGTCGAACCGCCCATTCGCGCGGTTGACGTGACCGCTTATATCTTGAGTCCGGATCCCGACGGGTCCGGCAATTCCGTCCCACCGCACCTTCAGAACCTGGCCGAGCAGCTCCGGAATACGTTCGCGTACGACGGGATGCGGTTGATCGACACCATTCTCATTCGCGGGTTCAACAACAGCGGTGTGATGGTCAATGGCATGACTACCCTGCCGTCAGTGGCGAACGATGCAAATATTTCAGCGTCGTATCGGTTCAGGGGACAGTTTCGAGTGTTTGAGCGAGATGACTCGAGCCTGACTCTACGAATCGACCGCCTGTCCGCGGATTTCAACATTCCCGTCGGTAGCGTGCGGATTCAAACCAGTGTCGACATCCCGGCCGGGGCACAGGTCGTCGTGGGCAAGACGTCCACGGGTGACGGGGCGCTGTTTCTTGTCATGACGGCCGCGTTTCCGGAGTGAACGACCGCCCTACCGCCCACGTCCGATGGCGAACAGGTTGCGCGCGCCACGGACGAACATGACGCCGTGGGAAAGCGCCGGCGTGGCCATCAGCCACTCGCCCATCGAGTTGGTGGCCAGGTGCTCCGGCTCGGGTCCGGCCGTCAACACCAGGATCTCCCCGTCCTCTCCCGACAGGTAGATCTTGCCGTCGGCGGCCACCGGCGAGGCACTGTAGCCGCTGCCGAGGTGGGGCACACGGCGCCGGTAGATTTCCTCCCCGGTCTCCAGGTCGTAGGCGTCGAGGATGCCGCTGTTCTCCAGGACGTAGACCGTGTCGTCGTAGAGCAGCGGCGTGGGCATGTAGGGGCCGCGGCGCGTCCAGCTCCACGCGACGGCTTCGTTCTCCGTGGCCCGTCCCGTCAACGTGATGTCGCCGCGCGCGCCGGCCCGCACGGCGAAGAGGGGCCGTTCGGGCGCGCGGCCGCTGGCCACGACGAACAGGTCGCCGCCGAAGACCGGCGTCGGCGCGGTGATCTTCGAGCTGCCGCCCAGCCGCCACAGCTCCTCGCCGGTGCGCGGGTCGTATCCGCGGATGTAGTTGGACGCGTTCGTTACCAGTTCCGGGCCCTCCGCGGTCGAGGCCACGGTCGGCGTGCCCCACGACGGCAGCTCGTGGCGTTCCGTTCGCCAGATGGTCTCGCCCGTCGCTGCGTCGAAGGCGGCGATGAAGGAGTCGTCCTGCGTGTCGACCTGCAGGATCACTTGGTCCTCCCAGATGACGGGCGAGCTGGCCGTGCCCCACTCGTAGCTGGGAATGTCGTAGGCGCCGGCGTCGACGCGGCCCACGTCGACCGTCCAGAGCGGGCGGCCTTCCACGTCGTAGGCGTGGAGTCCATGCGAGCCGAACCAGGCGACGACGATTCGGCCGTCGGTGGCCGGCGTGGAGCTGGCATAGGTGGACTTGACGTGGCGTTTGTCGATCGGTTCGCCCTCGTGGGCGATGCGTTCCCAGAGAATTGCGCCGTCGCGCCGGTCGATCGCGTAGACCATCCACCGGTGCAGGGAACGGTCCGTCGACGCGTCGCCGTCGCCGTACAGGCCCGGGCGGAACGTGGCGTCCGGATCGCTGGAGACGGCGCTGGTGACGAAGACGCGGCCGCCCCAGACGACCGGGCTGGAGTGGCCCAGTCCGGGGATCGGCGTTCTCCACAGGATATTCTCGCCGGTCTCGCCGTTCCAGCGGTCCGGAAGATCCTGCCCGTCGGCGACGCCGGAGGCGGCCGGGCCCCGGAACGAAGGCCAGCTTCCCGAGCCTCCGGCATCCTGGCCCGCCGCCGAAGCGCATGCGATCAGGACGCCGGCGCTCATCACGGCGGCCATAGCGCGGGCCGATGCGGTTTCAAGCTGCAACGAGAGCCTCCGTGGCGCGATCTTAGCAGCTTGCCGTTGGTCGGTCGAGACAGCGTGGCCGCGACCGCGGTGGTCATCATGGGATTGATAACGGCGTTGTGCCACTATAGGTTGATGTGACTGACATCGCATGGCGTTGGAGGTCCCGTGACCCAGAGAATCACAGCCCGCCTTCCGGATTCGATCGTCGATCGGCTGGACGACGCGGCCAGACGGCTGCGCCGCAGCCGGGCGGGGGTCGTCCGTCAGGCGGTCGAACGGTACCTGGAAGATTTCGACGACATTTTCGTCTCCGTCGACCGGCTTGGCGATCCCAGTGATGCCGTTGTGGAATGGGATCGCGTTCGGAGCGAGTTGCTCGATACGGACTGACGGGGGCGCGGCTGGAGAGCCTGGGCGCGTCGCCCGATCCGACCGCAGATTCTTAAATGGAACCTCGCGGCGCGTCGTGCGTCTATATGGGTTGAGTCGGGACGGTGGCGGAAACGAAATGAAGTGGCGCGGATCGATCCTCCGGAATAGAATCAATGCACGCATGACCGCTCGAAGGAAGCTCGTCCGGTTGACGGTGGCCGCATCGCTCGCGTGCCTGTTGGCCGTGACCGCAGGCAGCCAGACCGGGGACGATCCGGGCTACGGGGCCGACGCCGAGTTCCACTTGGCGCGGCTGGCCTACTCGACGTGGTCGTTCGCCAACTCGCGGGGTTTCTCGAACAACCCGATGTGGCGCGTGGACTTCCCCTACGCCGAGTGGAACTTCCTGCCGGCGCTGAGCCGGCTGACGACGATGTCGGTGGACCTGACGGCGACCACCGATCCCCGGGACACGATCGAGCGGCTGCACATGGAGGCGCTCGACGATCGCATATTCGGTTACCCCCTGCTCTACCTGCAGCAGCCCGGGCAGGCCGGCTGGCGGCCGGACGAGCAGGAGGCCGCGCAGCTCAGGGAGTACCTGGACCGCGGCGGCTTCCTTCTGATCGACGATTTCCACGGCCGGGACTACTACCCGGTGCAGGAGGCTCTGAAACAGATTCTGCCCAACCACGAAATCGTCGAGATTCCGGGCGACGACCCGCTGATGAACGTCTTCTTCGACCTGGGCGACCGGCTCCAGATCCCGGGCCAGCGGCACCTGATGGGCCGTTTCCGTCGGGGCGGCTTCGGCGGCGACGCCACCCAGGTCCAGGCGCGGATGGAGGGCCCCCCGTACTGGCTCGGCATCTACGACGACCGCCGCCGCCTGATGGTCGGCATCAACTACAACATCGACATGGGCGACGCGTGGGAGCACGCCGACGATCCCTACTATCCCGCGCCGATGACCGGGCAGGCCTACCGCCTGGGCGTCAACTACGTCATCTATGCGATGACGCACTAGCCGTCCGGCCGCGTCCACCCTTCGCAGGTCAGTTCGTCGACGCGGTCCGACTCACGGGAGAATTCGTCCGCAGGTTGCATGGAACGCTGGACAGGCGCTTCACCGCGTCCGGCGAAGCTCATTTTGTGTCCTTTCGACGCGGACTTGTGCCTACACTCAGGGTGGCTTGGCCAACCGGGCTGCAAGGAATCACCATGAAGAAACTCACGCAAGTACTGGCCGCGGGTGCCTGCATCATGCTGCTGTCCCCCCTGGCTTCGGCTCAACGCGCCGAGGATCGCGAGGCGATCGAGGAACTGATGTGGCGGTACGCGCGCGCCCTGGACACGTTCGATCCCGACGCGTACGCCGCGCTGTACACCGAGGACGGGCAATTCGGCGCGTCGGAGAACGCGACCCAGGGCCGGGACGCGCTGTGGGAGATGATCGAGAACCTGCGGGCCGGTCGCGAGGCGCGGGCGGCGGACGGCGACCCCGCTCCGCCGATGTACCACATGACGACCGACGTCTGGATCGAGTTCGTCGACGACACCCACGCCCGGCGTCATTCCTATTGGCTCACCATGAACGCGGCGGGCGGCGGCAACCCGCCCGGCATCGTCGCCGTGGGCCGCGGCGTCGACCACCTCGTGAAAGTCAACGGGCAGTGGCTGATCCAGATGCGGGACGTGGCGCCGCAGGACTGAGCGGACGGGACTCGAACACGTTCGGACATCAAGTCCCGGGTGTCGCGGAGCGGATCAGGCCGCCGAGCCGACCGTGACGGTGACGCGCTTTCCCAGCCGGCGCAAGGCGCCATCGATCGTTGCGGCCTTGGTCGCATGGTCGGGATTCAACATGCGCCGGACTTCGCTCTCGGCGACATCGAGGTCACGAGCCAGTCGGCGCTGCGACATGCCGGCCTGGCGGAACGCTTCGTACAAGGCCGCCTTGAGGGCGATCGAAACCGGCGGAACCACCAGGGGGCGACGCTTGCTCGCGCGCGACGGCTCGGGCAGGTCCGAGCCGTCCCGAATCGTGGCGGCGATCAGTTCCCGCAGCAGGTCCCTCGCCTCGGCCAGCGCTTCGTTCCGGCTGGCCCCGTCGGTCGCGCCCCACCCGAAATCGGGAAACGTGACGAGGTGGCGGCCGTCCGGGTCGCGTTCGATCCGGGCGGGATAGTTGTACGTGTCAGGCATGTGTTGGCGTCTCCGCGGCCGGGACGCTTCGTCCGTACTCAGGAAGTCGACGCTGTCGACCCCGACGCGCCGTTTTCGGCGTCGCGCCCATGTGCGGACCGTTGCTATGAACTGCCGTCCGCTCGCGCCGCATCGTATGAGCACGCCCGAACCGCGGTCAAGGACGGTTGCGAACATTTTTGAACGCATACCGTTCGGCTGCCCGCCCGCCTGCTCCGAGCAGGCCGAGTGCTCCGCGGCGGACTGTAACCCGCTCCGGTTATGGAACCTGAAAGAGTCGCCGGCATGATGTTGTGACCGATCCCAAGGTCAGCGACGCCTCTTCGGGGGGCGGAGACATCGCCATACATGGCAAGATCGACTAGACTCCCGGAAGCGACACCGAAGTGGCGACCCACTGGTCGGCGTGAACGTTCAGACGGAAGCGTGTTGGCCGGAGTCCGAGTTTCCTGAATTGACCGCCGTAGCTGAAGGAGTGTCGATGAGAACTCTCTGCTGTCTTTTCCTGCCCGCTTTCTTTGCCGTGTCTTCCGGAAGCGCATCCGACAGCTTCACGGTGGTTCGGGACGTGTGGTTTCAGAACCACGTGGCGACATCGGTCGCTCAGGAGCGGTGGGAGTCGAATTACTTTCTGAAAGCCGATTATCTCTTCGCGCCCGCTACGATCTATCGCTGGGACGGACAAGGCAGGTGCGTCGCCTCGACACGTCTGAGCTTGCCGAACGCAACCGACCTTCGCGTGGCCGACATGGCGGTGCGTCCCGACGGGACGATGGCGGCGGCGGTCACCGCGGGTGCGGGCGAGAGGGGCATGTACCTGGTGTGGCTGGCGCCGTCGGGCGATGTGATTCGCCATCACGAGATATCTCCGTTCGTCCCGGGCAATCTGGATTTCGCACGCGACGGAACGCTCTGGGTGGCGGGAGCGATCCTCGATTCCCGCGACGGAGATCCCGACGGCGTCGCCCATGACGTCCTGCGACGTTACGCACCGGATGGGACGCTGCTCCAGACCGCCCTGGCGCGTGACACTTTCAGCGATGCGACGTGGCCGTATCCGACCTATTCTCAGTCCTATCTGGACGTTCATGCCGACGGCATCGGGTTCTATAGCAACGTCGCGCAAGAATTCGTGGAACTCGACCTTGACGGTTCGGTTCGCGCTCGATGGCCGGGACTGCCGACGGACAGCCTGGATCTGGTTCACGGCTTCGGATACCTTCCCGACGGCGCGGTGTATCTGAGCCATGGACGTGTTGGCGATGCCGGCGTCAACGTCTGGAGACTCGACAAGGAGACGGGTGAATGGATGAGTATCGATTCGCGCGTTCTCGTTGCGGAGGCCGGTCGCGGCGCGAGGCTGCTTGGAACCGACGGTGAATTCCTGGTAGTCGGTACCAGTGCGCGCGTGTTGTGGGTCGATGTGGTGGGCGATTCGGACAATAACCGGAGTTCCACGGCGCCCGCGAGGTGACCCGGCAGGAACGACCCGGATCTGATCGACACGATCTTGGGCGGCGACTCTGCCGCCTTACGGCGCGCGGCTTGCGACCGCCTGCGTTAGAATCCAGTTGATGAGTGCATCCGCCCCGCCCGCCGCGGCGCGCGACCTGGATCGCCGCCGCGTCCCCGCCCTCATTCGGCGCATCTCGCGTATCGACGACCTCGGAGCCCGCGTTGCGGCGGCCGGCGGTTTGTTTCTGGACGCCCCGTACCGCCCGCACCCGCTGGGCGGTGGACCGGACCGGCCGGAAGCGATGAACGTCGATCTGGATGGGTTCGACTGCGTGACGTTCGTCGAATACGCACTGGCGCTGGGCATTGCGGCCACGCCCGATGCATTCGTGGACACCGTGCGCGCGATCCGCTACCGGGACGGCGTGGTGGGCTGGACGACGCGGAACCACTACATGACGGGATGGATCCGGAACAACGCGCGGGCGGGCTTCGTCCGGGACTGCACGGGCGGGTCCGGGCTCGTCGAGCGGCGGCGGCGCCTGGACGCCGTTCCGGGGCTGCGCGCGCGCGATGTCCGGGTGCGGGCCGTCCGGAAGCGCGACTTCGTTCGCCGGCTTTCGGAAACCGCGACGGGCGACATCGTCTTTTTCGCTTCGACCCGGCGGCGCCTGGACGTGTTCCATTGCGGGATTCTGGTCGTCGACGGGGACGGCGGCGTCCTGTTGCGGCATGCGTCCCGCAGCCGGGGGCGCGTCGTCGACCAGAGCGTGTCCTCGTTCCTCGCGGCCAATCGCATGTCGGGCGTCCTGCGCGTGCGCCCCCGTTCCACGTGAACCGGCCGGTCCAGTTCCCGCGCAACTGTTCCCAGGAGGCGCTCCGCGGCGCGCTGTCGGACGCCGCCGCGGCCGGCGGGGACGTGCTGTTTCTCGTGGATCCGGACTTCGCCGTCGACATCGCGCCCTCGGCGCTCGAGCGCATGGCCGGCGTGCTCCGGGAGTGGGGCGCCGGGCTGGTCTATGCCGACGGCGTGGGTTCTCAGCGAATCGACTACCAGCCTGGGAGCATTCGCGACGACTTCGACTTCGGGCCCGTCATCGCCCTGTCCGTGCCGCGGAGCCTGGCGGCGGCCGACGGCGGCGGTACCGGGGACGGGCTCCGGTGGGGCGCGCTCTACGACCTGCGGCTCAAGCTCTCGCTCGAGCACCCGATCGTCCGCGTTCCCGAGCCCCTGTATGCGGCGCGGGATCCGGACTCGCGCGCGTCCGGTGAGAAGATCTTCGACTATGTCGACGCGTCGGCCGCCGAATACCAGAGCGAGATGGAGTCGATCGCGACGGCGCACCTTTCCCGCGTCGGCGCGTTCCTGCCCGAGCGGACGCGCCGCGCGCCGGATACGGACCGCCGGTTTCCGGTCGCCGCGAGCGTTGTCATCCCGGTGCGCAACCGCCGCGGGACCATTGGGGACGCAATCGAGAGCGCCCTCGGACAGGCCGCCGGTTTCGACTTCAACGTCGTGGTCGTCGACAACCACTCGACCGACGGCACGGGAGACGTCCTGGCCGCGGTACGCGACGCCCGGCTCGTGGTGAAGGAGCCCGAGAGGCGCGACCTCGGCATCGGCGGATGCTGGCAGGAGGCCGTCCGCGCCCCCGAATGCGGCCGGTACGCTCTCCAACTGGATTCCGACGACCTGTTCGCCGGCCCCGACGTCCTGGCCCGCGTCGTCGACCGGATGGCGTCGGAACGGTACGCGATGCTCGTCGGAGCGTATACCACGGTCGACTTCGACTTGAGGACGGTCCCGCCGGGCCTGGTCGACCACCGCGAGTGGACGGCGGCGAACGGCCACAACAACGCGCTCCGCGTCAACGGGCTGGGGGCGCCCCGGGCGTTCGACGTCTCCGTCGTCGGGGGGATCGGTTTTCCCAACGTCAGCTACGGCGAAGACTACGCCGTCGGCCTGCGCGTCGGGCGCGAATACGCGATCGGCCGTATCTACGATTCGCTGTACCTGTGCCGGCGCTGGGAAGGGAACACGGACAGCGCGCCGTCACGGGAGACCGTCAACCGGTTCAACGGTTACAAGGACTGGCTTCGAACGACCGAGATCCGCGCGCGGATCGCCATGAACAGGCGATCCGGATGAATCCCGCGGCGATCGACGCGCTCTTCGAGGAGCAGACGGCCGCGTGGCCCGACCTCGCGCGCGGTGTGGAGAGCCTCGAGCGCGCCCGGCGAAGGGAGTTCGAGATCCGCGGCGCTCGTGTCGTCGCCGTCCACATTCCCCACCGTGTCGCGAGCACCACCGCGCCGGTCGATCCCGGGGCCATCCGGAGGCGCCCGTGCTTTCTCTGTCCCGAGAACCGCCCGGACGCGCAGTCCGGCATCGGTTTCGGCGAGCACTTCATCGTGCTGGCCAACCCGTTTCCGATCCTCGAACGCCACGTTACGCTGGTCCACAGCGAGCACGCGCCGCAACGGATCACGGGCCCGGCGTCCTCGGGCGTCGGCGCGATGCTTCAGGCCGCGCGCGCCCTGCCCGGCTACGTCGTCATCTACAACGGCCCGCGGTCGGGCGCCTCGGCGCCCGATCACCTGCATTTCCAGGCCGGCCGGGCCCGGGGTCTGCCACTCGTCGAAGCCGCCCGGGACGCGGTCGTCGGGCTGTTACCCGACCCGTGGCGGTCCGTCCTGGTCGTGGGCGGGGACGATCCCGTGGGCGTGGAAGAGAAATTCCGCCGCTTGATGTCCCGCCTCGCGGCGCGTTTCCCGGACGCGGACGAACCGCGCGTCAACGTCATCGCGGCCTTCGCGGACGGCCGCTGGACGCTGCTGCTGTTTCCCAGGGCCCGGCACCGGCCGGCGGCTTTCGTCGAAGGCCGTTTGACGTGGAGCCCCGGTGCGATCGACATGGCGGGCCTCGTCGTGCTCCCCGTGGCGGGAGACCTGGAAAAGCTCACGGCCGACGACATCGAAAGCGTGTACGGCGAGGTGTCGCTGCCGATCGACGCGGCGCGGAAAATCGTCGGCCAAGGGGGATCCGCATGAGAATCGCGGTCGGACTGATCGAGGACGCGCCCGAGGTCCGGGTCACCCTCGAGGGAACGTTCCGGGATGCGGACGGGAGCAAGCGCCCTCCGGGCGAGTACCGGTTCACGCGTCCGGAAGTCCTGGAACCGCTGGAACCGGAGACCGCGGCCTTCGTCCTCCACGACTTCAGGATCGGCCATGGCTTCCATTGGGAACGGCGCCGGCCGTCGGCCTTCCGGGGCGGCTTGCGCCTGGTCGCGGGGCCGGGCGGCCTCACGGCTATCAACGACGTCGACCTGGAAGCCGACGTCGAGAGCTTCATAGCCTCGGAAATGAGCCCGGAGAGCCCCGTCGATCTGCTGCGCGCGCACGCCGTCATCTCGCGCAGTTGGGTCGTGGCTCAGATCGGGGCCGGCGGAGGCGCGTTCCACAGTCGCCGGGAGCGGTCACCGGGCGAGTGGGAGATCACGGCCTGGTACGGGCGCCAGCGTCACGCCGGGTTCGACGTCTGCGCCGACGACCATTGCCAGCGGTACCAGGGAGTCCCCGACTTCGGCACCGAACGGGCGTGGCGCACGGTCCAGGACACGCGGGGACGATTCCTGGTCTTCGACGGGCAGGTCTGCGACGCGCGCTTCTCGAAGTGCTGCGGCGGCGTCACGGAGGATTTCCGCTCCGCCTGGGAGGACCGCGACGTTCCCTACCTGAGATCGGTCCATGACGGCGCCGGCGTGGCCCCGCGCACGGACGAGGGATGGCTGCGCTCCGATTGGCCCGGCGCCTACTGCTCGACGGGCGATGCCGGCCTGCTCGGGCGTATCTTCACCAGCTACGACCGGGAGACGGCGGACTTCTTCCGATGGAGGGTCGACTATTCGCGGCGTGAGCTGGGCGAGCTGGTGCGTTCCCGCACCGGGATCGACATCGGCGAGCCGTCAGTCCTGGAGCCACTGGAGCGCGGGCCCTCGGGACGGATCGTCCGGCTTCGCATCCAGGGCCGCCGCGCGTCGCTGACACTCGGGAAGGAACTGGAAATCCGCCGCGTCCTGTCCGAGTCACACCTGTACAGCTCCGCGTTCGCCGTCAATGTGGACGGGGACCGCATCGTGCTGTCCGGCGCCGGGTGGGGACACGGCGTCGGCCTGTGCCAGGTCGGTGCGGCGGTCATGGCCGAAGGCGGCGCTTCCTTCCAGGAGATCCTGCGCCACTACTATCCGGGCGCGGCGATCGAGGAGCGGTCTCGGGCGTGACCCGCCGCGAGCGCCGCCGTCCGGGCGTCGGCCAGGGCCGTCGGCGGAGGGCAAGAAATAGCGGCCGCCCGGGATCGTGTACAATACGGCTGGCGTACGGTTCACGGTCGGGGACCGGCCGCTTGAGGTCGCGCCCGGCGGCCCGGGCTTCCGGCGTTCCTCCCCGCGTCGTTCGTTTCGGGGTCGGATGGGAGTCTGGATGAAGACACTCCGGTTACGGGGTTTGGTCGCGTGGACGATCGTTCTCGCCGGGCTGGGGGCCGTGCTGGTCCGCGGCTACGAGGCGGACGTTCCGAAGCGCGCACAGCGCGGCCTCGATCCCCCGCCGCCTCCCGTGGAGGTGGTCCGCGGAACGTTCGAGCGAAACGGAACCCTGTCCACCACGCTGGCCGCGTTCGAGCTGCCGCATTCCGTCGTTTACGAGATCACCGAAGCCGTCCGTTCGGTCTTCAACGTTCGGCGCTTCCGTCCCGGGCAGGAGTTCGCCCTCGTCCGGGACCGCGCCGGCGGGTTTCTCGAGTTCGAGTACGCGATCGACGAGGAAAGCACGCTGAAGGTGGTGCGGGACGAGGACGGCGTGCGGGCAACGCGCCAACAGCTTCCCCTCGACATCCACGTCGACACGGTCGCGGCCGAGGTGAACAGCTCTTTGTGGAACGCTCTGGCCGGGTATGCCCGGGGCGACCGGCTCGTCGTGGAGCTGGACGGCGTCTTCCGGTCCCGCGTCGACTTCTACAGGGACATCCGGGCGGGGGATCAGATCCGCGTCCTGATCGAAGGGCTGTACCACCAGGGGCGTTTCGTCAAGTACGGCCGCGTGCTGGCCGCCGAGTTCGTCAACCGGGGCCGGTCGCTCCAGGCCTACCGGTACGGCGACGAGTACTACGATGAGAACGGCATGAGCACGCGGCGTTCGTTGCTGCCGGCGCCGCTGGAGTTCAGCCGGATCAGCTCGGGATTCAGCAACGCACGGCTGCATCCGATCCTGAACACCGTCCGCGCGCACCGCGGCGTGGACTTTGCCGCGCCGACGGGGACTCCGGTGATGGCGGCGGCGGACGGAACGGTGACCTTCGCCGGAACGAACGGGAACTACGGGCGGTTCGTCCGGATTCGCCACGGAAGCGGGGACTTCGTCACCGAGTACGCGCACCTGTCGCGCATCCTGGTCGGGGTCGGACAGCGGGTCCGGCAGGAAGACGTGATCGGCCGGGTCGGGATGACGGGGCTGGCCACGGGCCCCCACCTGCACTACCAGTTGATGCAGGACGGCCGGTACATCGATCCCCGCAGCGCCCGCGTGGATCCGCCCCGGCCCATCGATGAGGCGCTCCGTCCCGACTTCATGCGCAACATGGCGCCCTACCGGGCCCGGTTGGCGTCCGTCGGCGCGCGGGGCGCGCTGGCGGCCGAAGAGTGAGGCCGGCCGCCCGTTACCGGACTCGATCCCGAACCCGCTCGAGCAGATCGCCGGCGCCGGACGGGACGCGTATCAGCACGTTGCGCCGCCTCGCCCAACGGCCGCCGTCGTCTCCCACCAGGTCGAGGAAATCGACCGCCTCTTCCTCGGAGGCGAAATTGTAGGCTTCGAAGGGGACGCCGTCGACGCGGGCGCGTCCGTAGGTGCAGCGGAAACGGCGGTTCGCGAGCCGCTCATGGCGCCGCGCCGCAAACGACCCGTAGTCGTCCAGATAGTCTTCCTCGACCGGGGCCATGCCCGCCCCCCGCATCCGAGTCAGCAGGTCGTCACACCGCACTAGCGTGGTGTCTCACAAGTTCGCGGCAACATTTTCAGTGGGTCTGTTCTCTTGAACTGACGCCGCGGGTACCCTCGGGGCAGGCGCGAGAAGGCTCCCTTGACCGAATCTCAGGTGCTTCGTCTGCCGGATCCCAGAGGTTTACGCACTGCCGTCCGAATCCTGTCCCATGGTAGGCGCGGCGTTCCTCGCCGCGACTGAACAACGAGCGGAGCGAGGCGTTAGCCCAATAAAATGATCTCTTTCCTCAAGCGAGAAAGACTCGGCCGACAGGTTCCGTAACCCCC
>JAJEDW010000086.1 GCA_022821265.1 Acidobacteriota bacterium
GGCCCAGCTTGGCGGGCACTCCGACGTACAGCCCGCTGATGCCGTATTCCCCCTCGAGATAGGCCGCGCACGGCAGGATCCTGTGCGTGTCCAGCAGAATCGCGCGCACCATCTCGGCAATGGCGGCTCCGGGCGCGTACCAGGCGCTCGTCCCCAGCAGATCGACGATCTCCGCGCCGCCGGCCCGGGTTCGCTCCACGAGCCGTTCGATCGTGTCCGAGGTCATCAGCTCGGTGATCGGGACGCCGGCCACGGTGGAGTACCGCGGCACGGGCACCATGGTGTCGCCGTGCCCGCCCATCACGAACGCGTGGACGTTCTCGACCGATACGCCCAACTCCATCGCGATGAAGGCGCGGAACCGGGCCGAGTCCAGCACGCCGGCCATCCCGATGACCCGGCTCTTCGGGAAACCGCTGGCCCGAAACGCCGTCTGGACCATCGCGTCCAACGGATTGCTCACCACGATCAGGATGCTGTCGGGCGAATGCCGCGCCACCTGCTCGGTGACGCTTCGAACGATCCCGTGGTTGGTCCGAAGCAGATCGTCCCGGCTCATGCCGGGCTTGCGGGGAACGCCGGCCGTGATCACGACGATGTCGGATGCGGCCGTCGCGTCGTAGGCGCGGGCGCCCGTGAACCTGGAGTCATGGCCCCGGATCGGCGCGGCCTCGGTCAGATCCAGCGCCTTCCCCCGGCCGACGCTCTCGACGACGTCGAGGAGAACCACGTCTCCCAGCTCGCTCTCGGCCGAGTACTGGGCGGCCGCGGCGCCGACGTTGCCGGCCCCGACCACGGTGATCTTGTGCCGTCCCAATCCGCGTTCTCCTCGAAGCGGGCGCGACGTTAGCACGCGGCGAAAACGCCGTCAAATTGACAGCGGTCTCGGGATTCTGCTAGCGTCGGTCGGTTTCTTGGTCGCCCGCGCGCCGCGTGGAGGTGCATGGAAAGTGTTCGTCGCCAGGAAGATATTTCTCACCCGCGGGGCGGGACGGCATCGGGAGAAGCTGGCCAGCTTCGAGATGGCGCTCAGGGACGCGGGGCTGGCGCCCTTCAACCTGGTCCACGTCTCCAGCATCTTCCCTCCGCAGTGCAAGCTCGTGTCCCGGGCCGAGGGTCTCCGGCACCTGCACCCGGGACAGATCGTCTTTTCCGTGGTCAGCACGAACGCGACGAAAGAGCCGCACCGGCAGATCGCGGCCTCGATCGGCGTGGCGATCCCCACCGACCGCGAGGCTTACGGCTATCTTTCCGAGCACCACTCGTTCGGAGAGAAGGCGGACGTCGCCGGGGATTACGCCGAGGACCTCGCCGCCGAAATGCTGGCCACGACGCAGGGCGTGGAGTTCGATCCCGACAAGAGCTGGGACGAGAAGCGGGAGATCTGGCGGATCTCCAACAAGATCGTGCGCAGCACGAACATCACGCGGGCGGCCGTCGGCGACAGGAACGGCCTGTGGACGACCGTGGTCGCCGGCGCCATCTTCATACCCGAACCGGTCTACACGCCGAGCGCGTGAGCGCCAGCCGCGCCCGGGATAGGCCGCACGTCGGGGGTTACGGGGTTGGCCAAGCCTCCGTGGCCCGAGGAAAGAAGAGATCATTTTATTGGGCTAACGCCGCGGCTAACGCCGCGTTGTTCAGTCGCGGCGAGGAACGCCGCGACTACCATGGGACAGGATTCCGACGGCAGTGCGTGAGCCTCGGGGATACGGCAGACTAAGCACCGGAGGTTCGGTCAAGGGAACCTTCTCGCGTCTGCCCAAGGGTACCCGCGGCGTCCCTCGCCGCGGGTGGGCAACGAGGCGGTAGCCGAGGCGACAGTCCAAGAAATCGATTCGCCGGGAACGTTCCCCCTCAGCGGCCCTCGCCCAGCGCCATCTCGCGCAGCGTTCGCGTGTCCTTGCTGAACCGGATGACGGCCTCGATCACCAGCCAGATGCTCAGAAGGAAGATGCACCCGCCGACGACGGTGAGGATCACCTGGCCTTCGGTGATGTAGAGCCTCAGGTTGTACGCCATCGCGGCGATCGTCACCACGAGCATGAAGACCATCGGCACGAACGTGTACCAGTAGTTCCAGCCCTTCTGCCGGAGGTAGACGCTGACCGTCAAGAGCGTCAAACCCGCCAGCACCTGGTTCGTGCTGCCGAACAGCGCCCACAGGATGGCGCCCGCGGACTGGCCGTTGACCTCGAAGAACGCGAAGAAGGCGATGAAGCCGACCGCGAGCAGCGAAGCCACGTACCGATTGCCCACCACGGGCACGCCCAGGGAGTCGCCGATCTCGCCGATGTTGTACCGCAGGAGCCGTGTTCCCGAGTCCACGGTCGTGAGCGCGAACGAGACGGCGACGAGCGCTATGAACGCCTGGGCGATTTCCATCGGAACGCCCAGCTGGTTCACGAACATCGCCGCGCCGTCGATGAACGCCTGCATGGTCGCCGCCAGCGGGCTGGCCGCCTCCCAGGTCGCGTAGTGGGACCGCCAGGATTCGACGGTCGCGAACCCGGCGGTGGTCGCCAGCACGGCCAGGAGCCCGAGCGTCGACTCGCCGATCATGGCGCCGTATCCCACCGGCACGGCGTCGGTTTCCTTGTTGATCTGCTTGGACGTCGTTCCCGACGAGACCAGGCCATGGAATCCGGACACGGCGCCGCAGGCGATGATGATGAACACGAACGGAAAGATCGGCGGCGCCCCGGCCGGGCTGACCTCCACGGCGGGGGCGACGAACGACGGCCGCAGCAGGAAGAAGCCGATGTAGGCGGCGCCCAGCCCCAGGTAGAGCAGAAGGGAGTTGAGGTAATCCCGGGGCTGCAACAGCAGCCATACGGGCAGGACCGACGCGGCAAACGCGTAGACCAGCAGGATCAGGATCCACGAGTTCCGTCCGACGTCGGGCTGGACGATGTTCAGCGCGACGTAGATCGAGGTCAATTGGAGAACGAACCCCACCAGCGTGGCCCGGCCGATGCTCGCCGACCGCTTGTAGACGAGCCAGCCGATGACCATGGCCACGGCCATCAGGAAGAACGTCGGGAACACGGCCTCCGGGTAGTAGACCTCGGTGAACAGGTCCGCCACCGTGCCGATGAAGACGCCCATGACCAGGCAGATCAGGAACAGGATGATCAGAAGGAAGAGCGCCTTGGCCCGTTTCCCGATGAGGTTCTCCGCGATCTTCCCGACACTGAGCCCGCGGTTGCGCATCGAGACGACGAGCGCGCTGAAATCGTGCACCGCGCCGATCAGGACCGACCCGAAGACCACCCAGATCATGGCGGGGAGCCAGCCCCAGATCACGGCCAGCGCCGGGCCCAGCATCGGCGCCAGGCCGGCGATCGACGCGAAGTGGTGGCCGAAGAGAACGCCCTTCCGGCTGGGCACGTAGTCGACGCCGTCTTTCATCGCGTGCGCGGGCGTGACGGCGTCGGGGTCGAGGCGGAAAATCCTGTGTCCCAGAAAACGCGCGTAGAACCGAAGGAAGATGAAGTAGAGGACAAAGGCTGCGATCGCAGCCACCACGGGCGGCATGACGGTCTCCTCCTCGAGGTCGGGTTGACGCGGCCGAATCGGTTCCCTTTCTACACTTCGCCGAAATCGGTGTCAACCGGGCCCCGGACGGGCATCCCGCCCCATGAGGGAACGTCTCTCGCCGTCGTCGGTGACGGCGCAACGTCACAGGGCACGGGAAACCTCCCCAAGTGTTCCTTGGTACCCGCGGCGTTCCTCGCCGCGGGTGAACAACGAGGCGGTAGCCGAGGCGTTAGTCCAAGAAAATGATCCGTTCAGTCGACCTCGGCGTTGACGAAGCCGGACGAAAAACACCTCAACCCAGGAACGACGAAACAGCTCCGAAATAGATCAGAACGACGGCGGGAACGACGACGATGGCCACGAGATCCATGACGATCCCGTACCGAATCATCTTCGTGATCGGCACCTTGCCGCTCGAATACACGATGGCGTTGGGGGGCGTCGACACCGGCAGCGTGACCGAGACGCATGCGGCCAGGCTGGCCGCGATGGCGGGAGCGACGGGATCGACGCCCGCGGCCTGGGCGATCGAGATCACGACCG
Source organism: Acidobacteriota bacterium (assembly GCA_022821265.1). Classification (GTDB taxonomy): domain Bacteria; phylum Acidobacteriota; class Terriglobia; order 20CM-2-55-15; family 20CM-2-55-15; genus JAJEDW01. The sequence continues at coordinate 4,084 of JAJEDW010000086.1, forward strand.
GAATCGCGATGTTGGCCGCGGCCGTGTTCGACATCGTTTCCGACATTGTCGTCGCGAACACGGCCGCGGTGAACGTGAGCGCGACCAGCGAGGACACGCCGAGGGTGCTCGTGATCCCCGTTCCCATGGCTTCGGCCAGTCCCGTCTCGAACGCCATCTGACCCAAGGCCAGCCCCCCGCCGAACAGGAGCACGGTCCCCCAATCGATCCGGGCCGCCTCGGACCATGTGATGGTCGACCGGCGCCGACGATCGATCGGCATCACGAACAGGAGCGCCGCGCCCGCGATCGCGGCGACCGAGATGGGAACGGCCGCCGACACGGTCGACGCCACGGGATGGCCGGCGCCGAGAAACAGCGACAGGAGCCCGGGAACGATCCACAGCGTCACCGTGATCAGGAACGCCGCCAGAACGTTCTTCTCGCCCCGCTTCCACTCTCCGAGGGCCGCCTTGCGTTCCGCGATGATGCGTTCGGCGCCGGGCACCTCGCCCACGCCGCGGGCGCCGATCCGGTTCATGTACAGGATGAGAAAGCCCATGAGGAGCAACGAGATCGGCACGCCGAACGTCATCCACTCGACGAAGGTGATCTCGACGCCGACGAACTCGCTCACCATGCCGACGGCGATCACGTTCGGCGGCGTCCCCACGATCGTCGCCATCCCGCCCACGGAGCATCCGTAGGCCATGGCCAGCATCAGCGCCATGCCGTACCGCGGGGACACGCCGCCTTCGGACTCCATGAAGGCCACCAGCGAAAGGCCGACGGGAAGCAGCATGGCGGCGGTCGCCGTGTTGCTCATCCAGGCGGAAATGAACGCCGCGATGCCGGCGTACGCGGCCAGAATCCGCCCCGGACGCGCACCGATCAGGCGCCACGACATGACGCCGTAGGCGATCCTCTCGTTCAACCGGTGGACGAAGATGGCCTGGGCGATGATGAAGCTGCCGATGAACAGGAAGATGAGCGGATCGGCGAACGGGGCGAACGCGTCGCGCGCCGGCGCCACGCCGAGCACCACCGCCAGCGCCGGGCCGAGCAAGGCCGTCACCGCCAACGGCACGACCTCGGTGACCCAGAGCGTGATCACCACGGCCATCACGGCGGCCAGCCGCTGCGCCTCGGCATCCAGCGACCCGATCGGAACCGACAGGATCAGGACGAAGAGCGCCGGCGCCAGAACCATGCCGGCGCGGCGGCGCAGCCTGTCGAAACGCGTGGCCTCGGCCACTTGCGCGCGCGCCGTCAAGAACCGACCATCCGGGCGTAGACGGCCTTCGCCACCGAAGGTTCCTCCGTTCCCCGGACGATCGCCCGCCCGTCGCGAAACAGGGTCAACTCGAAACCGGCCGTCGCGCACCGCAACAGGAACTCGTTGGACTCCACGGGGCCGAATACCTCCAGGGACCGGCCCAGTGTATCCAGGTCCAACTCCGAACGCGACCCGGGAATCAACTGAACCGCGTTCCGGCCGCACATCGTGATCGCGCGCACCGGCTCCGTGTGGAGGTACTCGAGGCGACCCTGGTCGCAGAGCGGACACGCCCGTCGGAGGTCGGCATCGGGCCGGAGCGACTGGAACCGCGGCGGCCAGACGTCGATCGAGACCAGGCGGACATCGCCGCCCCCGAGCCGGCCCGTCAAACGCCGCAGCGCCGCCGCCACGGCCACGGACGCGACGGCCGCCGTGGCCGGTGCGATCACGCCCGCCGTGTCGCACGTCGGCGACGAGCCGGCGGCGGGCATGTTCTCGACCACGCAACGAAGGCAGGGCCCGTCGGGAACGACCGGCATGACGAGCCCGTAACTCCCGACGGCGGCGGTATAGATCCAGGGAATCTGCGCCTTCCGGCACGCGTCGTTCAGAACGAAGCGCGTCTCGAAGTTGTCCAGGCCGTCCATGACCAGGTCCAGGCCGTCCAGCCACGCCTCGATGTTCGAGCCGTTGAGGTCGTCGACACTCGCCTGGATCGCCGTCCGCGAATTGATCCGTTTCAGCCGCCGCTCGGCCGCCACGGCCTTGGGCAGGCGCCGCCGCGCGTCGTCCTCGTCGTACAGGGTCTGCCGTTGCAGGTTCGAGAACTCGACCAGGTCGCGGTCGATCAGCCGCAGCGCGCCGACGCCGGCCCGCGCCAGTTGCTCGGCCACGACGCTGCCCAGGGCGCCGAGACCGATGACGCCGACCGACGCGCGTTCGATGGCTTCCTGTCCGGCGGCGCCGATCGGCGCGAAACGGACTTGCCGGGAATAGCGGTCCGCCTCAGCTTCGGACACGGTCCAGCTCCCTCTCCATGCACCGGTAGATCGCGCCGACGAGCGGCCCGGTCTGCATCATGATCGCCCGGGACAGGACCTCGTCGAACTCCTCGAGCTGTTCCGGAAGCACGAAGAAAGGCGGATACCCGGCCTTCAGGAGAAACCCGTTGGCGAAGACGACCGACGCGGTCCGGTTGCCGAAGTCGAACGGCCAGATATCGATCAGGCGGGTCAGGGCCAGGGCCGCCCGTTCCACGGCGTGGAGCTCGGCCACGCTCTCCACGCCCAGCCACGCCTCGAAGTTGTCCAGCGCCGGCTCCACGAACCGGGGTTCCGGGCAGTCCTGTCCCGGGAACACGGCCGGATGGGCCGCCGTCCGCAGCCGCCCGGCTCCCGCACGCCCCTCGAAGAGAACACCGTGAAGCCCGAGCAGGCCGCTCTTGGAAAACTCCCGGAGGCCGCCGAGCGCCGCCGCCGCGTTGGCGGCGCCCTCGCCATGGTCCAGCGACCGGTCGAAACGGTCGAGGCAACCCTCCACTTCTCCCGGACGAATCCCGTCGAGCGCGGGAAACGGGCGGCCGCCACGAAACATCGAGTCCGAATGGATCGGAAGGTCCGTCATCGCTCCAGGACGGCCGTGCGCGCTTCCCGGTCGATCGTCCGGCGCCGCTCCTGTTCGCGCTTGTCGTAGGTCTTCCGACCCTTCGCCAGCGCCAACTCGCACTTGATGCGGCCGTTCTTCAGGTACATGCGCGTCGGAACCAGCGTCTGCCCCTTTTCCGTCGTGCGGCCGATAAGGCGGCGGATCTCGGAACGATGGAGCAGGAGCTTGCGCATCCGCAACGGCTCGTGATTGGTCCAGTTCCCGTGCGAGAACGGGCTGATGTGACAGTTCAGGAGCCAGACCTCGCCGCCCTTCACCAGACCGTAGGCGTCCTTCAGGTTGACTCGGCCCGCCTTGGCCGACTTCACCTCCGTGCCGGTCAGGGCGACGCCGGCCTCCAACTTTTCGAGCAACTCGTATTCGCGCGACGCCCGGCGGTTCACCGCGAGGACCGAATCGCTCACCGGGGCGGCGACGGGTTCGGCGGCGGAAACGGCAGACCCGGAGCGCCGCCCGGCGGCGCCGGAGGCTGCTTGTTCAGGTCCATGATGGGCGGCGACGTGTTGCCGAAGATGCTCGGCTGGCCGCCGGAGGCCGGCCGGCCGGCGCCGGGGAACGCGCCCTGCCCGGGAACGGGCGGCGCGGCCGGTTGCGGCTCGCGGTCTCGGGCCGAATCCCCTATGATCGGCCCCATCGGCGTCTGGATGACCGACGGCGCCGAGACCCCCAAGCCCGGGGGCGCGTTCGCGGGAACCGTACTCAACTGGAACGGGTGCGGGGGCGGCTGCGCCGCACCCCCGGCCGCCGGCGGCGCCGCGAAACCGGCCGGCGCACCGGCGAGACCCGGGACTGCCGCCGAGGGCGCCGTCACGATGATGCGCCGGCCGCCCACCACCACGTAGTCCAGGCCGGAGCCTTCGAAGATCTTGTCGACGGCGTCGTCCATGGCCAATGCCGAGAACCACGCGCTGACGCTTCGTCCGGCCAGGTCGGCCCGCACGGTGGACTCGGTTCCGGCCACCCGGTCCAGCATCGCCAGCAGCTCGCCCAACGGCGCGGCCTGGGCCTGGATCGAGATCCGGCCGTCCACGATGCGGACGTCCAGGTCCGACGCCGGCGCCGGGCGCGCGGCCAGGACACAACCGATGGCTGCGGCCAACACGCTGCCACGATTAAGACGGTGCGTCATCGTTCCCCTCCGGCCTCCTCGACCGGCCGCGCGGCGGATGCTCCATTATACCGCCCCGCCCCCCGGGCGTCGCGTTTCGCGCCGGCGCCGGACCCCTGATCATGGGACCCCGGCCGCCACCGAGCGGTTCGATGCGATCGACCGCGCGCCTGTCGACGACCCGCGGCCGGCCTTCACCGCGCGCCCTTCCCCAGCAGAACGACCGGTATCGTCCTCAACAGAATTTTCAAATCCAAAAGCAGGGACCAGTTGTCTATGTAGTTGAGGTCGAGGCGCATCCACTCGTCGAAGCCGACCTGGTTGCGGCCGCTGATCTGCCACAGGCAGGTGATTCCGGGCTTCATGCTGAGGCGCCGCCGTTGCCAGCGCTCGTACCGTTCGACTTCGCCCGGAAGCGGCGGCCGCGGCCCGACGAGGCTCATTTCGCCGCGCAGCACGTTGTAGAGCTGGGGAAACTCGTCGATGCTGAAACGCCGGAGGATCCGTCCGACCCGGGTGATCCGGGGGTCTCGCGACGACTTGAAGACCGGACCGTCCATCTCGTTGATGGCCTCCAGCTCGACGCGCCGCTGCTCGGCGTCGTCGATCATGGAACGCAGCTTGTACATCGTGAACAGGCGTCCATGAAGCCCCGAGCGTCGTTGACGAAACAACACGGGGCCGGGACTGGTCAACTTGACGGCCGCGGCGGCCACGACGATCACGATGGACGCCGGGACCAGCAGCGCCAGGGACACCGCGATGTCCAGCAGGCGCCGGACGAAGAGGAGGAACTCGTTCGACGGCATCGGGCTGAACGTCAACAACGGGTAGCCGTCCAGCTCATGGAACCCCATACGCGCAATCGAATGCGGAAAGAGCTTCAGGACGACGCGGACCGTCACGCCCTGTTCCTCGCAGAGCAGGAAGACTTCCTCGCAGGAGTCCAGGCGCTGCCGGTCGACGACGAAGATCATGTCGTCGATGCCGCCGCGCTCCAACACGGCGGGCGCTTCCTCCTCCGTGAAGACTCCGATC
>JAJEDW010000201.1 GCA_022821265.1 Acidobacteriota bacterium
GTTCCTGTAGCCGACGTGCTCGAACATGCCCAGTGAGACGACCCGGTCGTAACGGCCGGCGGCTTCCCGGTAGTCCTCGAGGCGAATCTCGACGGGAAGGCCCTTCGCCCGCTCCCGCCCGAGCGCAACCTGGTCCCGCGACAGCGTTACGCCCGTCACGTGGACGCCGTACTTCTCCGCGGCGTAGATCGCGAAGCTGCCCCAGCCGCATCCGATGTCCAGGACGCGCATCCCGCGTTCGAGCCCGAGCTTGCGGCAGACCCGGTCCAGCTTGTGCTCCTGCGCCGTGTCCAGGTCGGACGCGTTCTTCCAGTAGGCGCACGTGTAGGTCATGCGCCGATCGAGCATGGCCCGGTAGAGGTCGTCCCCGATGTCGTAGTGGTGGCGGACGTTCAAGCGCGAGCGCAACCGCGTCTGCCGATTCTGGAGTTCCGTGAGCCAGCGCCGGACTCGGTGACTCCAGCTCGCCCGGTTCGAGCGGTCGACGCCGCGCCCAAGCAGCTTGGCGATGAAGGCATCGACTCGGACAGCGTCCCACCAGCCGTCCATGTACGCCTCGCCCAGGCCGACGGACCCGTCCCGCAACACGCGCCGGTAGAAACGGCGGTCGTGGACCTGGATGTCGCCGGGGCGGTCGCCGCCGATCGCCACGTCCACGGACTCGAGCATGCGCCGGACCATGGCCTCGACCCGCGACCGGGAACCGGATGCCGCGTTCTTCGCAGGCAATGGAATGACTCGCATCGGACCCTCCAACGGCGGCCGGCCGCCTCCAACCTACTCCCCCCTTCCCTCGATCGCCTCGATCATGCGTTCGAAATGGGCCCGCAAGACCCGTCCCTCGCGCGGGGCGCTCATGATGTCGTCGAACCCCGAGGTCCATTCGAGTATCTCGAACCCGTCGTCGCCGAGGTTGCGGTAGCCGCGGAGATACCCGTCGACGAAACCCAGCACGTGCCCGAACTCGTGCGCCAGCGTGCGCACCGTGACGGACCCCGGTCCCAAAGCGACGTAGCGTCCCACGAACCCGTGCGTGCTCTCGGCGCCCGTGGTCAGCACGGCGCCGTCATCGGGAAACCGGGCGGCATGCGCCACGAGATCGATCGGGTCCCCGACGTCGGGCGCGCGGCCGCCGGCATACAGCCGCCCCGCCGGAATCCGCCGAAAACGCACGTCGAGCGTCCCGGCGCTCTCCACCCGCCACATGGCCTCGACGCCGGCCTCCACCCGGTCCAGGAACGTGTCGTCCTCGATGTCGGTATAGACCGGCAGTCGCAGTACCGGCGTCCCGCCGGCCGTCCCCTCGGCGGCGACGAAGACGGGAACGTCGGGCCGGCCCAGCAACTCGGCGACGGCGTCGTTCGTGTCGCCGGACGTTCCCCCCGCCAGCGTGTCGTACAACGCCGTCATCCGGTCGAAGCGGACGCGATCTTCCACGATCGCGCGCTGCCAGAAGCGGTTGTACTGCACGTACTGGTCGATGGTCTCCAGGTCGTTGATCAGCGCGCGGTACAGGTCGATGGAGTCCCGCAGGACGGCGCGGATGCGTGGCCCGGCGGCGGCGTCATCGAATCGGCTCACAGCCGCATCCAGCTTGCGCGCCTCGCCCTGGATGTAGATCTCGGTGATGGGCCAACTGTAGGAAAAGGTGGAGACGGACGTGCGGCGCGACGCATCGGCCTCGTCCACGATCTCGGGCAGAAGCTGGTAGCCGTGGACGCCGGGCTGCGGGGGCGGGTCCTCGGCTTCCAACTCGGGAAGCCACTCCGGCGCGGATCGCGCGACGGCCTCGCGCAGGCGGTCGAAGAACGCCTCAAGCCGGGCCGCATGGGCCCGAAACTGCGCCTCGACCGCATCCCCGCGCTCAACGTAGGAGGGCGGCGTTCCCTGAGTCAGCCACGCGGCCAGTCCGAGAACGATGGCCGGAATCACCGACATGAGCCGATTTTACGCCAGAACGCCGCCGTCGCCACGGTCGACAGACTTCTTAGTTGCGGCCACATGACGGCAACCAGGTCAACGCATCCCGCGTCACCCTACTCGTATCTGAGAGTCGTCATCGCGTCGATCGAGGCCGATCGCCTTGACGGCGCGTAGTTGGCCACGAATGCCACGGCCAGGAAGAGTGCGGGGACGGCAATGAACAGTCCGCAGCAACTCCTCGGTCGCCACCCACGGCGATTCCCGCCGACGCTTCCTCCGTCCCATGCCCATATCGCGTTCTCCTCAACCCATCCCCCCGCGATACAGTCGCATCCGGTCCGTTTCCGATATCACGAGATGCGAATTGCACCACAGGCTGATAGGGCCTCCATGGTAATTTGAGGGAATCGTGCCGTCGGATTGTGAGCGACTTGGGCCACCCTGTGGATCATCGTTCTGACCGCTTGTTCCAAGAACTGTTTTTCCTGTTCAGACAACGCTCTGTTTTCTGATGCCTTTCTCGCGTCCTTGCCGCCCATCGTCGAACTCAACTCCCCGACCCTGTCCAAGACGGTCTCGGCAATATCGAAGCGGCGCGCCGCTTTCGTGCGCCGGTGAGTCGTTGACCGAACCTGCGACTCGAGAACGGTCAGGCAGAAATACGTCATCGAAGGAAGCGGTTCCTTTCCCTCACAATAACCGATGTACCGATCGGCCATGGACTTCGCATCGCCTGATAGCGGCCACGACGGAAGATCTGGATACTGCGCGGGAAACACGGTTCCCGTGGCCATCGGTGTTGTGAAACGGAAAAAGCATGGACGAATTCTTGGTGAGTCGGTTTCTTCCGCGTATTCAAATCGCAGCGTCAGTGCATCGGTGCCTATCTGGATTACCGCTTGGTATTGCCACGCTTGAATGTAGCCATCTACAACATCGCGAGCTGCTTGTTCGGTCTCACACTCGCGTTTCATGACAAACGTCACATGTTTGTCGCGGATTCGAGCCGAGAACTCTTCGAGATCGACGTCTTTAGGCTTGACTCTGGAGTAGTCAACTCCAGGGCCGTGTAGCAACTCGTAGTGCAGTGTAAAGAGCATCAGAACATCGGCGGAATATCCGATTGGCTGTACCGATGTTTTTTGGCGGTTTCGTAGAAGCCGCTCCGGATCGGGGAATCGAAGGGCTTTTCGAAGATCGTGTCGAATGCCCTGCGAGCTCCGTCCCGTGTTTCTCTCTTGCCCCTCCCGTTCTTAGCCCAGCAATACAGCCAGCACATGCTGCTGTACCGCCAATGGCCCGGCTGCCAATACGTTGCAAGGCTGTCTGCAAACCAGACGTGTGTAAGTGCAACACGTTCGAGCAATTTCTGGGATTCATCGAACGGAATCTTGATCCTGATCTCTGGCGCATATTCGTCATCATTCAGCATCGGGACCCTCACGCTGGCGGCAACCAGCCGCACCGCTTCCAGCAACCGGACGTCAGCCGCTCCGCCGTCGCCATCAGATCGCCGAGGTCGTTGGACACGATCTTCTCGACGACTGTCCGGCGGCTGTCGTCGGCTCGCCGATTCAGGTGCCAGCAGGTCGCCTTGTGTATGACGTTGTACGCGGCCTCACGGCCGCCAAAGTGGTTGAACACGAACCCGCGCGGGTTACGCGCCCGCCACTCCTGGTAGCCGTCTTCGTCGTTCTGAAACTGCTTGATCATGGGTGAATCAAGCTCTCATCCCGGTTCATCCGGGTCCAAGCGACTTATCATAAAGATCCACCACTTCTCCCAGAAGCACTCGGTTCAATAAGGATGTGCCGCATTGAACCCCGCGAGGCCCACGATCTCGTAGCCGCGACGCAACGACTTCTCGAATTTCCATCCCGGGCAAAATTGGTTAGTCTGGAGTTGCGCCTCCGCACGCCCGTCAACGATCCGGCGAAGCATCCGCCGCCGACGTCCTCCCCAAACGTGTACAGTTTTCGGTTGCTATAGACAGCTCCATTCGATCCGGCCATAGCGAATTGCGGATTCTTTTAACCGTTGCGGGCGCATCCCGCACCAGACGCGCAGGAACACCGGTCACCGAAACATGCCCGGCAGCATGTCCAGGCGCCCGTCCATATGAATCCCGAACATTTCGGTCGAGAAAAACGGGCTGCCAACCAGCAACATCGCATCGGTTCGGTTCGAGATGTCCAGCACATTCGACAGCAGAAAGAGCCGGACACCCGTCGCCGGCACAGTCACGTTGGCCTCAATGTCCAGCTCGAATGGCCTGCGCAACGCCATCTCATAGACCCGCTCTTCAGCATCCGAGTTATAGATGACGAGCGCGAAGTCCATCGGACGGTCGCCGAGGCGATACAGTGGGTCATCAAGGTTGTAGTCGACGTATTCCGCGCCGCCGTTGTTGCCCGCCAAGTTTCGCTGAACGGCGCGGATTTCCTCTTGAAGCCGAATGACGCTCGGATCTTGGCTCAACAGAGCTAAAGCCCAGGCCAATGACAGTATGGCATCCCCAAGTGGCGCGTGCCGGATTCATGTACCCATGGGGCGAGAGATCTCATACATTCCACGCGGGCGCATTCCACACACTGGACGCAACACCAAACGGTATTATTTCAGACTCTTGGGAGCGGGTCCACCGTACACTCTCCGCACGGGCCGCCGCTGCGGAAGTTTCGTAAATGCGGACTCGATGATGATGAACTCGTGCGGGATGATGCTGTGCACCCGCGTCTCGGGCAGCTGCAGCTGGTGAGCTTCCCGGTGTGCATGTCCCTGTCCATGACGCTCGAGACGCGGCAGCACGTCGATGAGTTGGCCGATCGCTACGGCACGACTGCGCCGGGAATTTCGCGAGAAACCTTCCGGTACGGCCTGAAGCGCCTGCGGACCGGTTGGCGCATGCGAACCGCGCGGGTAGGTCGGTGAGCATCGACGACAAGTCCAGATGGCGCATCTACCTAGAACGGACCGTCGCAGCCAATGTCGTCAGAAGCCCAGCGATTTACGGGAAGTAGGGATCGAGTACGCCGGAGATTGTCGCCGCACAGCGACTCTCAAGCCGCCGTTATCCGTGGTCCGAGCCCGGCCGGGCCCTCCCGGCGCGAAATTCGGCGAGCGGACACCGGTGCATGAGGCAGGCGCGAACCCCCATGTCCGTCAACCAGATCGCGCTCTGGATCGCCGTTAGATGGGTGGCCGGCCTGATCGGCTTGTCCCTGGTGATTGGCCTCGAGATGCGGGGGCGACATCGGCGGTATGGCGGCCGATGGGCTTGGCGGCCGTGCTCGGCCGGAACCTGGGCGCGCTCCTGGGCGCGCTCGCGTCGGTGGTCGCGATGGCGGTCCTCGTTCTGGCCGATCCGACGCCGACCGATCCCTGACCCCGGCGGTGGCTGATGCCCGAGACTTGTGAGCATGTTGCCGTGCACACAAGTGCCTTGATCACCCAGAACTGCGACTAGGTGGATCCGGAATCGGTTCGACGGCGACGTCCCGTCGTGCGGCACGGAACGATCCTCGACCACGAGGCGCACCGCGAAACCGTCCCCGATTCGAGGACCGCACGGTCGACGCGAATCCAGCGACGCCGGCTGCCCCGCCTTCTTCGTTGACGGCCCGCCCCTCCACGTCGCCATCGGCGAAAAGCGCCCCCGAACGGTCACGTTCGGCCTAGCTGTCGAGACCGAGGACGCCGCCGCTTGGCTATGGCGAAATCTACGGGCACCCTGCTCCGGCACCGATAAGCCGCATCGCCTCTCCGCCGTCGCCGCCATGGTGCGGTGTCGTCCTACACGGCGGACAGGACCCGAACGCCTCAACCTAGCTCCACGACTTCGAGCGGGCCGTCACGGCGGCCGTCCGCCGACTCACAACCACGCGGAATCAGAGAGCGAATCCGCCCGACGTCGCCAGCCGCAGCGAGGGTATAATCACGGTGGATGGGGGGCAGTAGGATGAGACTTTCGAGGCACTTCTTTGTCAGTTTCGCCGTGTTTTTAATTCCAATCGCACATGTCGTTGACGTCCGCGGACAAGATCGTGCGTCGGACGAGCATATACTGCCGTGGGTTGTTACCGGCGGTGGGTACGAATCAACGCTCTTGCTTCGTCTCGATACTTTCTGGGCCGCTGAGTTTGCGACCTGTGCGGCTACGGGCCCACTGGTCGATAGAGGACTGCTAGATCGAACGTTCGAGTTGCACGAAAACGCGACGTCATTTGTAGATATACGACAGCCCGTTACAGGTGACCTAGTGACCGGGTATGTGCATTTGCAGTGCGATGACGATGATGTCTATGTGCAAGTCGTATACACGTACAAGATCGACCAGATCGTATTCGCCGAGGCTACCGTCATGTCGTCGCGTGAGGGATTTCGTGAAGCCCATTTGAACGTAGATGTTGTTGATTCAAGTACGGAATGGTTCGGTCTAGCTATCGCGAATGTTGCTGGTTTCGAACAAGACTATTGCGTGGAGTTCCGGAACCAATCAGGTGAGCTTTATGGGAACTATGTAACGAGTGTAGACGCGCGTAACGCTGTCGGCATCAACCTGACGAATTTGGTGGACGACAACGATGAGCCTGTATTCGATGCTGGTTTCCGAGGGGCCATAAGGGTTTTCACGATCAGGCAGAATCGATCATTCATAAATTTCGATCCGTGTGGCACTCAGACCGAGTGGACTTTGCATTACGACGCACCCAATTTCGGAGTGATTGGCCTTCATGGAAACGGCAGTACCTTCTCTACAGTACCAGTGATGAGATATTGAGCTGTGTCCGCGCGGGCCGCTACCAAACCGACGAGATTCTTCACTGAGCCCCTGAAGAAGTGGTTCCCGAACGTGACGTTATCAGTTTATATTTCAGCGACCACCCGTCGTTGCTCTCGACATCGATCACGTACAGCCTATGCGCCCGTTTGGACAACGGTTTCGTCGCGCGGAAGTTGAACTGTTGCCACATTACGGAACACAGCTCTGGTCCACGCCCCGTCGCCGTGCTGACTAGATTCTCGATAACAGCACTCGCCGCTTGCCCTTGTTCGCCCTCCAATGAATCGACGGGCGTCGTGGACAGTTCGACAAGAATCGGTCGATATGCTGAACCCGCCAAACCTGCCAAGAAACCGTGCCGCCTACGCAACTCTTGTCCTTCAGGTGTTGTAGAGATCTTGGCGAAATACTTTATGGCGTGCGAAAGCAGTTCGGACCCGAACGGATTGCTCACTGCATAGCGTACTGCTGTGAGTTGACTAGGGGACAAAAAAGTCGACCCGTGACGCCAGCTTGTGAGACGACTCGCCTTCTGCTCCGCCATTTCCTTCAGATACCACTGCTCCGCCTGCCACTCGTCGTTTTGACTCAGGTGACGGTCTGCCACCGTCAACACATCTCGGAAAAATGGCAATACACGCCAGTCTTTAAGTGGATTTCGTGCGCCTAGTCCGTGATCTCGAATGGAGTCGATAAAAAGTTCCGATGTTCCATGATAGAGAGGGATCAGAAGTTCGTTCCCGTTGTGAATTTTCACACTCATGACCTGAGCGGACACGCCGCGTGCCAAACAGGAATCGAATTTACGTCAACGGGCGCAGTTACGCCAATGCTAGGCGAAAGCCGTTACGGCGGTAAGGTTCACTCCCGCCCCGCCTCGGCGACCATGATCAGGCCCGGCAGGACGAACAGGATGAACACGCCCGACAACACGATGCCGCCCACCATGCTGACGACGAACGGGACGACGAACAGCAGGTCGTCGCCGCGTTCGTAGAGCAGCGGAGACAACCCCAGCAGCGTCGTGATGCTGGTCAGGAAGACCGCCCGGAATCGATGGCGCGTGGCCGCCGTCGCCGCCGCGATGGCCGGGATCATCGTGTTCTCGCGCCGGATCGTGTTGTAACGGTCCAATAGTACGAGCGCGTCGTTCACCACGACGCCGAACACGGCGACCAGGCCGAACAGCGACATCGCCGACAGTTCCCAACCGAGCACCCAGTGCCCCAGAACGGCGCCGGCGAAGGAGAGCGGGAAACCGGCGACGGCCACCAGCGGCTTCCAGTAGCTGCGAAGAAACGCCGCCATGAGGGCGTACATCGCGATCAGCACGACCGGCACCAGGAAGACCATCGTCTCCAGCATGTCCCGTTCGTCGCGCACGCCGGCGTCGGGCTCGATCCGGAGGCCCGGGTGCCGGTCGAGCAGGCCGGGAAAGAACTCCCCCTCGATCTGGCGCCGCGCCTGAATGGGCGTCACCACCGCGGGATCCGCCCGCCCGCTGACCAGCGCCGCCTGCCGGCCGTCGATGCGCGTCAGCGTCGCCACCTCGCGCGTCTCGGTCAGACTCGCCACCGTGGACAGCGGCATCTCGCCTCCGCCGGCGCGGCGGACGCGCTCACGCGTCAGCTCCCGCAGGTTGCGCCGCCGGTCTTCCGGGTATCGGACCGTGACCATGATCTCTTCATGGCCCCGCTGGATCCGCTGCACTTCCAGACCGTGGAAGTTGGCGCGCAACTGCGTCCCGACCGCCGCGGGAGTCAGTCCGGCGGCCTCTCCGGCCGGGGTGATCTGGATCTGCAGGTGCCGTTTGCCCGACGCCAGGCTGTCGGAGATCTGGAACACGCCGGGCATGGCGGCCAGGTAGTCGGCCGTCTCGGCCACCGCCTCCTGAAGAATATCCGCATCGTCGTGCTTGAACGCGTAGGCGACGCCCGGGCGCGTCCGGATGCGCGAGGTCTGGAACTCGATGGTCTCCAGGTGCGACACGTCGCCGATGGCTTCGCGCCACGCCCGCTCGATCTCGACGGGCGACGCGCCGCGGACCGGCCGTGCGTTGAGGTGCGCTCTCACCGAGGCCAGGTGGGGACCGGTCCCCTCCCCGTCGACAGACTGCGCGAGCGCGAGGTTGCCGACGAGCACGCTGACGGCCTGGATCGATTCACCGGGAAGCTGCGCGTTCAGCCCGTACGCCACGTCGGCGACGTCCTCCGCCGCGGCCTGCGTCACCTCGAACGGCGTGCCGACCGGCATGTGAAGATCCACCTGGACGTTGTCGGGAACGCCCACCTGCGCGTCGAAGATGATGACCCGCACCGCTTCGAAGCGCACCAGCAACAGCGCGAAGACGACGAGCGCGGCGCCTGCGCCGAGCGTCGCCCCGACATGCTGCACGGCCCAGGACGCCGCCGGCACCACCGTCCGTTCCCGGACGACTTCGATCCAGCCGCCTACGCGATTCTGGATCGCGGTCAACAGCCACAGGCTCCATCGTCCATCGTGCGCGAGATGCGCCGGAAGGATGAGGCACGCCTCGATCAGCGACACCGTCAGCACGAATAACGCGACCCACGGAAAGACGTTGACCAACTGGTATGCGGTCGGCGTGACGAAAAGGAACGGCAGGAAGGCCAGGACCGTCGTGCACGCGCCGATCGTGATGGGACCCGCCACCGCGCGCACGCCCGCCACGGCCGCCGCCGCGCCGGTCTTGCCGCGGTCGCGTTCCGCGGCGATGCTCTCGCCGACGACCAGGGCGTCGTCCACGACCAAGCCGATCATCAGGAAGAAACCGATCATCGTGCCGATGTCCAGCGTCAGGTTCGCCGGACCGAAAAAGAGGAGAGAGCCGATGAACGAGAACGGGATGCCCAACGTCACCCACACCGCGGCCCGCAGGTCGAAGACGAGCACGAGCAGCGCGAAGACCAGAATCGCGCCGAGCACGCCGTTCCGCGCGATTCCCGACAGCCGCGCCAGGGCCGCCTCGTTCGGATCGCTCCAGACCCCCACGGCGACATCCTGTGGGGGCTCGTAGCCGGCGAGCCAACCCCGGATGTCTTCGGCCATGTCGACGATGGACTGCCGCTCGGTCGCATCCACCCGAACCAGCACCGCGGGCGTGCCGTTGAACCGCGTGACGATGTCCTCGTCGACGAACCCGTCCCGAATGACCGCCACGTCGCCGAGCGTGACGATCGTACCGTCGAGCCGCGTGATGACGGGAATGTCCTCGAACTCCTCGCCGATCGTGCGCTTGGCGACCGTGTGCAGGACTACGCCGCCGGACTCGGTCCGCAACTCTCCGAACGTGAGGTTGAGCGACGCGCGCTGGGCGGCGGCGGCGACCTGGGCGATGGAGAGGTCGTTGCGGCGCAGCTCCTCCTCGCTCAGCTCGATCACGATCTCGCGGTCGCGCGCGCCCATCAGGCGGACCTGCGAGATGGACGGCAACTCGAGCAGCGCGCTGCGCACGTCCTCGGCCGCGGTCCGCAGCGCGTCCTCACCCGCCACCGGGGACGACACGGCCAGCGTCATGACTTCGACGGCCCCCCGCCGCAGCTTCACCTCGGGTCGTTCGGCGTTCAGCGGAGGAAAGTTCTCGATGCTGTTCACGGCGTTCTGAACGTCGTCCAGCACCGCGTCGGCGTCCGCGAACGTAGCGAGCTCGACGTGGATCCGGCCGAAACCCTCGGTCGCGGTGGCCACGACACGCTCGACGCCGGGCAGCCCGATCACGCTCTGCTCGACGCGGCGGTTGATGTCCTCCTCGACTTCCTGCGAGGACGCGCCGGGCGCGCTCACGGTCACGGCGACGGTGCGGAGATCGAGTTCCGGGAAGTTCTGGACGACAAGCCGCGACGCCGCCGCCACGCCGCCGGCGATGAAAAGCAGCATGAGCAGGTTGGCGGCGACGGAGTTCCGCGCGAAGTAGGCGATCAGCCCGGTCTTCGCTCCGGCGTCCGCTCGCGCCGCCCGTTCGGCGTCCGGTGGGTTCATGTTCATCGCTCCCTCACTCGGACGGCGCGGCGCCGGCCACCGCGACTTCCATTCCTTCGCGAGCTCCGGGCAGCGTGCCGACCACGACGCCGTCCCCCGCATCGAACGCCTCGACGACCCATCCCTGGTCCGTCCGTCCGACGGCCTCCGGAGCGAACGCGTTCAGCGCGCCGTCCCGGACCACCCAGACGCGCTCGTTTTCCTGCACGACCGATTCCGGGAGCACGTACACGTCCGCGTGGGTCGGCCCCTCGATCTCGACCTCGACGAAGGCGCCCGGCCGCGGCAGCGAGTCCCGGCCCGCGCCCGGCGAGAACTTCAGGAACACCGTGGCCAGCCGGGTCGTGGGCGCGACGATCGAGGAAACGCGCGCCACCTCGGCGGCCCACGTCTCCGTGTCTCCGATCACGCGTGCGGAACGGCCGATGACCGGATCCAGGTAGGCGAGATCGCGCGGGTCGATCGCCGCGTCCACTTGCAGCGCCTCCACCCGATACACCACCCCGAGTCGGCCGGCCTCTCCGACGATTTCCTCCGGGCCCACCAGTTCGCCGACCTCGACGTCGGAGTTGACGACGCGGCTGTCGTAGGGCAGGGAGATGTTCGTGCGCGCCAACTGCAACTCCGCCAGCGCCAGCTCGGCCTGGGCGCGCATCAACTCGGCCTCGGCTTCGGCGATCGCCGGCAGGCGCCGGACCCACTCCGAAGGCTCGACGCCGGGATTCTCGCGCTCGAAGGCGGCCGCGTCCGCCTCGCCGCGGGCCGTCTCGATCCCCACGCGGGCCTCGGCCCGTTGCATGGCCGCGGCCGCCGCCTCCACCCGCAGCTCGTACTCGGCCGGGTCGATCTCGACGAACGTTTCGTTCGCGGGAATGGAGCCGCCGTTGCTGAAACTCGGCGAGACCCAGACGACGCGTCCTACGACCTCGGACGCCACTCGCGCCCGCTCTTCCAGGTTCACCGAACCCGTCAGCTCGACGGTCAACGCCTCCTCGGTCAGGGCCGGCTGAATCACCCGCACGGCGGGCAGCGCGCCATCCGCGCCCAACAGGGGCACGGCGCCGCGCTCAACGCGGTCGGGCGCCCGCGCGAAGTACAGGGCCAGGGCGATGGCCCCGAGAATCAAGGCCAACTGAAGGTAGCCGTGCCATCGAGGCCGGCCCGGGTCGTTCGATCGTATCAGCATGGTGTGTTTCCTGAATGAAGCCGCCAAGCGTCGGCCGGCGTAATTCACCGTCGGCCTGTTGGGTGGCGTGTACCACTATCCGGTGGGGCGCGTCAACGATCGATGGAACACGATCGATGGAACGGGATTCGGCGAGGAACGCCGAGAAACGCGTGTCCGCGCCGCCGGCGCCGCGGCCCGTCATCGGACCGGCGGCGCCGGCGCGGCGCGCGTTGGACGGAACTAGTAGCGGTAGTGGTCGGGCTTGTAGGGGCCGTCGACCGGCACGCCGATGTATTCGGCCTGCTCCGGGGTCAACGTCGTGAGCCGGGCGCCCAGCTTGTCCAGGTGCAGGCGCGCCACCTTCTCGTCCAGGTGCTTGGGCAGGACGTACACCTTGTTGTCGTAATCGGAGTTGTTCTTCCAGAGCTCGACCTGCGCCAGCAACTGGTTCGAGAAGCTGTTGCTCATGACGAAGCTCGGATGGCCGGTCGCGCAGCCCAGGTTCACCAGGCGGCCTTCGGCCAGCACGATGATGGAGTGGCCGTCGGCGAAGTGCCACTGGTGCACCTGCGGCTTGACCTCTTCCTTGCGAATGCCCGGCAGCCTGGCCAGACCCGCCATGTCGATCTCGTTGTCGAAGTGGCCGATGTTGCAGACGATGGCCTTGTCCTTCATCCGCTGCATGTGCGCGGCCGTGATGATGTTGAAGTTGCCCGTCGTGGTGACGAAGATGTCGGCGTCGCCAACGTGGTCGTCGACCGTGCCCACCTGGTAGCCTTCCATCGCCGCCTGGAGCGCGCAGATCGGATCGATCTCGGTCACGATGACCCGCGCGCCCTGCGCGCGCATCGACTGCGCCGAACCCTTGCCGACCTCGCCGAAACCGCAGATGACGACGGTCTTTCCCCCGATCATCACGTCGGTGGCGCGCATGATGCCGTCCGGCAGCGAATGTCGGCAGCCGTAGATGTTGTCGAACTTGCTCTTCGTGACGCTGTCGTTGACATTGATCGCGGGGAACAGCAGCCGTCCCTTCTCGGCCCGCTGGTACAAGCGATGGACACCGGTCGTGGTCTCCTCGCTGACGCCCTGGATACCGGATGCCATGCGCGTCCAGTACCGGGCGTCCTCCGCCAGCCGGTTGCGGATGAGGGTCAGGATGACCTTCTCCTCTTCGTTGTCCGTGCCGTCGGGATCGGGCAGCGCGCCGTTGGCGGCGAAGGCGTCTTCCGCCTCCTTGCCCATGTGGACCAGCAGCGTGGCGTCGCCGCCGTCGTCGACGATCAACTGGGGACCGTTTCCGCCGGGGAACCTCAGGACCTGGTCCGTGCACCACCAATACTCTTCCAGCGTCTCGCCCTTCCACGCGTAGACGGGAATTCCGGCGCGGGCGATGGCGGCGGCCGCGTGGTCCTGCGTGCTGAAGATGTTGCAGCTAGCCCACCGGACATCCGCGCCGAGAGCGGCGAGGCTCTCGATCAGGACCGCCGTCTGGATCGTCATGTGCAACGATCCGGCGACACGAACGCCTTCCAGCGGCTTGTTCTTCGCCATTTCGTCACGGACGTACATCAACCCCGGCATCTCGTGCTCGGCCAGCTCGATCTCCTTGCGGCCGAAATCCGCCAGTCCGATATCGGCCACCTTGTAGTCGCTCTTGATCGTCGTGCTCATTCTGTCTCCTTGGGTTGTATTGCAAGCATGGAACGGTTGTCGACGCCCGGGGGATCCCCGGTCGAGACCGCCGGATGCGTCCGCTCGGCGGTGATCAGGAACAGGTCCGGCGCGGGACGCGTCGGCGCGGCCGGGCTGCCGGATGGCGGCACCGGCAGCACACGCTGCCGCGATACGCGGAAACCCGACGCTTCGAGCGCTTCCCTCACGCCGAGCGGGTCGAGACCGCCCGAGTAGTCCCCGATGCGCCGCTGGAAGTCTTCCATCGAGTGCGGCATCACGTCGACGATGAGAAGCCGCCCGCCCGGGGCGAGCACTCGCCCCAACTCGGCCACCGAACCGGCGAGATCCGCCGAATACCGAAGCACCAGGACCGCGAACGCACAGTCGATGGACGCGGCCTCGAGCGGCAGGTCCTCGAGTCGTCCGGCCTCGAACCGAACGTTGGACAGGCCCTCGCGCTCGGCGCGCTGACGGGCCAGGTCCAGCATGGACCGAGAAGCGTCGGCGGCCACGACCTCGCGGAACTGCCGAGCCAGAAACGGCAGCAGATAACCGGTGCCGGTCCCCACGTCGAGGACCCGCCACCCGGCGGGCAACAGGCTCGCGATCGCCTCCAGATGGAACAACCCGCCGAAGTGCTCGAACCGCAGCTCGTCCCATTGGGAAGCCAGCCTTTCGAACGCGTCCGATCCGCCGTTCCGGTTCTTGACGACGCGGTGCAGTCGCGCCGCGACGGC
>JAJEDW010000094.1 GCA_022821265.1 Acidobacteriota bacterium
GACCGGGACGCCTTGCCCGTGGCCGTGATCAGCGAGTCCGTCGTCAGGGATCTGTTCCCCGGCGAGAATCCCGTCGGGCGTCTCCTGACGTGGGACCGGGGGGGCGAGGCCGTCGATCTGACCGTGATCGGGGTCGCCGGGAACTATCGATCCAGTGAAATAAACGAGCGGCGTAGCGCTACGCTCTACCTGCCGTCCGGCATGATGCTCCCGAATCAAGTCTCCGGGTTGCGACCGGCGAGCGCGTTCGTGGTCGCGAGGACGCCGGCGTCCCCGCAAACGGTCGGCCAGATCGTCGGATCCGTCGAACCGACGGCCCGGATCCAAACCACGACGATCACGGAACACATAGCGGCCCGCAACGCCGGGGAGCGGTTCCGGACATGGCTGCATGCCGCGTTCGCCGGGATCGCGTTCCCGCTCGCCGGCGTCGGCGTGTATACGGTCCTGTCGCACCTCGTAGGACGCCGGACGCCCGAGTTCGGTGTCCGGATGGCGCTGGGCGCCTCTCGACGGCACGTGTTCGAACAGGTGTTCCGCCGGGTCCTGCCGCAGGTCGCAATCGGCATGCTGATCGGACTGGGCGTGGCCTACGCGTTGCGGAACAGTTTCGCCGCGTACACGTTCGTGGTCGCGACGAAGGACGTGCGAACCTACGCCGCCGCCTGCGCCTTCATTCTGGTGGTGATCCTGGCGGCGTGCGCAGGTCCCGCTCTGCGGGCCAGCCGGCTCAACCCGACGGCCGCACTGCGGCACGAATGACGTGGCGGCTGGCGCAGTCAGTTCACTTCCAGTTCCCTGTTCCGAACCTGTTGCGCGAGTCCCTGGGAATTCGGTCCGGCCAATGCACGGCGAGAACAAGGCGTCGCCGTGCGCCCGATTCGATATGGCGGTGATATCATATGGAATCTATGCCATATTGAATCAGTGGGTCGGGTTGTTGAGATCGGCGACGAATTCGAACCGGAATTCTTCGAGCTGCACGAGGACGTGCGAACGGAGATCCTGGCATTGACGCTTCTGCTCCAGGAGTTCGGCCCGCAATTGGGGCGCCCTCGGGTGGACACGCTCAACGGCTCGCACCACGCAAACATGAAGGAATTGAGGTTGAGCGCCGCGAACGGCGAATGGCGAGTGGCGTTCGCTTTCGATACGAGACGGAAGGCCGTGCTGCTCATCGCCGGCGACAAGGCCGGGGGAGGCGAACGGCAGTTCTACCGGCGGATGATACGCCGGGCGGATGAGCGCTTCGACGCGCACGTGGCCCGTCTGGAGCCGGAAGGGAAGTGATCATGCCTACGAACGTGAACGACATCATCCGGAAGCTGACCGCGGCTCAGCGCAAGAAGGTCCGTTCCCGCGCGGCGCAGCTGATTGCCGAGGAAATGACGCTCGGCGAGCTGCGCAAGGCCCGCAAGCTGACGCAGGTTCGAGTGGCCAGGAAGCTCGGGATCACGCAGGACAGCGTCTCGCGGCTGGAGAAGCGCAGCGACCTGCTGCTGTCGACGCTGCGCAGGACCGTGGAGGCGATGGGAGGCAACCTGTCGCTCGTGGCCGAATTTCCGGATCGTCCTCCGGTCGTGCTCTCGGGCATCGCCGAGGACTACCGGCGCGGGTGAGATCGCGCGACGTGAAGTAGGGTGTCCGGCGGGCGCCCGCCACCGGACGCAACGTTCGATTCCCAACCAAGTTACACGCCGGCTCCAAGTCCGCGCCTGGCCTCAGTAGTTTTGTATGTATTGTCGGCGTATTTACCGCTAATATGCTGGTGATGTTTACTCGACGATACGAGTTGCCCGACCGTTCGTTCTTCCTGTTCGGCCCGCGTGCGACCGGGAAAACGACGTGGCTGCGGACTGTCCTGCCCGATGCCCTCTGGTTCGACCTGCTGCGTATGAATCTTGTGCTGGAACTGACCCGGCAGCCCGAGACGTTCCGGCGGCAGGTCGAATCGCAACCGCAGGGAAGCTGGGTCGTCCTCGACGAGGTGCAGCGCCTTCCGTTCCTGCTCGATGAGGTGCAGGTCATCATGACCGAGCGGCGCCGAGCGTACCGGTTCGCCCTCTCCGGTTCCAGCGCGCGGAAGTTGAAGGGGGGAGACGCCAATCTACTCGCGGGACGCGCGATCAACCGCCAGTTCTTTCCGTTGACGGCCGCGGAGCTGGGAGGGAACGTGGACCGTGATCGCATCCTTCGCTATGGGCTGCTGCCCCAGATTCACGCGGAACCCGACGACGCCGTCGACATACTCGACGCCTACGTCAGCAACTACGTCCGGGAGGAAATCCAGCAGGAAGGGCTGGTCCGGCGGTTGGACTCCTTCGCCCGTTTTCTCGGCGTGGCGGCATTGATGAATGGTCAGGTCGTCAACGTCGCGGGTATCGCACGCGATGCCGGGGTGGCCCGGCCGACCGTGCAGGGTTTTTTTGACGTCCTCGTCGATACGCTGCTCGGCTTCTGGCTGCCGGCGTGGCGGCCCCGGGCGAAGGTGAAGGAATCGGCGAGCCCGAAGTTCTATTTCTTCGATTCCGGCGTCGCGCGCGCGCTCGCGGGCCGCTTGCGCGAGCCGCTGGAACGGGCCGAACGCGGTTTCCTGGTCGAAACCTGGGTGCTCCACGAGCTGCGCTCGGCGATGGCGCACCACAACGCCGGAGGACAGCTCTACTACTGGAGGACGCCGAACGGCACGGAGATCGACTTCATCTGGACCCGCGGGAGGCGGGCCGTCGGAATCGAAGTCAAGGCCGCGGATGCCTGGCGCCGGGAATTCGGCAGGCCTATGCGACAACTCCTGGAGTCCGGCGTGATCCAGACCGGAATCGGCGTGTACACGGGCGAGCGAACGCTGAAGGACGGGCCGATCGACGTGCTTCCGCTCGAGCGGTTCCTCGAACGGCTCGCTTCGGGGGAAGTTTTCTCGTAACAGGGGCCGTGACCCGCGAATCCGAGACGGTTTCGGACAGGCGGAGAGAGTCGGCAAACGCGGATTCCACCGCGCTCGACGTCATCACCCTGAATCCCCGTGAGCACGAAATCCCCCTGCGGGTCGTCGTGACTCCAGGCGCCGGTCATCATGTTCCCCTCGACCTGGCCCTGGATCGCGTAGTCGAAAACCGCACCGCCCGGGCCCGGCGCCGACGCCGACATCGTGACCGTTCCCGTCGCCGGATCGTATGGGCCGCCCGTGAGCACCACGGGCCTTGGGCGAATTGCGACGTGATCGTTCCGGTCAGAACGCTCCCGTTCGATTCGACTTCCAGGGTCGCCTGGCCAGACGGGCGCCTCACCGGTCTCGGTGCGACACGGAGTTTCACCGCAGGCTCCAAGACGCCGGACGCGACGAATCATTGGCGTCACGCTGCCCGTAAGCGGCCATCATTCGGGACCGGAATTCAACCGGTGGAAGGCTTCACCGAACGACCGGGTGGATCCGGCTCACGAGACGACCTCCGGGGACCGTCAGAGACGAAGAAGGCGATCCCGCAATAGCCGCGACTGAATGCGACTCGCGCGGAACTCCTGATCGTTCTTCAGAACGACCGTGCAGGTTGCGCCAGGCATGGGGATGACACGGGCGATCTGGTCGATAACGACCAGCGTGCCGCGGCCGAGCCGAACGAATCGGCCCGGCTCCAGCCTCCGCTCCAGGTCGCGCAGCCGGTAGCAGATCGTATGAGTCTTGCCGTCGAGCGTGCGGATGTGGAGCAACTCGCCTTCCGCGGTCACCGACACGATGTCGCCGACGGGCACCAGGAGAATCGAATCACGCGACCGAACCGGTATGCGTTCCAGGCGCGGCGGATCGTCGTCCGACGCGTAGGAACTCGCCGCCTTCTCTATCCGTGCGATCTGTTCCTCGCGGTAGTCCTGGCGTTCGAGGCGCTGGCGCGTTCGATCGATCGTTTCCCGAAGGCGGGCGGCCTCGACCGGCTTCAGCACGTAGTCGACGGCGTTCATCTCGAAGGCGCGCACGGCGTATTCGTCGTAGGCGGTCACGAAGGCCACCAGTGGCATTCGGCTCTTCCGGAGCCGGCGGACGACGCCAAGCCCGTCGATTTCCGGCATTGCCAGATCCAACAGTGCGAGGTCCGGCTTCTTCGACTCGATTTCTTCGACTGCTTCCGTCCCGGTCGCCGCTTCGCCGACGACCTGGATGCCATCGAACCCGCGAAGCAAGGCGACGAGCAACGATCGCGCGGGCCTTTCGTCGTCGGCGACGATGACGCGCAGCATTTCGGTCATACCACTTCCCGTATCCCGGCTTCGGCGACCGGAATTTTCAGTTCGACCACCGTCCCATGGTCCGGCGCGGGACGAACCGTCAAGGCGCCTTGGGCCCCGAACCGCTTCAAGCGCGCTTCGACGTTCCGGAGACCGATCCCCCCGGCGTCGGCGACACTGCGGTCGCTTCCCGGACCGGGGCCGGTATCCGAGACGCGGAGGCGCAGGAAGGCGCCGCGCGCCTCGGCCTCGACGCGGATCTCGCCTCCCTCGGCGCGGCGACTGATCCCGTGCTTGACGGCGTTTTCGACGATCGGCTGGAGAATCAGGGCGGGAATCGGCCAGTCCCGGAGTTCCCAGGGAACATCGACGCGGACTCGCATCCGGTCTTCGAACCGGGCGCGCTCGATGTCGAGGTAGGCCTCGACGAGGTCCAGTTCTTCGCCCAGGCGTACGGTCTCCGGGCCCGCCTTGAGCACGCCGCGGAGGAGCCCGGAGAGGCGCATCACCGTACTCAGAGCCCTTTCGGGAGAAGTCTGGATCAGGTAGGTGATGGTCGTCAGAGCGTTGAAGAGAAAGTGTGGGTTGAGCTGGGCCCGCAATGCGCGCAGCTCGGCTTCCGTCGCCAGCTTCCGGATCTCTTGCCGCTCGCTTTCTCGCCGGTACCGCTCCTCGCCCGCGCGGATCGCGTCGATCCTTCGGGCGGCTTCCAGGGCGACGCGTTCGAGTGCCGCCATGTCGTCGGAGAGAAGGCGGCGGCCGTCGGCCAGGCCACGGATTGCGATCGAGAACGCCGGATACTCCACGGTGGGTACCCGAACCGTGACCTCGTGACGGTCCCGACGAACCGCCAGGGAAGTTCCGGCAACATCCGCCTCGTCCCAACCGATGCTATCGGCCGGGAAGACGGGCGAAAGCAGGTCGACCGTGGCGTCCAGAACGGCCGAATCGGACTGGCACGCGTCGATCGAGCTTGCGAGGTTCGAAACCAGCGCTCCGTAGTCGATCCGATGCAGGATGATCGCGTCGACGAACCACGAGGCGGCTCGCCGGAGCACGGGATAGAGGAGGCCGACGAAAATCGGGAAGGCGACCAGGATGACGGTCGATGGATCGTCGGCGAACGGTTCCGTGATGAGCGGCCGAACCGCAAGAACGAAGGTCCCGAGCGTACAGGCCACGAGCAGCATGATCGCGAGCGCGCGCTTGAGGAAGATATCGGCGAACGCGAACCTGTAGTCCTGGTAAAGAATCAGCAGCGCGAGCGGAAGCGACGCATGGTGTCCCACGAGCGCCAGCCACCAGGGATCCTCGCCGGCCTGATGGTCGGCGAGGTGAAGCGCGGACAATGCGAAAACGGCCATCGCGACGACCCACAACAGGCGTCCCCGTCCCGTCCAGCCGCGCGTGAGAATCAGCAAGAGGACCAGGAGGGACGCAAATCCCGCCGTCACCAGCCGGAAGGCAAGTTGAGAGAGCGCGGGGGTCCCGGTGATCGCCGAGCCGAAATGGATGAGCGTCGCCAGAGCGCTCATGCCGTAGCCGAGAGCCACCGAAGGCGCGCTCCATCGTCGAGTCCGCAAATCCCCGACACGGAGGGCGGAATCGACGACGACAGCCGGAAGAAAGCTGAGCGATCCGAAGGCCGTGGCCAGAAGGATGGATGCCGGTCTCTGGACGTCCATGTCCTGGAGTCCATAGCCGAGGAACGCTCCCACGTTCCACGTCAACCCGAGTACTCCGGTCCAGAGCATCAGCCAGCTGGATTCCCGGCGCGAGCCGAGCACCATCCAGAGCAACATCGCATAGACGGCCGTCCCGGTGGCGAAGCCGAGAAAGCCCACCAATGAGCCCGTCGTCGTGGAAATCATTTGAGTAGCCGAATGCTATGTGTGGGCAGTTCCGCCGCCACGCTGAAGCCAACGAACGTCGCTCGATCTCCGATGAGCATGCGCTCCGGTCCAATGAGTGGTTGCGACGCGACGCGATCAGGGCCGTCGTCGCCGGGAGGCGGAATCGCGTCGTACGGATGCAGGAATCAGACGGTAGGCGGGCCGCGCCCGAACAAGCCGGAGCGGAAGCGAACGGAACGCTCCTCGCCCCGCCATGCCACGGTTCCGAACACGCTTGTCCGGTCGAGAGGCGTCCCGGCGAGGAACAGTATCCCCGCGGCGTTCGCATGGGCACAGAGACCATGATCGTGGCCGTCGAGCCCCGCGCATGCCGGATCATGCGCTTCCGGACCGCCGCTCCCATCAGAGTGGGCGTGCCGGACCGTTTCGGACGGGGTTTCCTCGACGGGATGAAACACCTCGGCCCGGGACTGGGCGAAAAACGCCATCAGAGCCGGCAGGAGCAGTACCGACACCGCACGCCGCCCGGATGAATCGAGCATCGCGATTCGACGATACGCAACGTTCGAACCCAAAGCAAGCGCCGCCCCGGCCTCAGGCTCGCGCCTGGCGGCGAGCAAGGCCGCGGAGGACTGGCGCAGGGAATTCGGCAGGCCTGTTCGACACCTACTGGAGTCCGGCGTGATCCAGTCCGGAATCGGCGTGAATACGGGCGAGCGAACGCTGAAGGACGGGCCGATCGACGTACTTCCGCTCGAGCGGTTCCTCGACCAGCTCGCTTCGGGGGAAGTCTTCTCGAAACAAGGGCCGTGACCCGTGAACCCGAGACGGTTTCGGACAGGCGGCGAGAGTCGGCAAACCCGGACCCCACCGCGGTCGACGTCATCACCCTACATCATCGTGAGCACGAAATCCCCTTGCTGGTCGTCGTGACTCCAGGCGCCGGTCATCATGTTCCCCTCGATCTGGCCCTGGATCGCGTAGTCGAAGACCGCGCCGCCCCGGCCCGGCGCCGACGCCGACATCGTGACCGTTCCCGTCGCCGGATCGTATGAGCCGCCCGTGAGGTCCACGGGGTCTGGGGCGAATTGCGACGTGATCGTTCCGGTCAGAACGCTCCCGTCCCACTCGATTTCCAGGGTCACTTCGTTCCGATCCTGAGGATTCGGTCCCCAGTCTCCCGTCCATGTCCCGCTGATGTTGTCCATCGGAGCGGGTGGTTCCGGAGCGGGTTCGGGAGCGGGGGTCGGCTCGGGGGCGGGTTCGGGAGCCGGATTGCAGGCGGACAGAACGAACAGGATCGCAAACATGCAGACATATTGTGAACCGTGTTTCATTGGGAATCCTCGTGGATTGGACCTCGGCGGGTCACCATGATGGGACCCTCCCGTCGAATGAACCTATTGTGCGATTGTCGCTGGATCCCAGTGCTCGTCGGCCTTGCCGTCGACGAAGCGCCAGGCGTCGAACCAGGTCGTCGTGTAGCTCTGGCCCGCATTGCGCGGGTGATCGTAGCTGCGCGCGATCATCACGGTAACGAGATCGTCCTCGGCCATCACGGCAACGACAGGCGCCGTCAGGCGGCCGCAGTTCTCGGTCGGCTGGCGATCGAGCACTTGAGTGAAGTAGGCGACGACGCCCGAAAGCCCGGACTGGGCATTCGGGTTGTGCTGGATGTAGCGCTCGGTGATCCACTCGCCGGCGCGATGCCACTGATTGCACTGCAGGAGTTCGCGCATGATATGGAGCGCCGCCTGCTTGTTGCGGTGCAGCAACGGATCGTCGTCAACGAAGAGCGACTCCGGATCGGCGACCCCGACGACGGGCTCCTGGGCCGCGAGCGGCAGGCTCGCGGCTACGACCAGCGCGACTGCCAATAGGGAGTTTCGGGCTTTCATCGTTCTCCTCCTGACTCTGCCAGTGACTGATACGGCTCCTGAATACGGTTTCGCCGTGGTTCGAGAGACGTGTTGATCGGGGTTCTATTCTTCCTCGTTACCTTCTGGAAAGTTGAACGGAACGCTTTGGAACTCTTGGCCTCTCACGGTAATGGACGGGAGCACGGCGTCGAAGGACGCGATGCCGCGCAACTCCGGCGCGTCCGCCTCGAATTGCGACGTGTCTCCGATCCGCTCTCCGGTCAAGGGGCTGGCCACCGCCGCCAGGGCGATCCGTAACGAAGGCGACCGGACGACGACTCCGAGATCTTCCTGCGCGATGCGGACGCCGCGTTCAGCCTCGCCGTCCAGCACGTACGCCGTCAGTCGGCCGGTGACCGGATCGAGCACGATCTCGACGTGGGCGAACTCGTCGCCGAGGGCGATCAACGCCCCGCCATGCGGCGCAACGTGCTCATGCCCGGCCGCGGCTTCTCCCGTTTCCGCCGGTGGCTCGCTCGCCGGCTGGCATCCCGATGCCGCTGCGGCCATCCACAGGCTAAGTAGTGGGGCTGAGATTCGTGGCCACATCGGTGGAATACGCCTTGAAGGCCGGAACGATCCCGGCAAGGGCGCCGAGCGCGACAATGGCCGCGGGCGCGACGAGCAGAATGGGATCCCAGCGGAAGATATCCAGCACGACCCCGGTCTGAGCGCGAACGACGATCGACGCTCCGTACAGGATGGCTCCGTAGATCGCGTAACCCCAAACGACTCCCAGCGCCGCGATCGTGGATGCTTCCAGAACGATGGCCGAAAACACCGTCGATTTCCGGGCGCCGAGCGATCTCAGAATGGCAAACTCGCGCCGTCGTTCGTTGATCGTGTTGTAGATGCTCGCCAGGATCGAACAGGCCGCAACGGCAACGACCAGGTACGCCACCAGCTCCAGGATCCGTACGACCCAGCCGATCTTCTCGAACAGTTCCGCCATCACGTGCGCGATCGGCCATGCCAACGTCGCCGCCTGTCCCTGCCGGTTGATGGCCTGGTCGAGCATGAAGCCGGCCTGCGGGCTCCTGAGCTTCAGCATCACCGCGCTGACTTCCTTGTATTCGTCGGGGATCTCGATTCCTTCCTCCGCCCGGTACACGCCGCCGGCGCCGCGCAGGACGTGCCCGGGCATCCGGAACACCCCGTCGATCGGAATCCATACCACCCGGTCCGAAGGGCTGTTGGTGGGTTCCAGCACGCCCGTGACCGTGTACTCCTCGTCATGTTGCTGCTGCCGGTCGTAGATCAGGCCGTGATAGGGAGTGAACTGCGAGCCCGCGACCAATCCCGTCCGTTCGGAGACGAAACTCCCGATGACGGCTTCCCGCTGGGTGGAATCGAAGATGCGGCCGCCGGACTGGGGCTGGAACCTGCGCCCTTCCTGGTACTCGAACCTCGTGAACATCTCTTCGGTCGTGCCGACGATGCGAAAGCCTTCATAGTTGTCTCCGACGGCGTATGGAATCGCCAGTTCGACGGCAGGATTCGATTCGAGCCCGCTGTAGAGATCCCAGGGAATGTTTCCGGGTGACGTTTCCAGATGGAAGACGGTGTTCAGGACGAGTTGGAGCTGGCTTCCGCGCGCCCCGACGACCGCGTCGAAACCGATCGGTCCGCCCGTGAAGGCGTTGTAGGTCTGCGTGTTGATCGCAAAGACGGCCATAACCAGACCGCTGGCCAACGCCACCGAAAGGACTGTGATCGCGCTGGACAGGAAGTGATGCCGGACGCTGCGCAACGCGATCGCGAGCACACCGAGCCGAAGCCGCCACATCATGAAGTTCATTGGCGATGGCTCTCCCCCGCGGTCCTCGCTCTACTGTGAGGCCACCCGCGGCCCCGAAACGGTGCGGGATCGCGTGGCCCGGTTGATGTCGCCAAGCCACTCCACCCTGCCGAAGACCTCGAGGACTTCCGGGGCGTGACTGACCACCAGAAGAGCGGCGCCGTTTTCGTCGCACACTCCCCGGATCAGTCGAATGGCCTCAGCCGCCAGCGCTTGATCGAGATTTCCGGTCGGCTCGTCGGCCAGCACGATCTTGGGACGGTTCGCCAGCGCCCGAGCCACGGCTACCCGTTGCTGCTGACCGACCGAGAGCTGACGTGGCCGGTAGTTCATGCGGTTCCCCAGACCCACACGCTCCAGAAGCAGGCGCGCCCGCGCCGCGTCCGCGCCCGGGCCGAACATCATGCCCAGCAGAACATTCTCGAGAGCCGTGTATCCCTGGAGCAGGTTGAAGGTCTGGAAGACGTACCCCATGTTCGCGGCGCGGCAGCGATCCCGGAGGTTCTCCGGCATCGCCGAGATTTTCTGCCCGTCGATCGTGACGTCGCCGCCGTCGGGTTCGAGGATTCCGGCGATCAGGTTCAGAAACGTGGTCTTCCCCGAGCCGCTGGCGCCGCGCAGCGCCATATGCTCGCCGGCCGCCATGGAGAACCGCGGGACATC
Organism: Acidobacteriota bacterium; assembly: GCA_022821265.1. Classification (GTDB taxonomy): domain Bacteria; phylum Acidobacteriota; class Terriglobia; order 20CM-2-55-15; family 20CM-2-55-15; genus JAJEDW01. The sequence continues at coordinate 10,455 of JAJEDW010000094.1, forward strand.
GATCACCCGATGATCCTCTCCGTCCGGCGAACGGTACGTCTTCTCCAGATCGGTTACCTCCAGAATCTCCATACCGCGCACTCCACAACACCGTGCACTCCACAACAAAGCGCCCCCGCGGCCAACCCGGATCTCATGAATGGGCGACCCACGTCCATGGGCGGTTCGTTCACGCCGATCACTGACTCCTGCGGGAATCCCAGGCGCTCACGCCGCCGAGCGCCCGGCGTGCCGTTCACGCCTCGAATCGCGCCGCTCAGACCGTTGACCGGTCCACTCATGGAAAGGGCGTTGCCCGCTTCAACGAAGCTGGAATAGGTTCGTCGAGGATCTGGATCCGAAGATGATCTTGACGAGAACAGTAAGGATGGGACGACATGCGCACGATCGCTTTCACGCTGGGACTCGTGGTGATCCTGACGGTGTTCCCGGCGGCCGACACGCGGGCCGCCGATGATCCGGTCGATTTCGCGACCGTTCTCACCTCACGACAGGCGACCGACTGGGCCAAGACCCACCGCGAGGTCGGGTTCGATCTGTTGTCGAGCTTCGACTATCCCTTGAATTTCTCCTGGTCCGAAGCCCGGCAAGAGCCGAATCCTCCCGCGAGCGTCCTTGCGCTGAACGGACAGAAGGTGAGCATTCGCGGTTACGTCATTCCGTTGGACCTGGACAACGAGGGAATGAACTCGTTCATCGTCGTCCCGTTCCTGGAAATGTGCCACTTCGGTGCGTTGGGCGGCCCCAACCAATGGGTCATGGTCACCATGAAGGGCAAGACCGAGTTTCGCGGAGTCTTCTATCCGGTCACCGTCTTCGGAACTCTCGATGTCGGCGAAGTGATGATCGACGGGTACTTCGAGAGCTTTTACCGAATGAACGGCACCGCCGTCTACACCGACATGCTCGATTAGCCAACGCGGGGGCCGCAACGGAACGGCCCCTGCGATCGTCGCGCGAGCGATCTCGCGAAGTCCATCCGCCAGTTCGCTGCCCGACACCCGCCGTTCAGCCGAATCACTTCGTCGTCGATGCCCGCGTGCGGGTTGTCAGTCAACCGGGCGGCGCAGGAAAGACGCACAACCGCGTCTACTGTCGCTCGCCGGCCACGTACTCGCCTCGCATCTGATAGAGGCCCGAGAGTTGGCTGCCGAGATAGGCCGGCTCGACGCTGAGGCGTCCGAAGACCGTCACGGGCTGGAACTGGACAAACGGCACGCGTCTGCCTTCGGGCATCTCGACGAGCACCCATTCGTTCGGGAGTCCGATCATGCCCCAGTGGCAGGAGTCGATCGACGAGGTCAGCAGGAACGATCTCACGCCTTCGGCGTTGACATCGATCGGCAGCATATAACCGCGGATGGAAGCGGCGCTGCCATCGAGGTTGACGACGTTCTCGGGCAGCGCCAGTATCGGGGCCGGCGCGGCTGCGGGCGCACCGTGGGTGAAGCCTTCCGCCTCCGGGAGATCGAATGAGGCCAGCGTCGAGAAGCGAACGTAGGGAAACGCCGCCCTTTTCAATTCCGAGGCGCGCGCCGGGCTCACCAACTCCTGTTGCGCCTCGACAGGGGGCGCGACGATCAGGAACACGCCTCCGAGGAACACTCCGGCGAAGGCGATGAGTGAAGAACGAGGTCTACGCATGGTGTCTGGCCGTACCTTCCCATTGTGCCTCCAGTTGCGTGCTCGCGTCTACCCGAACGTTTGTTGTTCGCGGTGGCCGGCGCCATTCAAGATTGTCATTCGCCTCCGATCGAAGATCATTCTCACGAGCGTTCCGAAACGCCGCCGCCCTGACGGACGAAGTGCTCTTGCGGCACAGCGCAGGAGGCCTTCAGGTCGAAGATGGCGTATCCGGCCGTCCCAGGTTCTTCTGTTGGGCCCATCGAACCACTCATTCAAATATTCGGGCCATTCGTAAGGAATCGGTTCTCTTCTGCAACCAGCGTGCCCACAATCAGTCGCATCGCCGATGGGCCCGACCGGCGACGGGGGACCGGTTTCCATACGCACATGCTCAAAGCCAAAGGCCTGACGAAACGCTACAACGGCACCGTGGCGCTCGATTCGCTCGATCTCGAGATCGGGCCGGGAGAGGTGTTCTGCCTGCTCGGCGCCAACGGCGCGGGCAAGACCACCACGATCAACCTGTTCCTCAACTTCGTGGAGCCGACTTCGGGGACCGCGACGATCAACGGGCTCGACGTCACCCAACATCCGATCGAGACCAAGAAGTCCGTTGCCTATATCCCCGAACAGGTCATGCTCTACCGAAACCTGACCGGGATCGAGAACCTCGAGTATTTCAGCGCTCTCGCCGGGCACACCTATCCGAGCCTGGCCCTCCTCGGTTTCTTGGACCAGGCGGGGCTCGATCAGGACGCCGCCGCCCGGCGCATGGCGGTGTATTCCAAGGGCATGCGGCAGAAAGTGGGCATCGCGATCGCGATCGCCAAGAAGGCCGGCGCGTTGCTTCTCGACGAACCCACCTCGGGGCTCGATCCCAAAGCGTCCAACGAGTTCTCCGAGCTGCTCAAGAAACTGAGCGCCTCGGGAGTCGCCGTGTTGATGGCTACACACGACCTGTTCCGTGCGAAGGAGACCGGCACCCGGGTGGGCATCATGAAGCACGGCCAACTGGTGGCCGCTCACGAAACGAAGGATCTCGGGCACCAGGATCTGGAACGAATCTATCTGGAACACATGCGCGACTGAGCGGGAGGACCGCCCGTGAAGACGATCCGAGTCATCGCCATCAAGGAAGTCCGGGAGATCTTTCGGGACGGACGCTTTCGGGCGGCTTCGGCCACCGTTCTCGTCCTGCTCCTCGCTGCTTTCGCAGCCGGCTGGAAGCATCAGGCGGACGTTGACGCCCAGCACCGCGCCGCGCAGATGGAAACCCGGGAACAGTGGGTCAGCCAGGGCGAGAAGAACCCGCATTCGGCCGCCCACTACGGGGTCTACGCGTTCTTGCCGCGGAACATGCTGTCCATGGTCGACACCGGAGTTTACCCGTACACCGGCGTTGCCGTGTGGCTCGAAGCGCATCGGCAGAACGGATTGCTCCACCGTCCGGCCCAGGATGGGACGACGATCCAGCGGTTCGGCCAATTGACGGCCGCGACCGTCCTGCAGCTCCTGATTCCCCTGATGATCATCCTGCTCGCGTTCGGCGCGTATGCCGGGGAACGGGAGAGAGGGACGCTCACCCAGCTGTTCAGTCTCGGTATCGATCGGCGGAAGTTGGCCGTCGGCAAGGCTCTGGGCGTATCCACGGCACTGGCCATGCTGCTGGTTCCGGCGGCGTTCGCCGGAGTGGCCGCTCTGATGTCCACGTCGGGAAGCGGCGAGCTGGCCGGCAACACGGCGCGCATCCTGGCGATGGCGGCTGCCTATCTCCTTTACTTCGGCGTCTTCGTCGCGCTCTCGATCGGCATTTCGGCCTGGACCTCGTCCAGCCGTTCGGCACTGCTCATTCTTCTTTCCTTCTGGATCGCCAATGGGTTGGTCGCGCCACGGCTGGTTTCGGAAGTGGCCGCGACGGTGTGGCCGACACCTTCCTCGGTGGAGTTCAACGCCGCGTTGGATGCGGACCTCGCCGACCGGACGGAGATGGATGCCGAACTGGAACGGGTGCGGGAAGAGTTGCTCGCGGCCCACGGTGTCTCGGATCTCTCCGAGCTGCCGGTCAATTTCCTTGGCCTGTCGTTTCAGGCGGGCGAAGATCACGCGAACGCGGTCTTCGACGAGCACTGGAACGGGCTCTTCGATACTTTCGAACGGCAGAACGGCCTCCAGAAGAAGCTGTCCTTCGTCGCGCCGGTGCTCGCGATCCGGTCTTTGTCCATGGCTCTGGCCGGAGCTGACTTCTCCCACCACCGAGACTTCGTGGACGCGGCCGAAGGCTACCGCCGCGACCTGCAGCGGCGCCTCAACGCGGAGATCGAGAGCCACCCGGTGGCGCCGGGCGAAACCTATCTCGCCGACGCCGAACTCTGGGAAGCCATCCCGACGTTCGAATACCGGGCGCCGGGCGTTGGCTGGGTGCTGCGTAACCATGTCTGGAGCCTGGTCGTCCTCGGCGTGTGGTTCGGCGTATCGATCCTCGCGTGTTCGACGGCCGCCCGGCGCGTTCGTCCGGTGTAGGCCGGGGGAAGTGGCGATGTTCGGACGCATTCTGAAACACGAGTGGGTTGTTCTCCGGCGAGAGACGACGCCGTGGGTGCTGACGGCGCTCCTGGCGGCGTTGGTCGGCTACGCGCTCTTCAGCGCCGCGCGGTGGGTCGCGTTTCAGGAGAGCGCCATCGACGCGGTGTTCGAGGAGGAAAGCGGCCGCCTCGAGCGGCTTCGGACCGAACTCCAGGAGATCGAGGCCGGAAGCCGCCAACCGTCGCGGAACGCCGATCCGGGCAATCCCGAGGCCGCCGGGAGCCGGCTCGCGATCCGATCCGCCGTCCATCCGCCCTCCCCGCTGGCCGTTCTCGCCGTCGGTCAAAGCGACCTCTACCCCTACTACCTGAAGGTTTCAACAGGATCTCGGGAGACGATCCTGGCCGCGACCGAAATCGAGAATCCCGACCGGCTCCTGACCGGCCGGTTCGATCTGGCGTTCGTCATCGTCTACCTCTACCCTCTCTTCGTCATCGCGCTCGGGTACAACCTGATCTCGGGAGAACGAGAGAACGGCACGTTTTCATTGGTCGCGTCCCAGCCGGTCCCTCTCCGGAGGGTGGTGGCCGCCAAGGTCGCCTTGCGCCTCCTGCTCTCCCTGGGCCTCATCCTCGCCCTTTCCCTGACCGGTATGGCGCTCGCTGGCGTCGAGATCGCCACGCCGGATTCGGCCGTGCGACTCCTGTTGTGGTTCGCGGTGGTCTCCGCCTACGGTCTCTTCTGGTTCGCCCTGGCGGCGCTGGTCGACCTTCGGAGCCGGAGCTCGGCGGCGTCCGCGGTCGTCCTGTCCGGGGCTTGGCTCTTGCTGACCGTCGTCGTTCCGTCTTCCGTGCAACTGGCCGTCTCAGCCTACTATCCGGTGCCGTCCAGGGTGGAGATGATCCAGGCGACGCGACGCGCCTCGGCCGCTGCCGCGACTGCGTCGAGCCAACTCCTGGCCCGGTACTACGAAGACCATCCGGAACTCGTCTCCGACATCGGTGAAGCCGACCTCGAAGACTTCACGATGCTCGCGTTCGCGCGCCGTGAAGACATCGAACGACAAGTGCGACCCATGGTCGACGAGTACGAATCGCAACTGGGGCGCCAACAGACGCTCGTCGACCGACTTCGGTTCCTGTCCCCGGCAATCGTCACGCAAGCGGCGCTCGAGGACCTTGTCGGCCGGGGCCACCGGAGTCACCGTCGCTTCCTGGCTGCGGTCGACGGGTTTCACCGGCAGTGGCGGGGTTTCTTCGCGGAACGGACCTTCCGGAAAGAGCGCCTGACGGCCGACGCGTACTCCGGAATTCCCCGGTTCGCCTTTGCCGCGGAACCGCTCGTCGAGTCAGCCGGAGCCGTCGCTCCAGGGCTGGGAATGCTGATCGGGCTCGCCGCTCTGATGGGAATCTTCGGACTTCGCGGCGCTGGACGGCGGCCGTTCGAACAGGGCGGAGGAGAAGAGGTTGGATGAGCGCTCCAACTTCTCGCATTCGAAGGGCGCGGGTGAATCGGGAAGTTGCGAAAGGATGCGAATTCCACCGGTGGGAAACGGGGTGTGAGTGATTTGAGGAACGCCCGAACCCTTCGAGAACATGGGGTTTTCTTGGCGCAGGTCTCCCCAGGGGATCACCCGGAGAGACGTGTCGTGTGTGCTGAAAAGTGATGGAGGCGGCGGGAATCGAACCCGCGTCCGAATGCGTTCGACAGGAGAGTCTACATACTTGTCAGGTTCCTGTGTGTCTCGTGCTCCGGCCCGAAGGCACCTGCAACCCGGTCGGAACACCAGCCCGTTGATCTCGCCTCCGCCGCCGGGCCAGCCGCGAAAAGCTATCCTGCATGAATGACGTCCGTCGACCGACCTACAGGCGAATCGACCGGGGACGCTGACCGGTGTTAGGCGGCCAGTGCTAACGGTTCGTCAGCAGTTGATTGTTTTCCATGTTTTTAACGAGGACCATGGGCCTCGGTATGCATCTCCTGCCTCATCACACCCGTCGAATCCAGGACGCCCCCGGTTGAACGGATGCCCGTGAAGGCAATCACATCCCGTACTTTAACAGAGCGCGCCACGCCGGCGTCAATCCGTTACGCCGGTCCACGACTACATTCATGTCGGTTCATCCCCGCGCCGGCGGGGAACACCTGAACACGCCTGCGTCACGAGTCTCCCGTCTCCGCGTGGGGGGCGAGACGAAACGTCAGCCGAACGAATCGATTGCGCACATCGTTGAGCAGGTCCGGTTCCGTGCCGTTGAACGCCATCATCTCGCTGCGCATGATCAGCCAGCCTCGGCCCCGCCGTTCCATGAAACCCATTCCGGCCATGAAGTGCGCCAGCGACTCGTTCCTCGACCTGGGGTTCGCGCCGGCACGAACGTGATCCGTCGTCATGTTGTTGGGCAACGTCCCCGGGCTCGTCACGTCGACGCGGTCCGCGAACACCTCGAGCATCGCCGCCGAGCCGGTGATGGCGTAATCGCGATGCGTCACGGCGTTCGCCAACGCTTCACGAATGGCTCGGCGCGGTAGCAGGTAGCGGTCCGCGCGCCGGACGCCGGCGTACGACTCGAAGCGGCCGAGTCCGAGAAACCAACCCGCCGCCCTCTCGACCTGTTCGTTCAGACGCCCGGCTCCGCTGGCGACTTGCAGGACTTCCGACGCGCGGTCATCCCCGGCATAGGCCACGCACTCGACGCGGAAGTCACGCGTCCGCGCGTAGCGCTGCGGGTCCTTCCCGAACGCAAGCACGCCGTAAAGCGTCGCGCGGAAGTCGCCGCCGATCTCGACCAGCACGTCGCGATTGCGCAGGTCGTCCAGGCTGTCGGGCTGAGGGTCGTTCGTAGTGTCGAAGCCCAGCCGTTCGAGATACGAGCGGAAGGCTTCAAGGTCGATGTGCGAAGGCGCCGCATCGAGAATTGCGCGTTCCTCGGTCAGAATGTAGCCGAAAGCGTTGTAGAGCTCCTGAAGTTCCGTGGCCGAGGGCTCCACGCTGCTGCGGTCGCGGCGAACCCAGACCCGGGCGTCGTAGCGCAGCGGCTCGAAACCGCGTTGCCGGGGAATCTCGATCCAGTGCACCCAGCCCGCGGAGTCCTCGAAGTGTCCGGTACGAGCATGAACCGGTGCGTTGCAACCTGTATGCAGAAACGAGGTCACGCGTTCCTGCACTCTCTGGGCGTCCTCCCGAACTCCGCAGATTTCGCGAGAGTCCGTGACGCCGATGACGATCAGGCCACCTTCGGAGTTGGCGAAGGCGCAGATCACTCGTCCGATGGCGGACAGGTCCCCGAGCCCCCGCTTCAGCTCCGTATGCGCATCTTCCCCCGCGTCGATCCGGCCTCGGACATCCTGCCATTCCATGACGCGCCTGCCTCCAGGTCTCTGCCGATCACGCTCGGCGAGCGAGCATCAGGCCGCAGCCATGGGCCTTGGCTGCGCCGGAGCCTCGGAAGCCGCTTCGCCGCCGCACGGGCGCCGCGGCTCGTCGAGCAGGTTGAAGACGACGGGAATGGAATCCGCCGTCTCCGAGCCGGTCATCCGTGGTGCTTTTTCCCTGTCCGGCCCTGACGGGTATCGTACCGCAACAACGCCTCCCGCAGGATCACCGCCGGAGCCGCCCCGACAAACCCCGTCGATCGTTGGGGTTACCCACCCGCGTGGTATAATCCCGCCCTTTCGGAGGTATGGCCGAAGCGTGTCCGAGGAACCGTCCGACCCCGGGCTTTCGCCCGATCGCCTGCTGGAGGCGGCCCGACCCGCGCTCGCCGAAGCGCTCGGGGAAACGATCGGCCAGATTCGCGCCGCGGTCGCGGCCGAGGCCCGGGCGCACCTCGAGCAGGCGCTCCGGGACAAGCAGGCCGAGTTGGAAGCCCGCTTTGCCGATGAATCCGAAGACGAACGGAGACGCCTGACGGAAGAAAGCCGCCGGTGGCGGGCGCTGGCGAAGTTCCAGCACAAGACCGGCGAGTCCACGTCGCAGATCGAGGTGCTGAGGCGTTTCCTGAAGACGGCGCTCCGGTTCGCGGACAGCTCCGCCGTGTACCTGAACAAGCCGGCCGGGTTGACGTTGTGGGATTCCGAGGGTGCGCCGGGCGCCTTTCCGGATGTCGTCGCCCTCGATGCGATCGATCCCGACTGGTACTTCTGGACCGTCGTGGTGCGGGGCCGGACGCTCGGGGCCGTCGCGGCGGCCGGCGTGTCGGACCGCGACGCCCTGGTGATCATGGGCGGGGCGTTGAACCGCGCCGTGGAGACGCTGGCCATGCGGTTGCGGTTTCCGGAGCCCGCGGACAACGTTCAGCCTGAACATCAGGCGCGCACGGGCGGCCCCGCGGAAGCGGAGGCAGCAGCGGCGCCGGGCGGGGTAGCGCCGCCCGCGGGGCACGATCCGCGCGAAGTGGCCCGGACGATCGTCGCGGACATCAAACTGCGGCACGAGGACGCCGTCCGCGAGGGACGGGCCCAGTCCGACCTGTTCCAGCGGCTGCGCCAACCGATCGAAGAGGGGCGCGCGGCCTACGAGGGACGGTTGTCCGGGCGTCCCGAGCACGACCACTTCCACGAAGAGATCGTGAAGATCCTGGCCGACAACGACTTCTCCCGGATGGGACCGGAATACCCGGGCCCCGTCATGCAGTCCCATCCGCCTGTCGATGCCGAAAAAGCTAACGTCTGACAAGGCCGACCGCTTCACCGAGTCGGTCATCCGCGAAATGACGCGTCTGGCGTTGCTTCACGACGCCGTCAACCTGTCGCAGGGGTATCCGGATTTTCCGGCGCCCGACATCCTCAAGCGGGCCGCCTCGAAGGCCGTCTTCGCCGACGTCAACCAGTACGCCATCACGTGGGGCGCCCGGAAGTTCCGCAACGCCCTGGCCGAGAAGACGCACCGGTTCTTCGGAATCGATATCGATTCGGAACGGGAGATCACCGTCGTGTGCGGTTCCACCGAGGGGATGGTGGCGTCCCTGCTCGGGTTGATCAACCCCGGGGACGAGGTCATCGTGTTCGAGCCGTTCTACGAGAACTACGGGCCGGACACGATCATCTCCGGGGCGGCGCCCCGCTATGTCGAGTTGCGCCGGCCGGGCTGGACGTTCGATCCGGACGAGCTCGAGGCGGCGTTCAACGAGCGGACGAAGGCCGTCATCATCAACACGCCCAACAACCCGACGGGCAAGGTGTTCTCGCGTTCCGAGCTGGAGTCGATCGCCGCGCTCTGCCGGAAGTGGGACGCCGTCGCGATCACCGACGAGATCTACGAGCACATCCTGTACGACGGTGCGGAACACGTGTCGATGATCACGATCGACGGGATGCGCGACCGCACGATCGTCGTCAACAGCCTGTCCAAGTCCTACAGCGTGACCGGATGGCGCGTGGGATGGGTGATCGCGGCGCCCCACCTGACCGATCCGATCCGCAAGATTCACGATTTCCTGACGGTCGGCGCGGCCGCGCCGCTCCAGGAAGCCGGCGCCGTCGCCGTGCTCCTGCCGGATGCGTACTACGACGAGTTGGCCGCGGCCTACACCGCGCGCCGGGACCGCCTGGTCGGGATCCTGCGGGACGCGGGCTTCGACGTGATGACGCCCGGGGGCGCCTACTACGTGATGTGCGATATCTCAGACCGGGGATACCCGTCGGACGTGGACTTCTGCCGGCACTTGATCGAGGACGTGGGCGTGGCGGCCGTGCCGGGCAGCAGCTTCTACAGCGACCCGGCTTTGGGACGGGACCTGATCCGCTTCACTTTCTGCAAGCGGGAAGAGACGATGGCCCTGGCGGAGCAACGGATGCGGGCCCTCCGGCCAGCCGCGCGGCCGATGCCGTTGCCGGGAAGCCGAGCCCGGTGACGATTCGAAACGTGGGTCGTCAAACGACTGGTGACATATAATCGCCGTCACGAACGTTCCACAAATTCGGAAGGTTGAAACCATGAAACGACGAGGAATATTTTCCGCTCTCATCGTGCTGACCCTGGCGCTGGGCGTGGCGATCGGGACGGTCGTATCCGAGCGCGCCTCGGCCACGCAGGACGGCCCGGCCGCGATCCGGATCCCCAATCCCGTGGAGCTGTCGAACGGATTCGCGGCCATTGCCGAGGCGTTGGGGCCGGCGGTCGTCAGTATCGAGGTGGTGTCGAACCGCTCGATCCGAACCAGCACCCAGGACTTCTTCGATCAGTTCGAGGACTTCTTCGGTTTCGGCTCCCCGTTCGGTATTCAGCCCGATACTCCCGAGCCGCCGGATCAGGAGACCGTCCCGCGGCAGAGCACGGGATCGGGTTTCATCGTCGATCCCGACGGCTACGTCGTCACGAACAACCATGTCATCGAAGACGCCGTCGAGATCATCGTCCAATTGGCCGACGGTACCGAGTACGAGGCGGAGGTGGTCGGAACGGATCCGGAAACCGACCTGGCGGTCATCGAGATCGAGGCGGACGGCTTGCCGACGGCGCGCCTGGGCAACTCCGACGCGGCCAACATCGGCGATTGGGTCCTGGCGCTGGGCAGCCCGTTCGGGTTCGAGCAGACGCTGACGGCCGGCATCATCAGCGCGAAGGGCCGTGAAATGGGTGGTGCGCAATTCCAGAGCTTCATCCAGACCGACGCGGCCATCAATCCCGGCAACAGCGGCGGGCCGTTGGTGAACATGGCGGGCGAAGTCATCGGCGTCAACACGGCCATCGTCTCCGACACGCGCGTGTTCGCCGGCATCGGTTTCGCCATGCCGTCGAACGTCGTCGCGGATGTCTACAACCAGCTCGTCGCGAGCGGCCGCGTCACGCGGGGATGGATCGGCATCTACTACACCGACGACGCTGACACGCTCGAAGCGGTCGGTTTCGAGCAAGGCGACGGAGTGTTCGTCAGCCGCGTGGCTCCCGGGGGCCCGGCCGAGGATGCGGGGTTCGAGGACGGGGACCTGATCGTCGGAATCGACGGACGGGAAATCAACAACGGCGACATGCTCCTGGAAACGGTGGTCGCCATGGAAGTCGGCAGCGTCATCCCGTTCACGGTCTTGCGGGGCGATGACGAACTGACGTTCGACGTGATCATCGCGGACCGGTCGGAGAGCGACACCACGCAAGTCTCGGATGCCATTCCCCGGCCGAGGCGAGGCGAGGACGCCGACAGCCGCCTCGGAATCCGCGTTCAGGAATTGACGCGGCAGATCCGGACCCTGCGACCCGACGTGGAAGGCGTCCTGATCGGGTCGGTCGAGTCCGGAAGCGTAGCCGACGAGGCCGGTCTGGCCCGGGGCTTGATCATTACCCGTGTCAACGTGGGCCGCGTACGGTTCGAGGTCACGGACGTCGAGAGTTTCCGCCAGGCGGAAGCGGCGATGTCCTCCGACATGCGGATCGCCCTCCGTGTCCTGGATCCCCAGAACGACTTCGCCTCGACATTCGTGCCGATGCTCGTTCCCTGACTTTCAACCATGAAGAATCCGTGACGAAATGGGCGCCTCCGGGCGCCCCTTCTCGTTTCAGGTATGACTCGAACCGCCTGGGACCTGATCGACGATCCCGCGCTCGACGGCCAAACCAACATGGCCGTCGATGCGCAGTTGCTCGACGAGGTCGCGCGGTCCGAGGCGCCCCGGACCATTCTTCGTTTCTATTCCTGGGTCCGTCCGACGGTCTCGCTTGGGCGTAATCAGTCCATCGCCCGGGCCGTGGACCTGGAGTTCTGCGCGGGCCGCGGCATCGACGTCGTGCATCGGCCGACGGGCGGACGCGCCGTTCTCCACGACGACGAGTTGACCTACGCCGTCGCGTCCAACGACGCCGCGGCCTTCGACGGCGGATCGATCTACGGCACGTACCGCAGGATTTCAGAGGCGCTGGCCGACGGCTACCGCCGCCTGGGCGTCGACGCCGTCCTGGCGCCCGAGACGCGGTCCCGGGGACGGCCGCGCGGCGGCATGGACCATCCCTGCTTCGTGTCCCCGTCGCGCTACGAGTTGCTCGTCGGCGGCCGCAAGATCGTCGGGAGCGCGCAGCGCCGGCTGCGGCGGGGCTTCCTGCAGCACGGGTCCATGCCCATCACCTGCGACCGGGAGTTGCTGGCGCGCGCGACACGCATGCGGGGCGGCGGCGGGCTCGACCGCGAGATGGCCGGCGTGGCCGAGTGCCTGCCCGAAAGGCCGTCCATGGCGGCGCTCGTCGACGCTTTCACCCGGGCCTTCGCCGAGCGTTTCGGCGTGTGTCTCGAGCGGCGTGCGAGCGCGTGAGCACGCGGCGCCGGGCCCGTTGCGAGGTTTGACCCTCTACGGCCGGATGTTATAGGTTCGAGGCATGGCCGAAAGGTTGCGCGTCGGTGAACTCGACGCTCGGGGCGGCGAGATCCTCAGGCTGATCGTCGGCGAGTACATCCGCTCGGGCGAGCCCGTCGGTTCGCGGACGATTTCCAAGGCCATGAACCGCCGGTTGTCGCCCGCCACCATCCGCAACATCATGGCGGACCTCGAGGAGGCGGGCTATCTCAGCCAGCCGCATACCTCCGCCGGCCGTATCCCCTCGGAGAAGGCCTACCGTTACTACGTGGATTGCCTCGGCAGCTCGCGCCGTCCGGCTCCCTCCGCGGAGAAGTACATACGCACGCGGCTCGCCGCGGCGCACACGCCCGAGGAGGTGATGTCGACGGCGTCGTGCCTGCTGTCGGACATCTCGAACAACGTCGGCGTCGTCGTTTCGGCGCCCATCGACGTCAGCGTGCTGCAACACATCGAGTTCATCCGCCTGGACGAGGGGAAGCTCCTCGTCATCCTGGTGTCGCAGACCGGTTCGGTCGAGCAGAAAGTGATTCACGTGGACGAGGCGTACAGCCAGGACGAGCTGGTTCGCGCGGGCAATTACCTGGTCGAACGGTTTTCCGGGTGCACGCTTCCGGAGATTCGCCGCGAGCTCGTGCTCCTGATGCGGCAGGAGCGCATGCAGTACGACACGATGTTGCGGCGTCTTCTGGCGACGTGGAGCGACGCGCTCGACGAAGCGGATCCGTCCGCCGGGTCCGTCTACCTGCATGGCACGGGCAACATCCTGCCGAACCTGGATCTGTCCGACGTCGCCCGCATGCAGGAGCTGTTCCGGATGTTCGAGGAGAAGGGGCGGCTCGTGAAGATCCTGAACGGGTGCCTCGGGCCGGATTCCGCCGACGGCGTTCAGATCACGATCGGTTCCGAGCTGGGCGATCCGTGCATGCGGGGGTTCACCGTGATCGGCGCCCTCTGCCCCGGCGGGGGAGCCACGGCCGGCTTCATGGGCATCATCGGCCCCACGCGCATGGAGTACCGAAAGGGCATCTCGGTCGTCAGTTACCTGGCCAACCTCTGCGGCCGGATGATCCACGCCTGAAACGCGTCCGTCCTCGGCCGATGCCCGTGCAATCGCCGCACGTCCGCCTGCTATAATCGTTGATCGCCCCGTCCGTTGTGCGCGGCTCCGGCAGGCGCCGCGATGAATGAGCGAACGATGACTGAAGAACTGAAAGACGCGGAGTCCACTGTCGACTCCGAAGAGTCCGAATCCCGCCGCGCGCCGGAGGACGCCCCTCCGGTGGAATCCCCACCCGGCATCGAAGAGCTGGCCGGGGAACGAGACGAGCTCAAGGACCTTCTGCTTCGCAAGCAGGCCGAGTTCGAGAACTTCCGAAAACGGACCGAGAAGGAGCGCGCCGAGTTCGTCCAGTACGCGACGGCCGAGGTGATGCGCGAGATGCTCAACGTGCTGGATTCGTTCGAGCTGGCGCTGAGGTCCGACGACACCGAGACGCAGGCGGACCAGACGGGCTTCGAGCTGATCTACAAGCAACTGCAGGACACGCTCGCGCGCGCCGGCCTGGAGGCCATCGAGGCTGACGGCCGCCCGTTCGATCCCAATTTCCATGAGGCCGTCAGCATGCAGCCCGCCCCGGAAGGCGTGGGCGCGGGGACCGTTCTGTCCGTGCTCCGCCGCGGATATTGCCTCCGCGGCAGGCTGCTGCGCCCCACCATGGTCGTCGTGGCCGCGGACGGCGGCGAGGGCGAGGCCGGATGAGGCGCGGCCCATGAGCTCCAGGCGCGACTACTACGAGATCATGGGCGTCGCCCGGGACGCGTCCGAGCAGGACATCAAGAGCGCCTATCGCAAGCTGGCCCTGAAATACCACCCCGACCGGAATCCCGGGGACGCGGCGGCCGAGGAGCGTTTCAAGGAAGCCGCCGAAGCCTACGCCGTTCTCAGCGATCCGCAGAAGCGGAGCCGGTACGACCGGTTCGGACATGCCGGCGTGGCGGGCGCCACCGGCGGTCCCGGCGCGGGCGGCTTCGATCCCACGGTCTTCGCCGATTTCAGCGACATCCTCGGCGATTTCTTCGGTTTCGGCGACATGTTCGGCGGCGGACGCGGGGGACGCCGGGCGGCCGCGCGCGGGGCCGATCTCCGGTACGACGTGGAGTTGACGTTCGACGAGGCGGCCTTCGGCAAGGAGATGCGGATCAAGGTGCCCCGCCGGAAGGTCTGCGACGCGTGCGGCGGCGGCGGCGGCGCCGGAGGGCGGGGGCCCGAGGCCTGTTCCACCTGCAACGGGCGTGGACAGGTGCGTTACCAGCAGGGCTTCTTCTCGGTCACCCGAACGTGCAGCGGCTGCCGGGGCAGTGGGCGCGTGATCACCGATCCGTGCAAGGAATGCCGCGGCGAGGGGCGCGTCGTCCGTGAGAAGACCCTCGACGTGAAGATTCCGGCCGGCGTCGATACGGGATCCCGCTTGCGGGTGGGGGGCGAAGGCGACGCCGGAGGCCGCGGCGGCCCTCCCGGCGATCTCTACGTGGTGATTCACGTCGGCGAGCACGAGTTCTTCGAGCGCCACGACGACGACCTGCACTGCCGCATTCCGATCTCGTTCGCGCAGGCGGCGCTGGGCACGGAGATCCGCGTGCCGACGCTGACGGACGACGAGACGCTCAAGATCCCCCCCGGCACGCAGCCGGAGACCGTGTTCCGGATTCCCGGCGCGGGCGTTCCCCACGCCGGAGGCCGCGGCCGGGGCGACCTCTACGTCAACGTGGGCCTGGAAGTACCCAAGAGCCTCAGCCGGGAACAACGCCGGATCATCGCCAGCCTGGCCGAGACCGACGACGCGGCGAACCAGCCGGTCCAGAGAAAGATCCTCGAGAAGGTCAAGGACATTTTCGGATAGCCGCCGTTTCGCGTGTCCTGGCAGACCATCACCCTGACCGTTCCCGATGAACTGAAGGACGCCGTCGTGGGGGAGTTCTCCAACGACGGCATCGCGGGCGTCTGGGAGCGCGACGCCGACGGCGCCGGGTGCGAGTTGGTCCTTTATTTCGGTCCGGTGTCGCGGGCGCGGCTCGTCGACGCGCGCATCGGCCGGCTCTTCCAACGCAACGGGTACCCCGCGCCCGAGGTCCGTGTCGGGACCCAACGGAAGGAAGACTGGAGCGAGGAGTGGCGCCGGGGATTCACCAGCTTCCCCCTGGGTCGCCGGTTCCGCGTCGTCCCGAGTTGGGAAGAGCCGGCCGCCGGCGACGACCGCATCCCGCTTCGAATCGATCCCGGGCTGGCGTTCGGTACGGGGACGCACGAGACCACGCGCCTGGTGATCGAGGAGATGGAGGCCCTCGACGCCCGGGGAGCGGTTGCCGGACCCGTCGTCGACCTGGGAACCGGAACGGCGATCCTGTCGATCGCGGCCGTCCGGCTGGGATGGCGGGGCGTCGTCGCCTGCGACGTCGACCGGGACGCGGCGGCCGTGGCCCGATCGAACCTCCGGCGCAACCGTGCGGACGTTCCGGTCTACGTCGGCTCGGCCGACGCGTTGGCCGACGCCGTCGTCGAAGTCATGATGGCGAACCTGACCGCCGAGGCGATCCGAGGCCTGCTTCCGGAAATGCATCGCATCGTCCGACCCGGCGGCTCCGTCCTCTTGTCGGGCATTCTCGGCGCCCAGGCCGACGCCGTTCGGGGCGACGTCGTCGTCGCCGGGTTCGCCGTGCGCCGGGAACGGGCGATGGGAGAGTGGGTCGTGATGGCCGCGGAACGCCGATCGACCCCCGGTAATTCGACGTGACGATCGCCGGAGCACGCATCCGTATCGCGGCCGTTCTCATGCTGGCCTGCGCGCCGGCGGCGTGGGCGCAACAGCGTCCGCTTCTGACCGAGGATCCGCGGCTGATTCCGGAAGGCGCCATGGACCTGGAGAACGGCGTGGCCTACTACAACCGGGCGCGCTTCCCCGTCACCGGTCTGGGCGGCCACCAACTGGCGATCCTCGACGGGGGCGCCCACTTCGGGTTCGGGCGCGCCGAGTTCCAGATGCGCGGCACGCTGCGCAACAACGTGTGGTTGACCGAAGGCGGCACGGGGCTGCGCGCCGACTGGGGCGACGGCGAGATCGCCACCAAGATCGCCGTGGTGACGGCGTCGGGGCGCCGGCCCGACATCAGCTTCCGCACGCTCGCCGTCTTGCCGAACGCCAGCAACGAGGACGGCCTGGGCGTGGACGGCACGCACTTCGCCGCGGAGATCCTCGTGGGCCGGCCGGCCGGGCCCGCCTACCTCTTCGGCAAGATCGGACTGGGCATCCTGGACGACGCGGAGCGGGCTGCCGCCCAGCAGGACGTGATGACCTACGGGTTCGCGGCCATCGTCTCGGTGTCGGAGCGGGTCCGGCTGGCCGCGGAGATCAACGGCCGGATGAACCCCCAAACCCATCCGACGCTCGGTGGCGAGGATCGGGCCCACACGCGTTTCGGCGTCCAGTGGGAGGCGCTCGGCCTGCGATGGGACCTCGGCGTGGCCGCGGGCCTGACCCGGTGGGACCACCGGCTGGGGGTCGTCTTCGGGACCACGCATCGCTTCACGCTGTGGCAGTGAAGCCCCGTTGCCGAAATTTCACGACTCGGGCGTCGTCCACATCCGTGGATAAAGTTCCTCTCCTCAATCCGTTTCAATCGGCTGGTGGAAGTAGTAGCAGAGGCCGTCGGGCGCGACGACGAAGAACACGCGGAACTTCTGCCCGTCGCGATCGTCCACGCGCCAGTTGGCGGTCCGGACGCCGTTGCCCTCGAGTTCGTCCCGCGCCCGGCGTATGTCGCTCACCTTGATGGCGGCGCCGTCCCGGGAAGGGTCGCCGCCGTTGACCGCGAAACCGATCCGCACCCCGTCGCGCTCCATGATCACCGTGGGCGCCGGCTCATCGACGCGCGCGACCTCCTTCAGGCCGAAATGGTCGCAGTACCAGGACACCGTTTCGTCCAGGTCGGTGACCGGCAAGGCCAGGACATCGTCGGCGAACGGAAACGCGGCCTCGAACAGCGGCGTCGTCATGCCCACACCACCTCTTTTGCTTCGTTCCCGATTCTTCTAGAATAGGAGGTTGGGAGCCGCGATGGAGAGCCCGCAGCCAATCGACACGGAGCACGCGGAGGGCGCACCCGCGCCGGCTCCGCGTCATGCCAGCGTATTGAACGACATACGCGGCTGGGTCCGCGACCTCCTGTTCGCCGTCGGCGGCGCGATCGTCATTGTCGTGTTCTTCTACCAGCCGGTCAAGGTGGAGGGCACGAGCATGCTCCCCGAGCTGGTCGACCAGGAGCGCATCTTCGTCAACAAGTTCCGTTACCGGATCGACGACATCGCCCGGGGCGACGTCGTCGTGTTCTGGTATCCGCTCGATCACTCCAAGTCGTATATCAAGCGGGTCGTCGGCGTTCCCGGCGACGTCGTCGAGATCCGCCGAGGCGTGGTTCTCGTCAACGGAGTGCCCATAGACGAGGACTACGTCCCCCCGGATTTCGCCGACCGGCGTTCCTATCCCACCCGCACGGTCGACGCGGGCCAGTACTACGTGCTGGGAGACCATCGCAACCAGTCCAACGACAGCCGCACGTGGGGCCTCGTTCCCCGGGAGAACATCTACGGCAAGGCCGTCTTCCGGTACTGGCCCGTCCACAAGATGGGCGCCATCGATTGATGACGGCGACATTGCTGCTCGAGGACGGGCGCGTCTTCCGTGGCCAGGGGCACGGGTTCGAGGGCGAAGCCGTCGGCGAGGTCGTCTTCAACACGTCGATGTCGGGATACCAGGAGATCCTGACCGACCCGTCCTACGCCGGACAGATCGTGACGATGACGTACCCCCTCATCGGGAACACGGGCGTCAACTCGGAGGACGTCGAGTCGCGGGGTCCCTTCCTGGAAGCCTTCGTCGTTCGCCGCATGACGCCGCACCCGAGCAACTGGAGGACGTCCGGATCGCTGGACGAATACCTCCGGAGCCATCGAATCCCGGCGATATCCGATATCGACACGCGGGCGCTGGTTCGCCATATCCGCGAGCGCGGCGCGATGCGGGCCGTGGTCTCGCTGGTGGATCACGACCCGGACTCGCTCGCGCGCAAGGTCGCCGCGTCCCCGGAGATGGTCGGCCGGGACCTGGCCAGCGTCGTCACCACGCCGGAGCGCTACACCGCGGCGAAAGAAGACGTCGATTTCATCGAGTTCACCGACCTGGCCGAGGCCGGCGACGGACGGTACCGGGTCGTCGCCTACGATTTCGGAATCAAGTCGAACATCCTGCGCGACCTGGTCCACGTCGGCGCCGACGTCACGGTCGTTCCGGCCTCGACTTCGGCCGAGGACGTCCTGGCCATGGATCCCGACGGTATCTTCCTGTCGAACGGGCCCGGCGACCCCGAGCCCCTGGAGTACGCCGTCCGGAACGTGCGCGCGCTGCTCGGCCGGAAGCCGGTGTTCGGCATCTGCCTCGGTCACCAGATCATGGGTCTGGCGCTGGGCGGCCGCACGTTCAAGCTCAAGTTCGGGCACCACGGGGGGAACCAGCCGGTAATGAACCTGGATTCGGGCAAGGTGGAGATCACCGCCCAGAACCATGGTTTCGCGGTCGACGCGGGAAGCCTCGACGAGAACCAGGTCCGGATCACGCACCGGAACCTGAACGACGACACCATCGAGGGGCTGGCCCACCGGAGCCTGCCGGCCTTCAGCGTGCAGTACCACCCGGAGGCGTCCCCCGGTCCGCACGACTCCTACTACCTGTTCCGCCGGTTCATCGACCTCATGCGCGATGCCTAAGCGGACGGACCTCTCCAAGATCCTGATCGTCGGGTCCGGACCCATCGTCATCGGACAGGCGTGCGAGTTCGACTACTCGGGCACGCAGGCGTGCAAGGCCCTGCGCGAGGAGGGTTTCGACGTCGTGCTGGTCAACTCCAACCCGGCGACGATCATGACCGATCCCGAACTGGCCGAGCGCACCTACGTCGAGCCCCTCACCCCGGACTTCGTCGCCCAGGTCATCGCCCGCGAGAAGCCCGACGCGATGTTGCCCACCGTGGGCGGACAGACGGCGCTCAATATTGCGGTCGCGCTGGCCGAGCAGGGCGTGCTCGACGCGCACGGCGTGGAGTTGATCGGCGCCAAGCTGAACGCGGTGAAGGTGGCCGAGGACCGGCTCCTGTTCAAGCAGGCCATGCACGAGATCGGTCTGGCCACGCCCGACAGCGCCGTCGTCGGCAACATGCCCGACGCCGAGCGCGCCATCGAGCGGCTCGGTTTCCCGGCCGTGATCCGGCCGTCGTTCACGCTCGGCGGGACCGGGGGCGGGACGGCGTTCAACAGCGAGGAGTTCGCCGACATCGTCCAGCGGGGTCTCGATCTGAGCCCGGTCCACGAGGTCCTGATCGAAGAGTCGGTCCTGGGCTGGAAGGAGTTCGAGCTCGAGGTGATGCGTGACCTCAACGACAACGTCGTCATCATCTGCTCGATCGAGAACTTCGACCCCATGGGCGTGCACACCGGGGACTCGATCACGGTCGCTCCCGTCCAGACGCTCACCGACCGCGAATACCAGAGACTGCGGGACGCTTCGGTCCAGGTCATCCGCAAGGTGGGGGTCGAGACCGGCGGGTCCAACATCCAGTTCGGAGTCAATCCCGCCGACGGCCGCGTCGTGGTGATCGAAATGAACCCGCGCGTGTCGCGCAGCTCCGCGCTGGCGTCGAAAGCCACCGGGTTCCCCATCGCCAAGATCGCGGCCAAGCTGGCCGTCGGCTACACCCTGGACGAGCTGCCCAACGACATCACGCGCAAGACGCAGGCGTCGTTCGAACCCATGCTCGACTACGTCGTGGCCAAGATCCCGAAGTGGGCCTTCGAGAAGGTCCGGGAGGACGAACCGGTCCTCGGCACCCAGATGAAGTCTGTGGGCGAGGTGATGGCCATCGGACGCACCTTCAAGGAAGCGCTGTTGAAGGGGCTTCGATCGCTGGAGATCGGCGGCCGGATGGGATGGGAGCGCGTCGATCCCGAGCGCGTCGCGCAGTACCTGACGACGCCGAATCCGGAGCGCCTGCATTACGTCGTCCACGCGCTCGCGACGGGGATGCCGGTCGAGGAGGTGCACCGGCTGACGGCCATCGACCCCTGGTTCGTGAACGAGTTGCGCGAGGTGGCGGAGCTGGACGGGCGGATCGCGGCGGAATCCGACGGCGAGGTTCCCGACGATCTGCTCCGGTTCGCCAAGCGCAGCGGTTTCTCCGACCGGCGCATCGCCAGGCTCGGGCGCGTGGACCGCGCCGCGGTCGCGGCCCGGCGCTCGGCGCTCGGGCTCCGGCCCGTGTACAAGCGCGTGGACACCTGTGCGGCCGAGTTCGAGTCCTTCACGCCGTACATGTACTCCACCTACGAGGAGGAGGACGAGGCCGAACCCACGACGTCCGACAAGATCATGATCCTGGGCAGCGGTCCCAACCGCATCGGTCAGGGGATCGAGTTCGACTACTGCTGCTGCCATGCGTCGTTCGCCCTCAAGGACGCGGGTTACGAGACGATCATGGTCAATTGCAATCCCGAGACGGTGTCGACCGACTACGACACTTCCGACCGGCTCTACTTCGAGCCGCTCACGCTCGAGGACGTGCTCCATATCGTCGAGAAGGAGGAGCCGAAGGGAGTGATCGTGCAGTTCGGCGGGCAGACGCCGTTGAACCTGGCGCTCGACCTTCAGGCCGCGGG
>JAJEDW010000247.1 GCA_022821265.1 Acidobacteriota bacterium
TGTCTTCCATCAGGCCGACGTCGTCGATGTCGGGCACCTTCGAGCAGCCGACGCCCTGCTCGACCCAGCGCACGACGTACCCCAGGATCCCCTGGGCGTTGTTGTCGAGCTCGGCCTGGATGTCTTCCGGGCCCGGCGCGCCGTCGCCCAGGAGCGGGACCGACAGGATGTCGTCCAGGCTGGCGCGCCCGCGGCCGGACAGGGCGTCCTGCCGTCGGGCGACGTTCACCTGGTGGTAATGCATGGCGTGGATCGTGGCGCCGGTCGGGGAGGGCACCCATGCCGTGTTGGCCCCCGCCTCGGGGTGTCCGCGCTTGACCTCCCACATCTGTTTCATCTCGTCGGGCTTGGGCCACATGCCCTTTCCGATCTGCGCCCGGCCGCGCATCCCGGTTTCCAGGCCGATGTCCACGTTCCAGTCCTCGTAGGCGCGGATCCAGGCCAGCGTCTTCATCGTTTCCTTGCGCTGGACCGGTCCGGCTTCCATGCTGGTGTGGATCTCGTCGCCCGTGCGGTCCAGGAACCCGGTGTTGATGAACATCACGCGTTCCGACGCGGCCCGGATCGATTCCTTCAGGTTGAGCGTCGTCCGGCGCTCCTCGTCCATGATGCCGATCTTGATCGTGTTCCGTTCCAGGCCCAGGGCGTCCTCGACGCGCCCGAACAGCTCGTTGGTGAAGGCCGCTTCCTCGCGCCCGTGCATCTTCGGCTTGACGATGTAGATGCTGCCGGTTCGGCTGTTGCGGTAGCGCCCGTTGCCCCGGAGGTCGTGCAGCGCCGCCAGGCACGTGACCATCGCGTCGAGGATCCCTTCCGGGATCTCGGATCCCGATGCGTCCAGGACCGCGTCGGTCATCATGTGGAGTCCGACGTTGCGGTTCAGGAGCAGGCTCCGGCCGGGCAGGACCATCTCGGAGCCGTCCGGCGCCGTATACACGCGGTCCGGGTTGAGCCGGCGGGCGAGCGTCCGCCCGTTCTTTTCGAACGCGGTCTCCAGGTCGTCCTTCATCAGGCCGAGCCAGTTCCGATAGACGAGGGTCTTGTCCTCGGCGTCGACGGCCGAGACGGAATCCTCGCAGTCCTGGATCGTCGTCATGGCCGCTTCCAGCACGACGTCCGTCACTCCGGCCGGATGGTCCTTGCCGACCGGATGGCTCCGGTCGATCCGGAGCTCGATGTGAAGACCGTTGTTGCGGAGCAGCAGCACCGACGGCTCGCCGGCGCCGACGCTTCCGGCGAACTGGTGACGCGCCGCCAGGTGCGTGACGGCGCCGTCGGCGAGCGTCACCGAAAGGCTGCGCACGCCGCGGGCCTCGTGGACGGTGTAGGCCACGGCCTCGGCGTGGCCGCCCTCGGCCAGGGGAACCGCCTGATCGAGAAACTCGTGGACGAAAGCCACCACTCGGGCGCCCCGGACCGGGTTGTATTCGGCGCCGGCTTCCGCGCCCTCGTCCGAGGCGATGATGTCGCTGCCGTACAGGGCGTCGTAGAGGCTGCCCCACCGCGCGTTCGCGGCGTTGAGCGCGTATCGGGCGATGGTGACGGGCACGACGAGCTGGGGGCCGGCGACGTCGGAGATCTCCGTGTCCAGGTTGCGCGTGCCGATCCGGAACGCCTCGCCCTCGGGTTCCAGGTATCCGATCTCCTGCAGGAAGGCCTTGTAGGCCGCCGCGTCCAGGGGCTGGCCCTTGCGTTCCAGGTGCCACGCGTCGATGCGCCCCTGGAGCGCGTCGCGCGTGTCCAGGAGCTCGCGGTTCCGCGGTCCCAGGTCGGCCAGGATGGCCTCCAGCGACGCCCAGAAGGCGTCCGGCTCGATCCCGGTGCCGGGGGCGATCCCGTTCTCTATGAGGTCATGGAGCGGCGGCGCGATCCGAAGGCCGCCCTTCTCGACGCGATCCGAAACCGTCTGGGTCATTCTTCCGTTGTCCGTTCATCGCCGCGCGGGCGGCCGCCGCCCCCGGCAATCACGATGCGATCAGCGGTTCGATCGTCTCGCGGGCCCGGACGGCCTGGTCATAGGGATCCATGGCCTGGATCGCGGGGGAGAACATTTCCAGCGACGCGGGCCCGGCATAACCCTTGCTCTTGAGCACTTCGACGATACGGGCCAGCGGCGCGATGCCCTCGCCGGGGAACACCCGGTCGGGCTGGCCGAACACCTCCAGGGGAGGTTCCTCGGGCACGTCCTCGAAGTGCAGGTGATGCAGCTCGCCGTGGGCGATCCGGTCGAGGTCCTCGAACTTGCTCATCCCGCTCCAGAAATGGAACGTGTCCATCATGACGCCGAGGTTGGGGTGGTCGGCCTCGCGAACGACCCGGAGGGCCGTACGGAGGTTGTTGATCAGCGTCGACAGCCGCGTGAACTCCACCATCAGCGTCACGCCGTGCGGCGCGGCGATATCGGCCGCCTCGCGAAGGTTGTCGATCACCTCCGGGTAGTCGTCGATCGTGTGGGGCTGGCCGGCGGCCGACGGGATCACGAGGCGGTCGGCGCCGATGATCTCCGCCAGCTCGACCTTCCACCGGAGGTCCTCGATGCTCTGGGCCCGCCGGGGTCCGGACTCCTCCAGGAACAACTGGTTGCTGGACGAAACCGCGCGTAGACCGAGATCGTCCAGCAGCGTCCGGGCCATCCGCGGAGACTCGGCCTCGGCGAACCGGCGCACGTTGGGAAGGTCCGGCTCGACGGCCCGGATGCCGGCGCGGGCCCAGCCTTCCATCGCCGTCCGGAAGTCGTGCATCGAACCGGTGGCGCCGTGCATGCAGACGAACATGCCGCCGTCCCCCTGCGGTCCGGCCGGTTCGGGACGGCCCCGCCGGGCGACGATGGGCACGGCCGCGGCCGCCATGAATTCTCTGCGACTGACGGGTTCCATCGGTTGCCCCTCCGGGTTCAAGGGCCGCACTATACCAGAGTCCGGGCCGGGCTCAGTCGGCGGCGCCCTCGGTGACGGCCGCGGGCTCGTAGCGCCGCCGCGAATCCGCACGGAACTCCATGGCGTAGGAATAGAAGCCCGCGCTCCGCAGCGTGACCGTCACGCCCTCGTCCTCGTTCAGGTTCAGCCAATACCAGCCGTGGATGCCCGGGAACGGGGCGGTGAAGACCCCGTTGGCGGCTTCCGCGGACTCGATGACCTCGAAGAACTCGGCCGTGCCCTCGGCCTGATCGTCCGCCTCGGCATGCATTTCCGAACGGACCGGCGCCGAACTGACCCAGGAATACACCATCGGCTCGCCTTCCTTGAGGCGATACTTGTACTCGACGAAACCGGCGGGGCCCAGCTCGAACGTGATCTCGTCGGATCGGTGCGCGGCGTCCCGGGCCGTGAGGCCGTCGGTTCGCACCTCGATGTCGCCGACCATGATCGTTTCGACGGCCCCGGCGTCCGCGGCGTCTTCCGTCCCGCCGTCCTCGCCGGCGGGCCCGGCGCATGCGGCAAGGAACATCAGCGCGGCGGCCGCCGAAAGGAAGAGGCCGAACGCGCCGCGCCCCCGATTCGTCGATCGTTGCCGGTCTCTGGTCATGGGATCACCCTCCGAAGCGGTTTTATCGATCACGGAACGTCAACACGTGGAACACACTAACGCAGCATGCCGCGACGAGTCCAGACGTGAGCGAAGCCGGCCCGCACGGTTCTCCGCTGTTCCAGGGTTGTGCTAGACTGCAGCCGCTGCCGACCCAGGGAATCCGGTGAGAGTCCGGAGCTGTCCCGCAGCGGTGAGCAGGAACGAACGCCGCAATCGTGCACTGGCCCGAGGGCCGGGAAGCCGCGGTTAGTAGGGTCGATCGTATCGCCTGCGAGTCCGAAGACCTGTCGGCGGCCGGCGTCCGCGCGGACGCCGGACTCGCATTCATGCCTTCGAGCGAGGGGCGGAATGAACGATCGCGACGCAGACTTACCGGCAAGTCCACCGAACGTCCGCGCCCCTGGCTCCGTAACCTCGGAGAACGGCGTCCCATGACGAAGACGAAACTCGCCTTGGGCTGCATCCTGATTCTCGTGTCTCCACCCGTCGTGCGGGCCGCCGCCCCGCAGTCGGGATCGATTCGCGGCGCCGTCGTGGACCCGCTGGGCGCGGCGGTTCCCGGCACGGTCGTCCTGTACCGCGCCGGGGTCGAGACGGCGCGAACGGGGAACGACTCTGGCGGCGCCTATGCGTTCCACGGCCTGGCGCCCGGGCGATACCGGGTGGAAGCGGCCGCCGAGGGCTTCGCGCCGGGTGTGTCGGAACCGCTCTTTCTGGGCGTGGACGAGAGCCTCACGGTGGACGTCACGGTCCCCATCGGCCGACTCGAGCAACACGTCAGCGTCACCGCGGCGGCCGCGGCGCTCCCGTTGGCGCAGCTCGGAGCGCCCGTCGCGGTCCTCGACGCGGGCGTCATCGAGAGGCTGGGCAAACCTGACATTCTGGAGACGCTCCGCACCGTTCCCGGCCTCTCCGTCGTCCAGACGGGGGCGCGCGGGGGAACGGCCTCGGTCTTCACGCGCGGGGGCGAGGCGGATTATACGCGGGTGTTCATCGACGGCGCGCCGGCCAACGATATCGGGGGCGCGTTCTCGTTTCACGCCCTGACGATGGCCGCCGTGGACAGCGTCGAGGTCCTGCGCACGGCCAACAGCGTTCTGCACGGCGTGGATGCGATGACGGGCGTGATCCGCGTCGAGACGCGGCGAGGGCGCACGCCGCTGCCCGAGCTGGCCTACGCCCTCGACGGCGGGAACCTGGGCACGTCGCGTCACGAGCTGTCCCTGGGACAGGCCGTCCACCGGTTCGACTACTTCGTCGACGCGTCCCGCTTCGACACCGACAACGACGTACCGAACAACGCGTACCGGAACGATACGCTCGCCGCGCGCGCCGGCTTCTTCCTGGGCCGCACGACCGACATCAGCG
The DNA here is from genome assembly GCA_022821265.1 of Acidobacteriota bacterium. GTDB lineage: Bacteria > Acidobacteriota > Terriglobia > 20CM-2-55-15 > 20CM-2-55-15 > JAJEDW01. The sequence goes on from JAJEDW010000247.1 coordinate 4,897, forward strand.
CCACCGCGCGCCGCATCGAGACGGATCTCGGCTCGCCCAACGGGATCCTCTTCTTCGGCGTCCCGGACGATTCCCATACCCGGGA
>JAJEDW010000043.1 GCA_022821265.1 Acidobacteriota bacterium
CTCCGTCTCCCGGTGGGTGTCGTCCGTCTCGTAGTCCAGGGTCGCGCCCGACGCCACCGAGATCTGCCCGGTCGCCGAGTTGATCGCGAACAACCCCGAGTCCGCCGCGTTCCCCGTCAGCGAGTAGGTCAGCGCCTCGCCGTCGTACGGCGTCCCGGTCACCGGCGCCCCCACGGCCGTGCCGGCGGCCGAGTTCTCGGCGATCTCCCGGCTCGTCTTCGCGGTGATCCCGATCGTCGTCGTGCGGGTGACCGATCCGCCGTAGGCGTCGCGGGCCGTGTAGGTCACATGCGACGACCCCTGGTTCAGGAGGGTGACACGCAGATGGGCCTCGCCGGCCGACCCGCTCAGGCTGACCCCAAGCAATGCCGGATGCTGCGCCGCGGCCGAGTAGGTCAACGCGTCGCCGTCCGCATCCTGGAACAACACTCCGACCGCTCCCTGGCCCGTCTCCCTGTAATCGGCAATGGTCCCGACCGGGAACGTCCCGCCACCGAAGGACGCGCTGGTGGTTGCCGGCGGACGGTTCGCCGTCCCCTCGCCGGTGTCCGACCACGCGCCGTCGCCCTCCTCGGTGGTCACGGCCCGTACCTGCGCCTCGTACGTCGCCCCCGCCTCCAGACCCGCCAGGTTGAACGTCGTGGCCGTCGCCCCCAACGTCCCGCTGTAGGCCGTCCACGCCGCCGCGTCCTCGCCGTCGGCGGCCTTCTTCCGGTACTGCGCCTTGTACCCGGTGATGGTCAGCCCACCCGCGGCCGGCGCCGTCCACGTCACGTCCAGGGCCGGCGCCGTCGGCTCGCTGAACTCCGTCCGCGTCACCGTCGGCGCGGCGGGCTGCAACGCCCCGACGTCGGTCACTTTGAGGAGGACTTCGATCGCGGCCGCATGCCCATCGACCGTGTATTCCACCTTGCCGCGGTAGAACTTGGCGATCACCTGGCCGTTCGAGGTCTCCGTCTCCCGGTAGCTGTCGTCGGTCTCGTAGTCCAGCGTCGCGCCCTGCGCCACCGAGATCTGCCCGGTCGCCGAGTTGATCGTGAACAGCCCCGAGTCCGCCGCGTTGCCCGTCAGCGAGTAGCTCAGCGCCACGCCGTTGTACGGCGTCCCGGTCACCGGCGCTCCCACCGCCGTGCCGGCGGCCGAGTTCTCGGCGATTTCCCGGCTCGTCTTCGCGGTGATCCCGATCGTCGTCGTGCGCGTGACCGATCCGCCGTAGGCGTCGCGGGCCGTGTAGTTGACTTTGGACGAGCCCTGGTTGAGCAGCGTGACCCGCAACTGGGCCTGGCCGGCCGCGCCGGTCAGGCTGACCCCCAGCAGGGCCGGATGCTCCGCCGCGGCCGAGTACGTCAGCGTGTCGCCGTCCGCATCCTGGAACAACACCCCGACCGCTCCCTGGCCCGTTTCCTTGTAATCGGCTATGGTCCCGACCGGGAACGTGCCGCCGCTGAACCTCGCACTGGTCGCCGCCGGCGCCCGGTTCGCCGTGCCCTCCCCCGTGTTCGACCACGGACCGTCCCCCTCCTCGGTGGTCACCGCCCGCACCTGCGCCTCGTATGTCGCCCCCGCCTCCAGACTCGCCAGGTTGAACGTCGTTGCGGTGGCCCCAAGCGTTCCGCTGTAGGCGGTCCACGCCGCCGCGTCCTCGCCCGCCGCCGCCTTCTTCCGGTATTGCGCCTTGTACCCGGTGATGGTCAACCCGCCCGCGGCCGGGGCCGTCCACGTCACGTCCAGCGCCGGCGCCGTCGGCTCGCTGAACTCCGTCCGCGTCACCGTCGGCGCCGCCGGCTTCGGCGTCTTGACGTCCGTCAAGACGAGGGGGACTTCGATCGCGGACGCGTTCCCATCGACCGTGTATTCCACCTTCCCGCGGTAGAACTTGGAGAACACCACGCCTGGAGGGTAGTACTCGATCTCCCGGTGGGTGTCGTCGGTCTCGTAGTCCAGCGTCGCGCCCGTCGCCACCGAGATCTGACCGGTGGCCGAATTGATCGCGAACAGCCCCGAGCTGGCCGCGTTCCCCGTCAGCGAGTAGGTCAGCGCCGCGCCGTTGTACGGCGTCCCCGTCACCGGCGCCCCCACCGCGGTGCCGGCGGCCGAGTTCTCGGCGATGCTCCGGCTCGTCTTCGCTGTGATGTTGATGGTCGCCGTTCGGGTGACCGACCCCCCGTAGGCGTCGCGGGCCGTGTAGATCACCTGCGACGAACCCTGATTGAGAAGGTTTGCCGTCAGCACCGCGCTCCCGGCCGCGCCCGACAGGCTGACTCCCAGCAAGGCCGGTTTCCCGGCGGAGGCCGAGTAGGTCAGCGTGTCGCTGTCGGCGTCCGTGAAGAATGCCCCGCTTCCGAGAGGCGGCGCCTCGTGCCAACTGAAGGCGCCGCCTACCCCTAACGTGCCGCCCAGGAACGACGTGCTCGTCGCCGCCGGCGCCCGGTTGGCCGTCCCCTCGCCGGTGTCCGACCACGCGCCGTCGCCCTCCTCGCTGGTCACCGCGCGCACCTGCGCCTCGTACGTCGCCCCCGCTTCTACCCCCGCCAGGTTGAACGTCGTGGCCGTCGCTCCCAGCGTCCCGCTGTAGGCCGTCCACGCCGCCGGATCCGCGCCCGCCGCGGCCTTCTTCCGGTACTGCGCCTTGTATCCGGTGATGGTCAGCCCCCCCGCCGCCGGCGCCGTCCATGTCACGTCCAGCGCCGGCGCCGTCGGCTCGCTGAACTCGGTCCGAGTCACCGTCGGAGCGGCGTGCTTGGGGGTGTTCGACTGCCCTGCGGCCTGCCCGACGGCGAAGACCGCCGCCAACACGCAGGCCATGACCGCACCCCCGGCCGTCCGGGCCGGGGCTGGAAAGCCTCTGGGAAGTTCGCGGCGTAGCGATGGACCGGTCACTTGGACGATTGGCGCGGAGATTCCGCCGTGCACCGGGCTGACTCCTGATAGCGATGGATGACCTCGCGCCCGGAAGCGCGAGAAGGTTGCCAAACCCATCCTCTAAAGCAGTCGGCATGCCAAACCCGTCAAGTGCCTTCAAGTCCATTTGAATAAAGCACTTCGGAGACTGCGTCGCGAGATCCCGGTCATCCGCGTGTGTCGCGGCGCGCGACGGCGGAACGCCGGGGGCGAGGCCCGATATGGAATCAAACGCAATGATTACAGTGAGCTACGTGTTAGCGGCGAGGCCATGTCGCATTTCGCGACACGAGTCGCATGTTGCGACAGAGATGGGAGCGCGAAGGGGGAAGTTCAGTTGCCGGTGGACAGGCCGTACTTCTTCAGTTTCCGGTACAGGGTGGCGCGGTTCAGACCCAGGGACCGGGCCGCCGCGCTGACGTTGTTGGCCGACACTTCGAGCGCGTGAACCAGCGCCTGCCGCTCGACTTCGGCCAGGGGGAGCACCGACGCGGGCGCCGTCGTATCCCCTCCGGAATCCACGATCGGCGAGAGTTGCCGCGGCAGGCTGTTCACCTGCAGCACCTCCGTCGTCTCCAGCAGGACGGCGCGCTCGATGGCGTTTTCCAGCTCTCGCACGTTGCCGGGCCAGTCGTATTGCAGCAGCAGCCGCAAGGCGGCGTTGGAGATGCCGTTCATGGACTTTTCGACCCGTTCGGCGTGCTTCTCGAGGAAATGTCTGGCCAGCAGAGGAATGTCTTCGCGGTGCTCCCTGAGCGGCGGGACCACGACGGGAAAGACGGCGATGCGAAAGTACAGGTCTTCGCGAAAGTCGCCCGACTTCACGCGGGACTCCAGGTCCTTGTTGGTCGCCGCGATCACCCGGACGTCCACGGGAATGGAGATCGATCCGCCGACCCGCTGGATCTCCCGCTCCTGAAGGACGCGCAGCAGCTTGGCCTGCAGAACCGGCGGCATGTCGCCGATCTCGTCCAGAAAGACCGTGCCGCCCCGGGCGCGCTCGAACGCTCCGATGCGTTGCTTCGCGGCCCCGGTGAACGATCCCTTCTCGTGTCCGAACAGCTCGCTTTCGATGAGCGCCTCGGGAATGGCCGCGCAGTTGATGGCGAGGAACGGCCCGTCTTTTCTCAAGCTGTTGAAATGAAAGGACTTTGCCACCAGCTCCTTGCCCGTTCCGCTTTCGCCCCGGATGAGCACCGTGATATCGCTTTCGGCGGCCTGTTTCACCAGCGCGTACACCCGCTTCATCGGGTCGCTGCCGCCCACCATCCCGGAAAAGGAGTAGGTCGTCTCCAGCTCGATGCGCAGGCGCATCACTTCGGCCTTCATCTGCTCGACCTCGATCTCCTTGGACACGTCGCGGTAGACGAACAGTTCGCCGATGACGTCCCCCCCGGTGTCGCACACCGGCGCCGTGGATCGATAGAACAGCCGCTGCCGGGGGACCGCGCCCGCGGCGGCTTCCTGTACGACGCTGCCGTGGCCTTCGATGAAGAATCCGCTCTCCACGTCGGGCAGGTCGGGTTCGCGAAACCGCTGTTCGAAGAACGCCGTGAATTCCCCGGTCGACATCTTCTCGAGTTCGCTTCTCGACAGGCCGAGCATCCGCTCGTACCCCCGATTCGCGAACACCAGCCGCTCCTCGGAGTCGTACATGGCCATCGCGTCGCCGGTGGCGTCGAGCACCGCTTCGAGTCTTTGGTGGCTGCGGGTCAGTTGCCGCCGTTTCTCGGCCAACTCCTGCTCGACGTTCCACTTACCGACCAGGGACAGCGTGATCTGCTGGATCTCCTCGCGCGTGAACGGTTTCCTGACATAGAGCAACTTGTGCAGCAATTCCATGTCCTGGACGATCTCGGGCAGGGACTTGTCCGTGTAGGCGGTCATGATGACGATCTCGACGTCACGATCGATCCGTCGCACGCGGCGGACCGCTTCGACCCCGTCGATGCCTGGAGGCATTCGGATGTCCATGTACGCGACGGCGACGGGACGGCCCGATTCCCGCCCGGCCTCGATGATCTCGCAGGCATCCTCTCCGCTCTCGGCGTGCAGGAGCTCGAATTCCGGGAGAAACGGCTCGTCCTTCTCGAGAACGAACGCGTCGGTCAGTCCGTCCGTTGACGACGGCGCGAACGAGGACGTCAACATCTCCACGAAGTCGTCGTGGATCTCCTTCTGGTCATCGACGATCAACACGCGATGGTTTCGGTAACCCCTCATCGCCATCGAACAGCCTCTTTCGGCCTTTCGTTCAGCCGCGCGCGCCGCGAATCACGGCGCGCGGGCGGCCCTCTCCTCTCGCGGCGGCGGCTCGCTCCGCGCGGCGCGTCCGGTTCCGGACCTGGACGGCAACGTCACCGAGGACAGTCTCAGCTTGACGCGCATGGTGGATCCCTTGCCGAGGCCGTCGCTCAGGGCGTGAATCTGCCCTCCGGACCCGATCACGAAGTTGGCCGTCGAGTGGAGCCCGAGCCCGGTCCCCTCTTTCTTGGTCGTGTAGCCCGCGGTGAAGATGATCCTGGAGCGTCTTTCCTCGATGCCGATGCCGTTGTCGGACACTTCGAAGACAAGGAATTCCTCGTCGACCGAGGCGCGGATACGAATCCGGGGCGGCCCCTGCAGCCCGCCCGAACCGGCAAGCTCATCGATGGCCTCCATGGCGTTCTTGATGAGATTGACCAGCATCTGATGGAACTTGCTCTCCTGGATCCGGATCTCTTTCGGCGCGTCCCCGCAATCGACGTCGACCTGCACGCCTCTTCGCGCCAGCGACTCCTGCAGCAGCCTGACGGCGCCCGAGATCGCCTTCTCGAGGTTGACGTCCTTGCGCGCCATGGTTTCGCTTTCGAACGAACGCTGCGTCCGGATGATGTCGACGATGTGCTCCACCCTGTCGCGGACACGGTCGACGACTTCCAGCAACTGGACGTTCTGCCGGGAGAAGTCCTCGGCCAGGGCAAGGATGAACGGCCGCACCTTCCGGCCCTGCGGATCCGTTCGCAGGTACGGAATCCAGTCGTCGCGGTGCGGTTCCACGGCCTTCGCCAGAGCGGTCAGGCGCCGCAGCAACTCCGCGTTGGTCAATTGCTCGTGGACGGTCCCCACCCCTATGGCGACGCTGTTGATGGCGTTGCCGACGTTGTGGAGGATCGTATCGACGATCTCCAACTTCCCCTGCGCGAACGCCTGCGTCAGGGCTTCCTCGGCGATCATGCGGTCGGTCACGTCGCGGAAAGTGACCACGCCTCCCTGCGACACGCCGGAGTCGTCGAGCAGCGGGCGCCCGCTGACGCTGATGTAGACCCCGTCCGGGTTTCGCGGATTGCGGACGAAGACCTCCATCTCGTCCAGGGATTCGCCTTGAATGGCCCGCACGAGCGGGATTTCCTTGGTCGGAACCGGCGTCGTCCGGTCGGCGAAGAACACCCCGTACCGGCGCCCCCACTGATCGGGCTCGGTGTCGGTGGCGCCGATGCCGACGATGCGTTCCGCGCTGCGATTGAAGATGGTGAACTTTCCGTGTACGTCGGCCGCGATCACGCCGTCGCTGATATTGTTGAAAATCGTCTCCATCGCCTGCGTCTGCATTCGCAACCGGTCGGCCGTGTCTTTCAGACGTTTTTCCGTCTCCTTGATTCCGGTCACGTCCCGAAAGGCGATCACGCCCCCGCTCATGGCGCCGGAGTCGTCCCGCAGCGGCCTCCCGCTCACGCTCACGTAGACGCCGTCAGGCTTCTCCGCGTTGCGAATGAACACCTCGACGCCGTCGGTCGCCTCCCCGTTCAGGGCGCGCGAGAGCGGGAGCTCGTCCAGCGGAAAAAGGGTTTCCCTGTCGGGACGATAGAATCCATCCGTTTCCGGCCGCGGGGGAAGCGGCGCGTCCGCCGGACGACCGGTGATCCGTCGCGCGCTGGGATTGACGACCAGCGGGTTCCAGTCCGCGTCGATGGCGATCACGCCGTCGCTGATGCTGTTGAAGACCGCGTCCATCAGCCGGGTCTGCTCCTGCAGGCTGCGGATCATCCGCTTCTGGTCGGCCTCGGTCTTCTTGATTCCCGTGATGTCGCGCAGCACGATGACGCCCCCGTTCACCGTGCCCGCATCGCCCATCAGCGGTCTCCCGCTGACGCTGATATAGACGCCCTCCGGCTTCGACGCGTTCCGTATGAACAGCTCGACGTCGTCCGAGGCCTCGCCGCGGATGGCGCGGGCGAGCGGAAGGTCCTCGGAGGGGACGAGGGTCTTCTCATCGGGGTAGAACGTGCCGTAGGTCTCGGACCATCGAGCAGGGGAGGAGTCGGTCGGTCCCATGCCGACGATCTGTTGGGCGCTGGGATTGACGAACAGGAACTTTCCGTCGGTATCGGTCACCACCACCCCGTCGCTGACGCACTTGAGAATGGTGTCCAACAGCTCGGCCTGGTTTCGCAGTTCGCCCAGCGCGTTTCGCAGCTCGGCGTTGGTCTTCCGCAACCGCGCCTGTGACTCGTCGGCCCGGCTGACGGCGTCGCTCAGTTGCTCCCGTTCCAGCCGGAGACGTTCGTTGCCGGCCGTCAAGAGCGCGTGGTACTGCTCCCGCGACTTCTCGTAGCTCCACGCGACGATGCCGACGAACATGTAGGCGACGAGAAATCTCAGGACCGTTCCGACGGGGTAGACCGGGGCGTCGACGACATCGGGGGTCAGCAGCATGATGCCGAGCATCCCCACCAGGAACGCCGCGGCCCCGGCCGCCCCTTCGCGCCGCCCCAGGAAGAAGAGCATCAGCAGCGGCATGAGGAGCGGATAGTAAAGGAGATCGGGACTCATCCCCACGATGGCGCAGAGGCCGATCGCCAGGCTCCAGAAGGCGAAGCGATAGATTTTTCGGCGCGGGACGCCGTGCAGGAACGCGAATGCCCCCACGACGGCGACCAGGGCGAGGGCGATGTGAACCAACGTCGCCGTCACGTTGTCGTCGATGTAATGGACGACCGAGAAAGCGACCAGTATGCAGAAGCCCACGCCGCAGACGACCAGAAAGACGGGTCCCTGGCGGCGGTCGTCCATGCTCTGAGGTTGCACTGTCCAGGGCCTCCTCGATGAGGGCCGCATCGAAAGACGCCGGAGCGTTCCGGGCCGATCACGCGCGGCAGGGCGCCAATCGGGCGGCGGCATGCACGGGTCGGCCGATCTCCGCGGAAACTCGCCCGATCCATCGGCGAACTGCGGACGCAACGATGCGTCGCCACGTCCGCAACGCAGACCGACCGAGTTAACGGAGCTTACACGATGATAGGAGACAATGGTGCGATACAGACAGGTGATATGGCGATAATATAGCGACTGCCAGCCCCATCGCGGCGCGAGAACCCTGTCGACGCGGCCGGTCGTCCGGAAAATCGGGCGAGACCAAACGGGAACCGGCGCCTGTGGTGCGAACGAATCCAGGCGCACGCGCTTCAGTCGTTCGTTTATCACTATTCGAAGGTATGACGTCACCCGAATATCACACCCGATGGTGTAGCCTCTAAGACAACGCTTTCTCTTTCACATCGTGCAGGATCTGCACCGCACGACTCTGTTCTTGAGCATCGGCCGCTGAGCGCCCATGGACGTGACCGACCCGGTTGCGAATGTTGTCAAGCGACATCCGGCAATGGACCCCGTGGCGACATCAAGGAAGATCCCTCCCGTGAAACCGCACGCGTGGTCGACGAGCATGGACACGGCGGCGGGTTCGAGCCCCACGTCCGATGGCAAGTCGCCTCGCGTCACGTGGGGGACCTGGCGGCCGCGATGTCGAGCTCGATAGCAACGGCGGTCTTGTACGTGAAGAAGCTGCTCCGGCTGGAGGAACGAATCGGTGAACTCAAGGGGGCCATGAATGAGCCGGAACCTGCGCGCGCTGATCCTGATTTCGTGTCTGGCGATCGTAACCGGCTGCGTCAGCCGGAAGGGGCCGATTCCCCCGCCGCCGCCGCCGCCGCCAACGATCCCGTTCCCGCCGCCGCCGGCCTGACGGAATCCGGTTCGGAAGGGGAACCCGGCCGGCGGCGCGAAGCGTTCCGGCACTCGGCGTTCCTGACCTGCGAGCAACTGGCAACGCTTCTCGCGGAGCGAACGGAGACTGAAGTAGAGCAACTGTTGAGGGCTTTTGGCGACATCACGGTAACGGGCGAACTTGGAATCGTTCAGAACGCTCAGACCGGCGTGGACGGGTCCGTGCTGGTGCCCATCGGCCCGGCCCCGAACAGGGACTCCGTGTCCTGTCTCGTCGACTCGAGGTACATCTCGGCGCTGGCGGCCCTTCCGAAACACGGGACCGTGGCGATGCGAGGACGGTGCGGCGGAGTCGACGCCGGAAAACTGAAGCTCGTGGATTGCGATCTGCTCCTCCGGGTTGCCGGCGGGTGACCGTCGACACGCTTCCGGCCCTCGGGCGCGCCCAGTGCGCCGAGCGCCGCCGTGAATGCCGTTCGTCGCAACCCGGTCCGCCCCTGTCTGCGAGAGACCGGCGCCTCCTTCGCGCCCCGGTGTTCGGGAAGTTCGCGCTTTTCGAACGCCCGCAATGTGGTATCAAGGACTTGCAGGTCTGAGCATCGCCCCCAATCACGGAGAAGCCCGAACCGGCGGGCGATCGTCTGGTCCAACGACCGCACCCGACTCTGACCGCGAATTCATGGGACAAGATATGAGGAGCCTGTGGTGAAAATCCTGCTGCATTCGACCGGCGAGGCGCCTGTCCGGACCGGGTCGCCGACACGCGCGGTTGTCGCGTTGTGCGTCTGCCTGCTGGCGACGACCGCGGCCGGCGCGCAGTCCACCTCCGGGTCGATCCTGGGGGACGTGGCGGACATGTCGGGCGCCGTCCTGCCGAGCGCGACCGTGCGCGCGACCCACAACGCGACCGGCGCGACACGGGAGACCGTAACCAACGACGTGGGCGCGTTCCGGTTCTCGGGCCTGCCGCCGGCCGACTACTCAGTGACGGTGGAGTTTCCCGGGTTCCGAACCGTGACGCGGCCGTCGGTGACGCTGGCCGTGGGCGGCGCGACGAAGGTCGATTTCCGGTTGGACGTGGGGCCGGTCGCCGAGTCGATGACGGTCACCGGAGCGGCGCCGCTCGTGCAGACGACGGACAACACGATCCAGGTGGTCGTGGGCAACCAGCGCGTCCAGGAACTTCCGACCAAGAGCCGGGACTTCATGAACCTGATGCTGCTCTCGCCCGGCGTGACCGTGGACCAGAGCTCGGCCCGCGGGGGCGGCACCGACTCGGTCGGCTTCTACGGCATGGACGAACGGAACAAGTCGGTCTGGCTGGAGGGCGTGGACTTCAACGACGAGGTCACGATGGGCGGCTCGGACATTTCCGAGGCGACCCGGACCCGTCTGGGGCAGGAAGCGATCCAGGAGTTCCAGGTGTTGTCGTCGGGCTATTCGGCCGAGTTCGGCCGGACCGGCTCGGGGGCGATCAACGTCGTGGTGAAGTCCGGCGGCAACGACGTCCATGGCAGCGGCTTCTACTTCATCCGCGACGACGCCTTCGACAAGGACCCGTTCCGCGTGGTCCGGGGCGTGGCCGCGCCGGCCGCGGACCCGCCGCCGTTCCGGACCCAGCAGTACGGGTTCACCGTGGGTGGCCCCTTCGTTCGGGACCGGGCGTTCTATTTCGCGTCGATCGAACGCCGGACCGAGGAAAACAGCGCGCACGTGACGATCCCGGATCCGGTGAAGGCGTTCGTGGACTCCCTCGACGCCGGCTACGACACCTCCGGCGTGCTGCCGCAGACGGGCGACGAGCGCAACGCGCTGGGCAAGTTCACCTTCAACGTGCATCCGGAACACACGTTGAACGTCATGTACCTGTACGACGACCGGGAGTTCACCAACAAGCAGACCGGGCAGGCCTACGGCGCCGACCATGGGTTCGACGACCTGCGCAGCTCCTACAACGCTACGGCGAGCGTGACGTCGCTGGTGGGCCACAGCATCGTCAACGAGTTCCGGGCGAACCGCTCCATCCAGCGGCTGTTCCGCCACCTGCAGGCCAGCGCGGGGGGCCGGTTCCTGCCCGCGCTGGACTTCCCCTCGGTCGACCTGGGCACGGCCGGCAACGTGCCGCAGGGCCGGGTCCAGGCGAACTGGATCGTTTCGGACACGATGAGCTGGGAGTGGAACGACCACTCGTTCAAGTGGGGCGGAGAATCGAACCGCGTCCTGGCCACGGCCGACGCGAACGTGGCGTTCCAGGGGGTCTACCGGTTCCCGTCCGACACGGCGGCGGCGCCGGACCGCTACACGGCGAACTTCAACCTCCCGTTCCGGACCGGCGCTTCGACGGAGCCGACGTTCATCGGCATCCGCCGCGACGTGGCCTCCTACGCCGCGTTCGTCCACGACACCTGGCGGGTGACGCCGCGCTTCACCCTCAACATGGGGCTGCGCTGGGACCGCCGGACCTACCTGGACGTGGACGGCGCGGCGTCCATCGGCGGGCCGGACGCGTTCCGGCAACCGGGGTTTTCGCGGGACCGGCCGCGGGACGTCTGGGTGTCGGTGGCGCTGGGTGAACTCGGCGACTTGCCGGTGACGGACTGGCGTCCGGGCGTCGAGGACAACCTGGACCTGTCGCCGCGCCTGGGTTTCTCCTGGGACGTGACCGGCGCCGGCCGGGCCGTGGTCCGGGCCAGCTACGGCGTCTTCCACGACCGGATCAACACCAGCACGCTCCGGAGCCGGGTCTTGAGCTACAACGGGCTGCTGATCTCGGGGACGCAGTTGGACGCGTCGAACGCGGCGCAGAACGCGATCATCCAGGCGAGCTTCCCGAACCCGATTGCGGCGGGGCTGCTGCCGGGAGGCGCCGGTGTCGGCGGGACGCCCGATGCGCCCTCGGCGCGGATGAACACGCCCTACACGCAACAGTCCGCCGCGGGCTTCCAGTACGGAATCACGCCGGACGTGGCGTTGTCGGTCGACTTCGTGCACATCCTCGGCCTGAACTACGACTGGGGATCGGACCTGTCAACCGCATGGGAGCCGAACGCCCCGCTGCCCGGCGCCACATCGCCGTCCGAGCGGGTGTGCCCGTTCGCCGGCCAGATCGTTCGGCAGTTGGGGTTGCCGGCAACGGCGGCCAACCTTGCTTCCAACAGCGCGGGCTGTCTGCGGATCCAGGTCGCCGACTTCACCAACCGGCTGCACATCGAAACCCTGAGTTTCCGGCTGGAGAAGCGGTTCACGCGGGACTTCGGGTTCCTGGCCGGCTACACGCTCGGCTCGGCGAAGGGCTTCGACTGGACCTCGCCGCACGTCAAGCACGGCGAGGCCAACTTCGGCCCGACCGAGAACGACGTGCGGCACCGTTTCACCGGCAACGTCATCTACCGGCTGCCCCACGACGTGCAGGTGTCGTCGATCTTCACGGCCAACAGCGCTCCGCCCTACGACATCACGACCGGCGACGACGACAACTTCGACTTCCTGCGGAACGACCGTCCCGCGGGAGTCGGCGCCTGGGCCGGCCGCGCGGCGAACTTCTTCCAGTGGGACGTGCGGTTGACCAAGAAGTTCATCATCACCGAGGACGTGGGGGCCGAGGTGATGTGGGAGATGTACAACGTCGGCAACCGGGCGAACCTGGTGAACTTCGACGGGAACCAGCTCTCCTCCAGCGCCAACCAGGCGCGGGGCGTCGCGCCCGGCGGCCAGTTTCAGGGTCAGCTCGGCGTGCGCTTCGTCTTCTGACCGCGAGATGGACTGATCGATGTTCCGGAGATGGAGGAGATGAACCGTGAGCCGCACCCGTGATGTTGCGCGCGACCGTTAGCCTGGCCCTGCTCGCCGCGGCGATGAACCCCCTGGCCGCCCAGAACCGGGCGAGCACGGGCGAGATCGCCGGCCGGATCCAGGACACGACCGGCGCCGTGCTGCCGGGCGTCACCGTCACCGCCGTCAACCTGGACGACGGCCTGACGCGATCCGCCGACTCCGACGGCGCCGGGCGCTACACGTTGATGCTGTTGCCGCCCGGCCGCTACGCCGTTCGCGCCGTTCGCGCCGGCTTCGTCACGGTCGAGCTGGACGCCCTGACGCTCACCGTCGGCGCCCGCCGGACGATCGGCTTCGCGCTCGCGCCGGCCGGCGTGGCGCAGGAAGTGACCGTCACGGCCCGGACCTCCATGGTCGAAACGACCACGGACACGTCCGACGCGACGATCGACGGCGAGGCGATCGCGAACCTGCCGATCAACGGCCGCCGCTTCCACGACTTCGTCTCGCTGACGCCGACCGCGCAGGTCGAGCCTCAGCGGGGACAGATATCGCTCGCCGGGCAGCGCGGCGTCAACGGCAACATCAGCATCGACGGGGCCGACTACAACCAGCCGTTCTTCGGCGGCATCCGCGGCGGGGAGCGGTC
>JAJEDW010000209.1 GCA_022821265.1 Acidobacteriota bacterium
GTTCCTGATCGACGCCGACGGCATCCTCAACGTTTCCGCGCGCGAGCTGCGGACCGAGAAGTTCGCCTCGATCGAGGTCAAGCCGACCTACGGACTGACCGACGCGCAGGTCGAGTCCATGATCCTGGAGTCGTTCGAGCACGCGGAGGCGGACATCGAGCTGCGGCTGGCGATCGAGGCGCGCAACGAGGGCCGGCAGATCCTCGAAGCCTCGGCCAAGAGCCTCGGCAGCGAGGAATACGACGAGCTGACGGCCGAGGAGAAGCAGCGCATCGAAGAGGGCATCGCCCGGCTCCGGTCCACGATGGAAAGCGACGACCACCAGGCGATTCGCGACGCCATCGAGGCGAACGAGAAAGCGACGCACCGGTTGGCCGAGCTGCGGATGAACGCGGCCGTGCGCCGGGCGCTCAAGAACAAGCGCGTGCGGGAGATCCAATGAACAGGAAGATCGGTTGGACCGACACGGAGGACATCGCCCTGGCCCTCGTCGAGCGGTTCCCCGACCTGGACCCGCTCACGGTCCGCTTCACGGACCTGCACCGCTGGACGCTGGAGATCGAGAGCTTCGACGACGATCCGAAGAACTCCAACGAGAAGAAGCTCGAGGCGATCCAGATGGCCTGGTACGAGGAATGGCAGGAGCTCCACGAGTAGCCGGCCGCGCGTTTCTTGCCTTCCGTCGCGGGTGACGGAGTACAATGGCGCCGTATGCAGGCGCTCCTCGTGATTCTGCTGCTTCAGCACGCCGTCATCTCGGCGCGCGCCGGCCTGATCACCTACGCGGAGAACGTGACGGCCGGCGTGGACGCGCACATGGAGACGGGCCGCGCGATCGAGAGCGGGCCGGGCAGCCGGTTCGAGGCCATGCTCGGTTCCGACACCTACGTCCGGACCCGCGGCCGCGCCACGATCGTGCTCGAGTCCGAGGCGCTGGACGATGTGCGCCTGCGCGTCGTCGAGGGCATGGCCGCCGTCAGCGCCATGAACATCGACCCGGAAATCCCCATTCGAGTCCTGGTCGGCGACGTGGAATACGTGATCGGCCGCGACGGGACGTACCTCTTCGAACACCGGCGCGTCGTCGTGCTCGACGGGGAACTGGAGGTCCGCGATCCCGACGGCCGCTTCGACGGCGCGCGTCTGGGGAAGGAGTGGGCGCTCATCCGCCGGGCGCCGGACGGTGTCCTGGCCGAGGTGCGGCTGGACGATCCCTCCCAGGTGGAGAATCTGCCGCTCGTCCGATGGAGCCGTCAGCGGACGGCGCGCCTGACACCCGATCCCGTCTTCCGGCGCGGCCGGCCGGGCGTGAACCGGCGATTCCGGTTCTGACGGATCCGCCCCCTCCCGCTCCGGGGCGGACAACGGCTCAGGATTCCTCGCACTCCACGAGCGTCGGCTCGGTCTGGCCGCACAGGATGGATTCGTCCCGTCCGTTGGCGATCAGCGCGCACGCGTTGTTGACGGCCGTCATCGTGGCTGTTTCGCGCGTCCTCCCCGACGCCTGACGTGTCTCGGTCCTGCCCCGAAAGTCCATCGTGACCTCGCAGGTGACCGGGCTCAGACCCCGGAAGGAGAAGACCATGTACGCCACCAACCCCGCGCCCAGGACGAGCGGGATCAGCGCCTTCATCCGTTTCGACATGAGATGGAAATTATAGCCCCTCGGCCTGCTCGACGGGGGGATCGACCACCACGGCCGCGACAGCCGCCGCGGGCGCCTCGGCGGCCGCGCGCTCCTCGTCCACCGTCCCGGCGGCTTGCTCGGCCCACGCGGCCCTGTCCAGAACCGAGGGGGGCGGCATCCGCAGGTCCCACACCAGCCCGACCCAGCTTAACGCCTTCAGCGCGTAGTAGCTCGGATCGATCTCCCACCAGAAGAACCCGTTGTTGGCCGTCGCCTGGTAGAAGTGATGGTTGTTGTGCCATCCCTCCCCGCCGGTGAAGATCGCGATCAGGAACGAGTTGCGGCTCGTGTCGGTGGTCGGGTACCGGCGCCGCCCGAACATGTGCGCCAACGAGTTGACCGTGAAGGTGCCATGGTACAGGATGACCGTCGAGGTGAGGAAACCGACGACGAGCGCGCTCGCCCCTCCCAGCGCGTAACACGCTCCCGCCAGGAGGGCCGGCGGCGCCATGTGGTACTTCTCGACCCAGCGGATCTCCGGATATTTCTCGAAATCGCGGATCAATTCCACGGGCGTCCGCGAGTACTTGCGGCACAGGATCCATCCGACGTGACTCCAGAGGAAGCCCTTCTTGGGGGAGTGAATATCCTCGGGCTGATCGGAATACCGGTGGTGATGGCGGTGGTAGCCGGCCCACCACAACACGCCCTTCTGCATGGCGGTGGCCCCGCCGAACGCCAGCAGGAACTGCATGACGCGCCCGGTCTTGTAACCCCGGTGGGCGAAGTAGCGGTGGTATCCGCCGGACACGAAGAACATGCGGACGAAGTAGAGCGCGACGCACAGAATGACGTCGCGCAACCGCACGCCGGTCCATATGGCGAGCAGCGGCGTCAGGTGCATCAGGAAGAAGGGGGTCGAACCGAGCCAGTCGACCCGTTCGTCGGCGGCGCGCGCCATCGCCTGTCCGGTCATACGGAAGCACTCTCCATGAATTCGTCGCCGAGCAGCCCGGTTGCGGACACACGCGATGACAGTTCGTTGACGGCGCGCCGGACTGCAGGCTGTCGAGCGGAAAACCGCGGGCGGCGCCGCGCCGGGATTATACACGGAACCCGCGCGACCCGCGAAACCGCGGATCAGCGCGGGAGGCTGATCCGGCACTCGGCCACGGACACGCCGCCGCCGGACGGCAGGACCGTGGCGACCAACTCGAGCGTAGTCGCCGAATCCAGGTGCGTGTCGAGAAGATCGCGCCGGCCGTCGGGAGACGCGCACATGAGCGGCTCGAACGGGGGTTCCGCCGCCTGCCCCGGGCGGTTCCGCCAACGGGCGAAGGTTCCCAGCGTCCGCGGGTTGACCTCGATGGTGAAGTCGTCGACGTTCCGCGCGGCTTGCGCGATCCCGTCCATGGTGCCCACGCACAGAACCGCGCCGGCCCGATCGGTGTAGCTCGCGGTCAACGTCACGCGCGCCGGGAGACAGTCGCCGCGGCCGACGTGGGATCGCAGGTGCAACGCCGCGGTCGGTTCGAGCCCGAACGGGCGGACGCCGTCCGCGCAGTTGATCCAGGCCGTTTCGGCGGCGCAGGTCAACAGGACCACGTCGTCCTGCGCACTCGCGTGCGAATGCGGCCCCAGGGCGACGATCAGGCCGATGGCCGCGTTCCGACTCCGTGCGCGCATGGCTTCACCCCTCCCGACAGGTCACGCTACCACCTGTAGACACGCCAAACGGGTCTTCGGTTCGATTCTGATAACCTGAGGGCCGGCCCGTCCGCCGTCATGGGATTCTATGCGTCAGTCGTTCTCCCGCGCGTGCTCGACCGCGTCATGTCGGGCGAAAACTTCGACGCCCTGCGCCGGCGGCTGCTCGCCGGCACGCGCGGAGAGACGCTGGAAATCGGTTTCGGAACGGGTCTCAACCTCCCGCACTATGCCGACGGGGTCCAACGCTTGACGGCCGTCGACCCCAACCCGGGCATGCACCGGCGGGCCCGACGCCGCGTCGATGGGACGGCGCTCCCCGTCCGGATGGAAATCCTCGACGGGCAGTCCCTCCCGTTCGAGGACGCGTCGTTCGACAGCGTCGTCAGCACCTGGACCCTGTGCAGCATCCCCGACGCGGCCGCGGCGCTCGGCGAGATCCTGCGTGTCCTGCGGCGCGGGGGAACCTTCCGTTTCGTCGAGCACGGGTTGAGCGCGGATGCGGGCGTCGGAAAGTGGCAGAGGCGGCTGACGCCCATCCAGCGGCGGATCGCGGGCGGTTGCCGCCTCGACCGCGACATCCACGGCCTGATCCGGGACGCGGGCTTTCGTATCGCCCTCCTGGAGAACTTCTACATGGACGGGATACCGCGCGTCGGCGGCTACATGTACTTCGGACGGGCCGAGAGGCCGTCCCGGACATGAACCCCTCGCGCGCTCAGTCGAGGGCGTCCGCCAGGCCCGGCGCCGCGTCGGCGCCGGCGGGCACGGTGAACGCCGCGCCTTCGAACGCGTCCCCGATCGGCTCGGCGGCGCCGCCCAGGTGGGCGGCCAGGAACGCCTCGGCCACGGCGTAGAACGCCATCCGGTTCTCGGGCTTCGCGAACCCGTGCCCCTCCTCGGTGAAGAGCATGTAGGCGACGGGAATGCCCTTCCCCGTCATGGCCTCCACGATCTGATCGGATTCGGCCTGCTTGACGCGCGGGTCCTGCCGGCCCTGCCCGATCAGCAGCGGACTCCGGATCCGGTCGACGAAGTTCAGCGGCGACCGGGACTCCAGCAACGCCCGGCCCACGTCCGTCGTGTAGTCGCCGATCCGGACCTTCAGCAACGGCATGATCGGCGCCCAGTACGGCGGCGGGTTCTCCATCAGCGTGATCAGGTTCGACGGGCCGACGATGTCCACGCCGCAGGCGAACCGTTCCGGCGTGAACGTCAGCCCGACCAGCGTGGCGTAACCCCCGTAGCTGCCGCCCATGATCGCCACGCGTTCCCGGTCGGCGACGCCTTCGGCGACGGCCCAGTCGACGGCGTCGATCAGGTCGTCGTGCATCGCGCGGGCCCACTCCAGGTTGGCGCGGTTGATGAAGTCCTTCCCGAAACCCGTCGAGCCGCGGTAGTTGACCGACAGGACCGCGTAACCGCGGTCCGCCAGCCACTGGTGCAACGGGTTGTAGCCCCAATCGTCACGCGCCCATGGGCCGCCGTGGACCAGCAGGACCATCGGCAACGGACGCTCGGGCCGGCCCCGGCCCTCCGGATCGGACGCGGCCGGCAGCGACAGGTAGCTCACCAGGTCCAGGCCGTCACGCGCGCGGACGATGACCGGATGCATGCGCGTCAGCGGCAGTCCCTCCAGCTCGGGCTGGCTGGTGAACAGGAATCGCGCCTCGCGCGCCGCGCGGTCGTACAGGTAGAAGCGCGCCGGGCCGGTGTCCATCGTGAAAGCCACGGTCCAGACCCGGTCGTCCAGCGAGCGGCTCGTCACCCAGACGTCACCGCCGGCCACTCCCGCCAGGTAGTCCAGGTCGTCCTGGATCGCGGGATCCAGCACTCGCCAGCGGCGGCGCGCGTGCGTGAACGACGCGGCCTGGACGTGCTTCCCGGTCGGATGGGTCAGGACGCCGTCGATGTCGGCAAGGTCCGATTCCGCCAGCAGCTCCTCGGCACCCGTCTCCAGGTCCACGGTCTTCAGCGCGCTGGTGTCCCGCCCCCGGCTGTCGAGCATGTAACAGCGCGCGGCCGTCCTGTCGAAACCGGCGGCATGGGTCGTCATCGCGTCCTCGGGCTCGATGCGCAACCACTCGCGCCAACCGTCCGCCGCGTCCGGCTTCAGGTAGAGGTGACCCGCGTCGGGCGTCACCGTAACGGCGAAACGCACCCGGTAGTCGTCGTCGGCCGCAAAGCCGGCGAAGCCGGGATTCTCCTGGATCAACCTTCTCTGTCCGGTCCGGATATCGATCCGGTAGACGTCGTGCAACTCGCGCCCGCCCCGGTCGTTGATGCCCACGAGCACCTCTTCGGGCGCCTTCGGACTCACCCCCTCGATCCGCGCGGCGATCTTCTCGATCGGCGTCAGGTCGCGGATCGCGTCCGATTCCAGGTCGACCGAGTAGACGTGCCAGTCCTCGTCGCCGTCCGTGTCCTGGCTGTAGAGGATGTGCCGGTTGGTGTAGGCCCAGGCGAACGCGCGAATGCCGCGGCGCCGGTCCCGGGTGACGGGGCGGGCGTCTCCGGGTGACGCCGCCGGCGCCACCCACACGTTCAGGACGTTGTCGACGGGCGCCAGGAACGCCAGTTGCGCGCCGTCGGGGCTGATCCGCGCGTGGGCGCGGGCGGGGTTGCCGAAGAGTATCTTTCGCGGAATCAAGCGGTGCTCCGGGTTCACGAGGCGTGCGCTGACAGAGTACAGTGAATGCCGGTCCGCTTCAACGGGCCGCCGGGCCGGACGTGGAATACCGATCCAAGGTCAGTTGGAAGTCACTCGCGGGAGTCGTCACCGGCTCCGTGTGGATGGTTATCGGGGTGAGCCGCGTGATCGACGAATGGCCCCTTCTGACGCCGGCGCTGGTCGCGCTGTTGGTCTTCGGCTTCTTCTACCCGGCGACCTACCGCACCGAGGGCGACGCGCTGACGCTTCGCGCGGGCTTTTTCCGCCGGCGCCGCATCCCCTATGCCGACATCACCCGCGTCGCGCCGTCGTCGGACAACGTTCGCATCTCGTACGCGCTGGCGAGCCCGGCGCTGATGATCGAACACAAGGGGAGGAAAGCGCTCGTTTCGCCCGAAGACCCGGAAACCTTCCTCACCGACGTGGACATGCGATGCCCGCAACTGTCGCACCACGGGAACGAGTTGCGCGCCATGTGACCGGCGCCGTGGTCGAGTAACCTGACCGCCCTAGCGTCCGCGTCGGAACCCGCCTCGGCCGCCGAATCCCCCGCCCTGGGGCCGCGCGAGCCCGCCGAGCGGGTCGCCGTCGACTTCTTCCAGCGTCCGCCCGATCACGATGTCGAATCGCGCGCTCAGCTCGCCGATGGGCGAATCCGGGATCGGGACGAAGTCCACGAGCACGGTGTCGATGTCGACGTCGGCCTGGCGGCCAAGCTGGCTGAGGAGCCGGTCTCCCGAGTTCTGCTCGTGCCCGCGGACGTGGGCCTGGGTGGTGATGACCCGGTTTCCGCCGCGGCTGACGGCGAAGTGGATGTGCGGCGCCCGGAACGCACCGCCGAGGTCGTAGGAGCGGGGCTTGATGGTCCGGAAGTAGTACTCGCCCGTCGAGCCGGTCAGGAACCGGCCGTATCCCTGGAAGTTCGCGTCCCGTCCGTCATCGCTGGCGCCGTTCGTGTGGATGTAGGAACCCCGGTTGTCGACCTGCCAGATCTCGACGAACGCGTTCGACAGCGGCTCGCCCGCCAGCGTACGTATGCTCCCCGTCAACCGGGTGACTTCCCCGACGGCCGGCGTGGTCGCATCGTTCAGGATGAGCAGGTCGTTGTCGGTGTCCAGGGGCATCCGGTCGGGATAGTACGGTCCCTCGGTCATGCCGGCCGTTTCGGCGAGCGCCTGGGCGAACAACCCGGGCGTCGTCCACGCGGCGCCGGCCAGGGCGGCGCCTCCCAGGAAACCGCGGCGCGTCAACGTGCGTGCGTGTCGATTCATGGTCGTCCTCCTGACTTCAGCGTAGCGAAGCCCACCCCGAATACAATCGCGATTCCGCCCGCAACACCCCGGTTTACAAGAATTTGCAATTCCCGACAGGAACGGCGAGCGGCGGATCAGTCCATCGAGATCGCGAAGTCGCCTTCCATGTCGTCGTGCGTCCAGCTGCCGCTCATGGTGTTGCCGTCGATCCGTCCCTGGATCGTGTAGTGGACGGTCTCGCCCCGGAAGTTCTGGGCGTCGGCTTCCATGGTGACGTCACCGGTCTCGGGATCGAACGCGGCATTGGCCAGCTCGATGGCGTCGGGGCCGGGGTTGACCGTCCCGGTCAGGCTCTCGCCGTCCCATGCCAACTCCACGGTGACCGGATTGCGGTGGTCGGGGGTCGGGCCCCAGTCACCGCTCCACGTGCCGCTCGGATCTCCGGGCGCGGCGGCCGCGTCGGCCGCCGGCGCGGCGGCGGGCTCGGCCGCGGCTTCCGGCTCCATGGTTTCCGAAGCGGGTTCGGAGGCACACGCGGTCAGGACTAGACAGGCGACTATGGCCCACAAGGTGCGTTTCATCTGGAATCCTCGCTAAGGGTTGGGAGAAAGGGTTACTCGGTCGGATCGTACAAGCCGGTCGAAACGACTGTCAAGCAACCGCGCGTTCCAGCGTATCATGCGAACGCCCCCGTACGGACACGATGCACCGAACGACATGGCACGAACGCGCCCGCGGCCTGATGGCCGGCATCGCCGCGGGCAATATTCTGGGAATCGAACAGGAAGGCTGGTCCAGGGAGCGGATCGCCGCGGCGTACCCGGACGGTGTCGGCGAGATCGACGAGGACATCGGCCCCCCGGACGACGACGATCTGGCCCAGGCCCTCATCATCGCCGAAGCGGCCGAGCGCGGACCGCTGGACCCGGACGACCTGGGACGGCGGTTCTGGGCATGGGCGGAGACGAACGGCCGCGGCATCGGACACCTGACCAGCGATGTGCTGGCGCTCTACGGCGGGGACCGGCCGCGATGTCTCGGCGCGCCCCGGGGGCACGGAAATGTCCGGGCCCCGGCCGGCGTTCCGATCATCGAAGCGTCCCGCACGGCGTGGCGGGGTTCGCGGGCCGGCAACGGCGCGGCTATGCGCACGGCCCCGATCGCGATCCGCTGGCGCGACGATCCGGCCGCGCTCGTACGCAACAGCATCGTCAGCGCCGTACCCACGCACTGGGACCCTGGCTGCGGCTGGTCGTGCGTGCTGTTGAACCTGGCCGCGGCCTCGGCGCTTGCCGGCGAATGGATGACGGCTGACGAGTTGCTCGACGCCGCTGGCGCAGGCATCCGCGCTTCGCTGCCGGAACTCGAGCCGTACGGCTACGAAGCCGAAGCGCCCCACGCGGTCCGCCACGCGGTTCAGGAAGCGTCGGGCGCCGAGATCGCGGATCTGACCCTCGACGG
>JAJEDW010000125.1 GCA_022821265.1 Acidobacteriota bacterium
GTTCCTCTTGCCGGAGCGTCCGTCGGAGATCCTGATCGATCCCGACGACACGATCCTGAAGCGTTCGGTCAACGCCGGCGGGCGGCGATGACGCGCGGAATGCCCGCCAGGTCGTTGCGCGTCGGCAGCAGGCGCCACCCGGCGCCGAAGAGGCCGCGGATGCGGCCTTCCATCGAGAAACCGATCTCCAGCACCAGGAGCCCGCCTTCGACCAATCGATCCTCCGATTCCCGGATCAGCCGTTCGTAGAGCCGGACCGGCCCTTCGGAGGGAACCAGCGCGATCCGGGGTTCGTGCTCCCTCACCTCGCGCTGCAGTCCGGCATGCTCGTCCTCGCCGACGTAGGGCGGGTTGGCGACGACGCACCCGGCCCGTCCGCGGTATGCGCCGAGGCCGTCCATGCACGCCAGCATCACCGGCGCGCCCAGGCGCCGGGCGTTGTCCCGCGCAACGCCGAGGGCGTCGCCCGACACGTCGGTGAGCACGACGCGGCTCCCTTCGATCTCCAGCGCCAGCGTGACGCCAATGCAGCCCGAGCCCGTTCCCACGTCGACGATCGGGCCGGCGTCCCGGCCCGCGAGTTCGAGGACGGCCTCGACCACGTGCTCGGTTTCGGGGCGCGGAATCAGGACCGACCGGTCGACGCGGAACGGCCGGCCGTAGAACTCCTGGGTTCCCGTGATGTACTGGAGCGGCTCGCCGCCGGCGCGGCGGTCGATCAGGTCCCGGTACCCGGCCGCGTCGCGTAACGGCAGCCGTTGTGGCCGCCGCGTGTGAAGTCGCGCGCGGTCCAGGCCGAGGCTGTGGGCGAGCAGGACCTCGGCGGTGAGTCGCGGCGAGGCGATGCGCGCCGCCTCGAGCCGGCCTGCCGCCTCCGCCAGCGCTTCGCCGATCGTCACGCGACTTCTTTCTTGAGCCGCTCCGTCTGGAAGTGCGTCGTCAGGGCGTCGATCGTATCGGCGAGATCGCCGTCCATGATCGCGTCGAGCCGATGAACGGTCAAACCGATCCGGTGATCGCTGACGCGGTTCTGCGGATAGTTGTACGTGCGGATCTTCTGACTGCGGTCCCCGGTTCCGACCATGGCCTTGCGTTCGTCGGCCAACGCCTGCTGGCGTTCCTCCATCTTCATCTCGTACAGCCGCGAACGCAGCACTCTCATCGCCTTGGCCTTGTTCTTGATCTGGGACTTCTCGTCCTGGCACGAGACCACGAGGTTCGTGGGCCGGTGCGTGATACGGACGGCCGAGTAGGTCGTGTTGACGCTCTGGCCCCCCGGCCCGGACGAGCAGAACGTCTCGACGCGCAGGTCCTTCTCCTGGATGTCGACTTCCACGGCGTCGGCCTCGGGAAGCACGGCGACGGTGACGGCGGAAGTGTGAAGCCGGCCGCTGGCTTCCGTCGATGGAACGCGCTGGACGCGGTGGACGCCGCTCTCGTACTTGAGCCGGCTGTACGCCCCGCGGCCCTCCACGAGCAGGACGACTTCCTTGAAGCCGCCGACGCCGGTCGGACTCGAGGACATGATCTCGACCTTCCAACCCTGCCGTTCCGCGAACCGCGCGTACATGCGCAACACGTCGGAGGCGAACAGCGTCGCCTCGTCGCCGCCGGTTCCGGCGCGGATCTCGATCATCACGTTGCGATCGTCGTTCGGATCCTTGGGCAGCAGCAGGATCCTGAGATCGCGGCGGCAGCCGTCGAGTCCGGCTTCCAGCGCCGCCAGCTCGTCCTCGGCCAGCGCCTTCATCTCGGGATCGTCCGCGCTGTCGGCCAGAACGGTCCGTGTCTCGCGCGCCGACGCTTCGAGCTTCCGGTACTCCTCGAAACGCGCGATGACCTCGCCGAGCTCGCGATACGCGCGGGCGGTCTTCCGGTACTTGCGGCCGTCGGCGATCAGGTCCGGGTTTCCCAGCTCGCGGGTCAATTCCCGGTAGCGCTGTTCCAGGACGGTCAGCTTCTCGAACAGAAGTTCGTCGTTCATCGGATGGGGGGCGTTCCCCGGCCGGCGCGGTCGGCTATTTGTTGCCGGGTTTCCGGCCGGCGTACTTCCGCTGGAACCGTTCGACGCGTCCGGCCGTGTCGACGAGCTTCTGTTTACCCGTGAAGAAGGGGTGGCATTTCGAGCAGATTTCCAGGTGGATCTCGGGCTTGGTCGAACGGGTCGTGAAGGTCTCTCCGCACGCGCACCGAACCACGGCCTCGACATACTTCGGATGGATGCCTTCTTTCATGCGCCCATTATAGGTTCCCGCCGCCGGTCCTCACAAGCGACGGGCCCCGGAGGGAATGCCGCGTTCCGATA
Organism: Acidobacteriota bacterium; assembly: GCA_022821265.1. Lineage (GTDB taxonomy): Bacteria > Acidobacteriota > Terriglobia > 20CM-2-55-15 > 20CM-2-55-15 > JAJEDW01. The sequence continues at coordinate 2,306 of JAJEDW010000125.1, forward strand.
AACCTATGGCTATCAGGCATGTGAGCGCCTCGCGGCAGTTGCAATGACGGCTGAAATCCGGTACCGTAGCGACTTTGGTATGACCCGAGGAGGATGACGAGCCCCATGGTTAACGACTCCGAACAATTGGCTGGCGCCCTGTCCGTTCCGGGAGAAGGCGCGGGTCGCTCGGCCGCTTCCCAGGAAGGAGGAACCGAGGACAGCTACGAGGCGCTGCTGGACCGCTACGGCGGCATTCGCAAGTTCGTCGAAGGCGAGGTCTTGACGGGCACGGTCCTGAAGATCACCGGTACCGACGTGGTCGTCGACATCGGTTACAAGTCCGAGGGACTGATCCCGATCAACCAGTTCCAGGATGCTTCCGGCAAGGCTCACGTCTCGGTCGGCGACAGGATCGACGTCTTCATCGAGAACACCGAGGACTACCACGGCCATATCGTCCTCTCCAAGGAGAAGGCCGAGAAAGTCAAGGTATGGGAGGACGTCGAGAAGGCGTACAACGACGGAACCGTCGTCACCGGCCGGGTGATCGAGCGCATCAAGGGCGGCCTGTCGGTGGACATCGGCGTCCGCGCGTTCCTTCCGGGCTCCCAGGTGGACGTCCGCCCCCTCAAGAACCTGGACTCGTTGCGCGGTGAGGAGATCCAGTGTCTCGTCATCAAGCTCAACCGCAAGCGCGGGAACATCGTCCTTTCCCGCAAGCTCGTGCTCGAGGAGCGGTTGACCCAGCAGAAGGCCGCCACGCTGGCGAGCCTCGAGGAAGGAACCGTCGTACAGGGCGTCGTCAAGAACATCACCGACTACGGCGTGTTCGTCGACCTGGGCGGGATCGACGGGCTGCTCCACGTGACGGACATTTCCTGGGGCCGCGTGAATCATCCCTCGGAAATGTTCAACGTGGGCGACGAGATGACCGTCAAGGTCCTCAAGTTCGATCGCGCGAAGGAGCGGGTGTCGCTCGGATACAAGCAGCTCACGCCCGACCCGTGGACGCTGGTCCACGAGCGCTACCCGATCGAGGCCAAGGTCCGGGGCAAGGTCGTCAACATCACCGATTACGGGGCCTTCGTGGAGCTGGAGATCGGTGTCGAGGGCCTGATCCACGTTTCGGAGATGTCCTGGAGCAAGCGGGTCAAGCACCCGTCGAAGGTCCTGCAGGTCGGCCAGGAGGTCGAGGCCGTGGTGCTGGACCTGGACGGCGAGAACCGGAGGATTTCGCTGGGCCTGAAACAGGTCGAGCCCGATCCGTGGTCGACGCTGGCCGAACGCTACGCCGTGGACTCCACCATCACCGGTCGGGTGCGGAACCTGACCGACTTCGGGGCGTTCATCGAGGTCGAGGAGGGCATCGACGGGCTGGTCCACGTGTCGGACATCTCGCACCGGCGGATCAAGCACCCTTCCGAGGCGTTGAAGAAGGGCGACGAGGTCGAGGCCGTCATCCTCAACATCGACGTGGAGAACCATCGGTTGTCGTTGGGGATGCGCCAGCTCGAGCCGGACGCCTGGGAGCAGTTCTTCGACACGCACCGGCCCGGCGACGTCGTCCGAGGACGCGTCGTGCGTCATGCGCCGTTCGGCGTCTTCGTGGAGCTGGAGGCCGGCGTCGAAGGCCTGTGCCACGTTTCCGAGCTCGAAGATGACGCCCGCGACGATCCGGAAACCCGGTACAAGGTCGGCGACGAAGTCGAATTCCGGATCATCCGGCTCAACCCGGCCGAAAAGAAGATCGGGCTCAGTTGGAAGGCGCTGGAGGCGGACGACGGCGGCGGGCGCATCGACACCTTCGCCGGCGCCGACGACGGGAGCGCGACGCTGGCCGATCTGTTCCAGACCCGGGACGCCAACGACTGACGCGGCTTTCCATGCGCAACCGCGTGATCATTGGGCTGGTGCTCGGAGGCGGGGCCCTCGCCCTGCTGCTGGTGACCGCCGCCGCGGTCGTGGTCACCGTCCTCGGGGGGGGCGACGGCGACTTCGCCTCCGGCGAACGCGTACAGGTGATCGAGATCGAAGGCGTGCTCGTCGACTCGCGCGACGTCATCGAGCAGCTCAAGCAGTACGAGGACTCGGACTCGGTGCCGGCCGTCCTGCTGAAGATCAACTCGCCCGGCGGGGCCGTCGCGCCGTCCCAGGAAATCTACGCCGAGATCCTCCGGCTCCGGCAGGACAAGGGCAAGGTCGTCGTCGCCTACATGTCCTCGGTCGGTGCGTCCGGGGCCTATTACATCGCGTGCGCCGCGGATCGAATCATCGCGAGCCCGGGAACCGTCGTCGGCAGCATCGGCGTGATCGCGGAGTGGCTCAACTACGGCGGGCTGCTGGAATGGGCGCGGGTGTCGACGGTCACGCTGACCAGCGGCGAGTTCAAGGACACGCCGTCTCCGGTCCGGGAGATGACCGAGACGGAACGGTCCTACTACCAGGGATTGATCGACGACATCCACGGCCAGTTCGTCGAGGCGGTCGCCGAGGGTCGGGACATGGACATCGAGGAGGTTCGGACGTTCGCCGACGGCCGGGTCTTCACCGGACGGGAGGCCGGCGACCTGGGGATGATCGACGGCACCGGGAACTTCCAGGACGCGGTCGATCTGACGGCCGAGATGGCCGGCCTCGACGGCGTCCCGCGTCTTCTGGAGCGTCCGCGTCCCCGGGTATCGCTGCTCGACGCGCTGATCGGCGGCGTGTCGGTCACCCCTCCCTGGGAGGCGTCCGGCGCGCAGTCGCAGATACGGTTCCAGTATCTCTGGAAATAGACCGGGGCCGGGGGCCGGCAAGAGTCCGCGCCGGACGCGGCGGCAAGGAGCGAAGGGCTCATGACCAAGGCAGACCTGGTGGAAGAAGTGGCCCGGGTGACCGAGTTGACGCGGAAGGACTCGGAAGTCATCGTGGACACGCTGTTCGAGGGCGTGATCAGCGCGCTCAAGGACGGTGACAAGCTCGAGGTGCGGGGCTTCGGAAGCTTCCGCGTACGCCAGCGCAACGCGCGCGTCGGCCGGAACCCGAAGACCGGCGAGAAGGTCGAGGTTCCCGCGAAACGCGTCCCCTACTTCAAGCCCAGCAAGGAACTGAAGGACCTCATCAACCGGGGGGGCGCGTCCCCCCCGACGCCGCTCTCCTAGCCCCGTGGACATCCTGCGGAGTCCGTGGCGTTACGACTATGTCGCCTCCGCCCGGAAGCCGCGGGGTTGCATATTCTGCCCAGGCCCGCCCGCCCGAGACGTCAGCGAAGCCGACGACGACCGGGAACGGCTGATCCTGGACCGCGCCGGCCTGTGCTTCGTCATCATGAACCTCTACCCCTACACGTCCGGCCACCTGATGGTCGCGCCCTTCCGGCACGTGGGGACGCTGGACGCCGTCGGGGCGGACGAGCTGGCCGAGATGATGCGTCTTGCGAAGCGTTCGGCCGCGATACTCGGCGAGGCGTACCGTCCCGACGGGTTCAACATCGGGATGAACGTCGGTGAGTGCGCCGGCGCCGGCGTGCGCGACCACGTCCACCTGCACGTCGTGCCCCGCTGGTCGGGAGACGCCAACTTCATGACGACGACCGGCGAGACGCGCGTGCTTCCCGAGGACATCCACGACGGGTACCGGAAGCTGCGGCCGATGTTCTAACGGGACGCCGGCTGAGGGCCGGACTGTCCGCACGCTGTCCGTCCCGGACTATCGACGGTTCCGTCAGATCGACTTTTCCATCAGGTAGGCGTCGCGCCCGGACCCGTAATACCCCCGCAACGCCCGGACTTTCCGGAAGCCGCGCCGCGTGTAGAAGCCGATGGCGGCGGCGTTGGACGTCTCCACCTGCAGCCGGTAACGCCGTATGCCGCTCTCGGCCAGGATGGCTTCGGATCGTTCCAGCAGGGCCTGTCCGACGCCACGCCCACGGGCGTCCTCGATGACGTCGATCGTGACGAGGAGTCCAGCGCGCCGCGGAAGCGGGTCCGCCTCGGCGACGAGGAAGCCGACGATCCGCCGGCCGGACTCGGCGACGAGCGTGAAGGCTCCCGGCCGGCCCATCGCGTATTCCAACTCGTCGGCGTCGTAGGCCACGCCGTCGTCGAAGCACCCGCGATCGATCGCCAGCAGCGCGGCGAAATCC
>JAJEDW010000169.1 GCA_022821265.1 Acidobacteriota bacterium
GGCGGGAGGGCTCTCGATCACGGCCGTGTCCAGCACGCACGACACGGGCCCCTTCGACTGGACGGCGCTGGAGGGGCGGACCGTCCTGGCCGACCACGGGCCGCAGCCCCTGGCCGTGTTGAAATACGCCGCGCGGCGGCAGGACGTGGACTGGGACCGTGTCCGGGTCGTGGACGCCGGCGAAGCGGCGGCCATGGACGCGGCGTTCCGGGCGGGCCAGGGGGACTTCATTCACCATCAGGGACCGGCGCCGCAACAATTGCTCCGCGACGGCGTCGGCCACGTCGTGGCCTCCGTCGGCGAGGCGATTCCGCCCCTCGCCTTCAGCTCGTTGTCCGCGATGCCGGAATTCCTGAAGACCCCCACCGCGCGCGCTTTCATGCGAGCCTACCGGAAAGCGCTGGCGTGGGCAGTCGGGGGCACGGCCGGCAAGATAGCGGCCATTATCGCGCCCTACTTCAAGGGCGTGAACCTGGGCGTCCTTTCCTCGAGCGTGGCCGCATACAAGGGGCTGGGCTGCTGGGATCGGGACCCGGTGATTTCCGAGGACCTGTACGATCAGGCGTTGGACGTGTTTACGGCCACCGGAGGCCTGACCGAGCGGCCGCTCTATGCGGATGTCGTCGCCGCGCCGCCCGATCAACGCCGCGGGTCCTGACGAAGGAAGGACCTGAAGCGGCACGTTTAATTCTATATTTCAAGTCACTGAAAATAAATAGATAGCTGGAGGTGTTAGTGCCCATCGAATCCATCAATCCCTATGACGGGAATAGGGTCCGGATCTACGACGAGCATTCCGACGAGGCCGTCGGCGAGATCGTCGGATCCGCTCATCGGGCGTTCGAGGACTGGCGCGCCCGGAGCTTCGACGAACGCGCGGGCGTGGTGCGAAAGGCGGCCGCGATCCTTCGCGCCGAGAAGGAGGCGTTCGCCGAGCTGATGGCGTTGGAGATGGGCAAGCCCGTCGCCCAGGGCCGGGCCGAGGCGGAGAAGAGCGCCTGGGTGCTGGACTACTACGCGGAGAACGCCGAGGCCTTCCTCTCCGAGGAAACGGTGGAGACGAACGCCGTGGCCAGCCACGTCGTTTTCGAGCCCCTGGGAGTCGTGCTGGCGGTCATGCCGTGGAACTTCCCGTTCTGGCAGGTGTTCCGGTTCGCCGCCCCGGCCCTGATGGCCGGCAACACGGGTGTCCTGAAGCATGCCTCGAACGTGTCGGGTTCCGCACTGGCCATCGAAGACGTGTTCGGCAGGGCCGGGGCGCCGGCGGGCGTCTTCGGCGTGGTCCTGGTTCCCGGACGCCGTGTGGGTCGACTGATCGAGGACCCGCGCGTGCGGGCCGTCACGCTGACCGGCAGCACGCCGGCGGGAAAGGCGGTCGCCTCCCAGGCGGGCGCCGTACTCAAGAAGACCGTCCTGGAACTGGGCGGGAGCGATCCGTACCTGATCCTGGACGATGCGGACCTGGAAAAGACCGCCGCCGACTGCGCCTTCGCGCGCCTGATCAACGGCGGCCAGAGCTGCATCGCGGCGAAGCGTTTCATCGTGCTCGAGTCCATTCGCGCACGGTTCGAAGAACTCTTCTGCGAGGCGATGTCGCGGCGGACCATGGGCGATCCGCTGGACGAAAAAACGCTGATCGGCCCCCAGGCTCGCCATGACCTCCGCGACGAGCTCCACGACCAGGTGGTCCGGAGCACCCGGGCCGGCGCCCGGTTGTTGCTCGGGGGCGAGATCCCGTCCGGTGCCGGCGCGTTCTACCCGCCCACCGTGCTGACCGACGTGAGGCCGGGCATGCCGGCCTACGACGACGAGTTGTTCGGCCCGGTCGCGTCCGTGATCGGGGTGGCCGACGAGGACGAGGCGATCCGCGTGGCCAACGACACCGTGTTCGGCCTCGGCGCGGCCGTCTACACGTCGGACGCCGACCAGGCGGCGCGCGTCGTGGCCGCCCTGGAGGCCGGCAGCTGCTTCATCAACGGTTTCGTGCGTTCCGACCCGCGGTTGCCGTTCGGCGGGATCAAGGAATCCGGATACGGGCGCGAGCTGTCGAGTTATGGAATCCGGGAATTCGTCAACGTCAAGACGGTCTGTCGGATCGCGTGAAGAGCTGGGGTTTCGGGCCGCGCGGCCGCTTCCGCCGGGTGGCGAACACCCAGTCCCACAAGGGAGACGTCACGCCGTAGTGCACGCCGGCGTCGACGAAGTGGTGGTGGAAGTGCCATCGCCGGTGGCGTCGGAGCAAACCCTGGGCATGGCTCGTGTGGACGGCGTAGTGGACTCCCTCATAGCAGAGGAACCCGCCCCAGATCCCGGTCATCACGACGGCGGCGACCGGCAGGCTGCCCGTTCCCACGAGAAGCAAGCCGAAGACGACCGCCGACGGGGGCAGCGAGACCTCCGGGCCCGCGAGGATCTCGTTCGGATCTTTCGGGACTCGATGATGGACGCCGTGCAACCGTTCCGCGAGGCGTTCGCGGGCGCCGCGGCCCGTCTCCGGGTGAAAGACGAAGCGGTGGAGCAGGTACTCGATGACGGTCCACGACACGACACCGGATGCGAGCAACGCGACGCCGGTCAGGCCCCCGAGTTCCGGCGCCCCCGCCAGCCCGGCGTAGAGTAGCGCCGCGGCCAGGACGGGGTAGGCCCAGAACGAGAAACAGAGCCGCAGGCGGGGGATCATGCCGGCATTATAGAGCCGAACGCCCCCGATGCCGCCGTTGCCGGGGTGCCGTATAGTGAGCGCATGACCTCCATACCGAATCCACGGTTCGAAACGCGCGCCGTGCGCAGCGGTCCGGCCATCGACGCACGCTCGGGCGAGGTGGCGCCGCCGATCCACGTGTCGACCACCTTCGGCCGCGATACCGGGAGCCGACTGCTCGGCGACCATTTCTACGCGCGGTACGCCCACCCGAACCAGGAGCACCTGCAACGCGCGATTGCCGACCTGGAAGGCGCATCGGCCGGTGTGGCTTTCGCCTCGGGAATGGGCGCGGCCGCCGCCGTCATGCAGTCGCTGGCGCCGGGAGATCACGTCGCGATGGCCGACGCGTGCTATTTCGGCGTGCGGCGCCTGGCCGGCGGATTCGCGTCCAAGTGGGGTCTGAACGTCGAGTTCGTCGACATGAGCGATATCGCGCGGGTCTCCGGGGCCGTGGGGCCGAAGACGCGGCTCGTGTGGGTCGAGACCCCGTCGAATCCCATGATGCGCGTCACCGACCTCCGGCGCGTCGCCGAGATCGCTCATGCGGGAGGCGCCCGCCTGCTCGTCGACAACACGTTCGCCACGCCGGTTCTCCAGAGGCCGATCGAGCACGGCGCCGACATCGTCCTGCATTCCGCCACCAAGTACTTCGGCGGCCACAGCGACGCGCTGGGCGGCTGCGTGGTCTTCCGCGAGCCGGACGCGATGTTCGACGCCGTCAACGAGGCGCTGCAGGTGCTGGGCGCGGCGTTGTCGCCGTTCAACGCATGGCTGGTGCTGCGCGGCTTGAAGACGCTGGCGTGCCGGATGGGCGCCCAGACGGCGAACGCGGCGCGCATCGCCGACATGCTCGCGGCGCATCCGAACGTGTCCCGGGTCTACTATCCCGGCCTGGCGGATCATCCCGGGCACGCCGTGGCGGCCAGCCAGATGTCCGGGTTCGGCGCGGTGGTCTCCTTTCGCATGAAGCAGGGCCGGGACGCCGCGCTGACGGTGGTCGGGCGGGCGCGGCTGTTTCTCCGGGCCACCTCGCTGGGCGGCGTCGAGAGCCTCATCGAGCACCGGGCGACGAGCGAGGGGGCCGGCTCGTCGACGCCCGACGACCTGGTGCGCCTTTCGGTGGGCATCGAGCATCCCGACGATCTGATCGAGGACCTGTCGCAGGCGCTCTGCCCCGTGTAATCACCTTCAGGATGCCGCCTGGGCCGCGTCCTTCCCGCCGGGGTCCGGCGCCCGCAGCTTCCGAATCGCGGCGACCACGACGACGACGTAGAGCGCGCATGCCGCGACGAGGGGCCAGATCAACCATGGGAACAGCGTGAAGAGGCTCTCGGAGAGATACGCCTGCGCGTAGCAGAGGGGCGTCATGCCGATGCCCGTGCCGATCATGACGGTGGCCGTCGACAGCGGCGTCAGGCCGGCCGCGTACGATACCAGGTCGGACGAGGTCAGGGGGTTGACGCGCAGCAGCGCGACGCTCAGGATGCCGTGTCGGAGGATGAACGACCGCGCGTTGCGCAGCTTCCCCTCGCTGAAGAACTCCCGGCTCCACGTGCGCCCGACGATCGTGCGCATGAGGATGCAACACACGCCGGCGGCCAGGATGTTGCCGACGAGCGACAGGGTGCCGCCCCAGAATCCGCCGAAGACCATGCCCCCGGGCAGGTAGAGCATCGCGCCGGGTATCGGGGCGATGACGGCCTCGACCACCACGATGAGCACGTACACGACGGGTGCGAGGAGGCCCCACCCCTCGAAGAACGCCTGCACGGCCTCGACCTTGGCGGCGGCGTCCAGGCCGGGGCCGAACAGGATGCCGATGATGCCGCCGCGCCAGTAGGACCAGCCCGCCCAGCCGGCAACCAGGACCAGCGCGGCGGCGGCGGCCATCGAGTCCCTACGCACCGGCGCGTTCCCTCATCCCGACAGGATAACCCGGCAGGCCGTCTCCACCGGTTCGAAGGCGCGCAGCTCGCGAACACCCGCCGATTCCGGGCCCGCGGGCATCGCCTCGCCGGCCCGGTTGAACCAGACGGCGCGCATGCCGGCGCCGACGGCGCCGACGACGTCGCCCTCCCAGGAGTCGCCAACCATGACGGCGGCGGCGGCCGGGACGCCGGCGCGGGCCAGGGCGGCGTCGAACAGGACCGGGGCGGGTTTCAGGCTGCCGACTTCCTCGGACGTCACCATGAAATCGATCCGGTCCGTCAGGCCCGTAGCGTCGAGCTTGTCCCGCTGGACCTCGATGAGGTGGTTGGTCGCGACGGCCACGGCCCTCACCGCCGTGTGCCGGCGAAGCGCGTCGATCACGGCGGCGGCGCCGGGGACCGCGCGCCGGGACCGGGCGTACACCGCTCCATACGCCTCCGCGGCCCGGTCCAGGATGCCGTCCGGCGGCGTCGCGCCGCAGGTCTCGAAGAGCCGGCGCACGCGTTCCAGCCGCGCCTGCTCCGTCGTCATGCGGCCGCGAACGACAGCGTCGTGGATCCGTTCGAGGATGTCGCGGGCGCGCTGTTGCAAGTTGTCCAGGCCGGCCGAGGCCAGGATCGGATACCGCCGGCGCAAGTCCATCAACGCCATGCGGCTGGCATGGCGGTAGTCGAAGAGCGTTTCGTCGAGATCGAACAGGACCAGGGACGGGGCCGCCATCCCCCGATTATAGGGAATCGATCCGGTCACGCCGCCGGCGCGGCTTGCGCGTCCCGTCGAAACATGCAATTCTTTCGCCTGCCGCCGTGAAGAACGCATCGGCAAAAGCGAGTGCCACCCCGGACCTGGCGGGTCAGGAACTGGAAATCCTCCAGCAGATCAGCCGGTCGATCAGCTGCACGCTCGACCTGGACCGGGTGTTGAAGGAGATCGTCGATCTGGTCGTCGACGTGACGCGCTGCGATTCGTGCCTGCTGTACCTGATCGACCCCGAGGAGACCGAGCCCTATCTCTTTCTCCGGGCCTCCAAGAACCCGCACCCCCGCCTGATCGGCAGAGTCGCCGTCCGCGTGGGGGAGGGCATCACCGGTTGGGTCGCCGAAAATGCCGAGATCGTCGCCATCCCACGCAACGCGAGCCGGGACGAGCGTTTCAAGTTCTTCAACAACCTGCCCGAGGACAAGTACGAGGCGTTCCTGTCGATCCCGATCGTCGTGCCGCCGGAACGCGTCGTCGGCGTCATCAACGTCCAGCACCGCGAAGCCCACGCGCACACCGAGCGCGAGGTCATGATGATGTCGATCGTGGGCCGGCAGGTCGGCGGCGCCATCCGGAACGCACAGCTCTACGACGAAGCCCGGCGGAGAAACATGCAACTGTCCACGGTGGCCGCCGTGGGACAGATCGTCGCCTCGGGACGGTACCTGGACGAGATGCTGCAGTTGATCGTCAACATGATCAGCCAGACCATGGCCGCGAAGGTGTGCTCCATCATGCTGGTGGACCAGACGCGGAACGAGCTTGTCCTGAAGGCCGCCCAGTGTTCCAGCCAGGAGTACTGGAGGCGCCCGAACCTGAAGATCGGCAAGAGCCTGATCTCGAAGGTCGTGAAGGAAGGGAAGCCTCTGATGGTCCGGGACGTGACCCGCGAGGAGGGCTATCGGTATCCCGAGCTGGCGAAACGCGAAGGCGTGCGGTCGCTCGTCTCGATGCCCATGGCCGCCAAGGGGCGGGTGATCGGCGTCATCAACGTGTACACCGACGCGGACCGAGCCTTCTCGGAGGGCGACATGCGCGTTCTGACCACGGTGTGCGACCAGGCGGCCCTGGCCATCGAGAACACGAACCTGGCGACGGAGGTCCAGAAACGCGAGCAGGCTCTGGAAACGCGCCGGCTCGTGGATCGCGCCAAGAGCATCCTGCAGCGGCGGCTCCAGCTCAGCGAGGACGACGCCTACAAGCGATTGCGCCAGCAGAGCATGAAAAGCCGCCGGACGATGCGCGACATCGCCGAGGCCGTGATCCTGTCCAGCGAGGTGTCGGAATAGGCGGCGGCGCCGGGAGCGGGGACCGCGCTCAGAGCGGCTGCTGCGCCTCGGGGGATTGCCCGATCCATCGGCCGGTCAGCCGCTGGAGCTCTTCCTCGTAGTACTTTCGGTAGAGGATGTCCCATTCCTGGCTGCCCTCGGGAATGGGCTTGGCCTGGGACTCGATCTTGTGACGGGCCGTCCGGTCCATTTCGGCTTCCTTCGCCAGCCACTTGTTGATGATCCGGAGGGCCTGGAGGCGGATCGTGTTGCGGTCCTCCCTGAAGGTTACCGCGTCGATCTCGGCGAGCGTGTCGGCGACCCGATGCGACAGGACGTTGATCTTCTCGCGGGACAGCCTCATATCACGAGCTTCCGTTCCCGAACCAGCTTGCGCTTGATGAGCTTGAACGTCTCCTGGTACGACGCGCCGCTCTCGCGCATCTGGTTGCCGTACTCGTTGAGCAGTTGCCGGACCTCGGCGTTGAGACGATCCTCCACGGTGACCTCGTCGTTCACGGCGTCGAAAACCGTCTCGTTGACGGAGACGTCCTCGGGCACCTCGATCAGCCCCTTCTCGATGAGCTCGTCGATGAGCTTGTCGGTCATGTATTCGACGAATTCGACTCGGAGTGCCATGGCGTCGCCCGGTAACTCCCTAATGTCCCACAACGCGGCAGCGTTTTCAATGGCCGGACGACGGCTCGAGCGCCGCGCGCCTGGCCGTCAGAACCGGGAGCGGCGGGACCTCAACTCGGCGAACCGGGCGAATCGGCCAGGATTCCCGTTTCGCCTTCGGTCGTCCCGATGATGACGGCGCCGCACGAGTCGCTGAAGACGTTGATCGATGTCCGGACCATGTCCAGAACGCGGTCGGTGACCAGGATCAGGCCGATGGCCTCGATGGGAAGCCCGATCGCGGTAAGGATGATCGTGATGGCGACGAGGCTGGCGGCCGGGATGCCGGCGACGCCGATCGAGGTGACCAACGCGGCGAACACCACCGTGAACTGCTCGACGAATCCGAGGTCGAGCCCATAGGCCTGCGCGATGAATATCGCTGCGACGCATTCGTACAGCGCCGTGCCGTCCATGTTGACCGTGGCCCCGAGCGGCAGGACGAAGCTCGTCGTGCGGTTCGAAACGCCGGCGTTCTTCTCGACGCAACGCATGGTGAGCGGGAGCGTGGCCGAGGACGAGGCGGTCGAGAACGCGGTCAGCATCGCGGGCGACATCGCCCGGTAGTGGCGCCACGGGTTGACGCGCGCCACCAGCCACAGGAGCAGCGGCAGCGTGACGACGGCGTGGCCCAGCAGGCTGAACAGGGCGGTCAGGAAGAACGCCAGCAGCGGGCGGAACGCGTCGAACCCGGTGCGCGTCACCTCTTCGGCCACGAGCCCGAAGACGCCCAGGGGGGTGAACCGCATCACCCACATCGTGATCCGCATCATCGTCTCGAAGACGCCGTTGGCCAGGCCGGAGATCTGAGTCGACAGCGGAGCGGGAACGAAGTTGATGAAATAGCCGAACAGGATGCTGAAGAAGATCAGCCCCAGCATCTCGCCATGGGCTGCGGCGCCCACGATGTTGGTGGGCACCATGCGCAGGAACAGCTCGGCCAGGTCCCCCGCGCCGCGGCCCTCGACCTGCTCCATGACGTCGTCGGCCGAAGCCTCCAGTCCAAGGACCTCGGCCGCGGGCTGGCCGTCGACGATACCGGGCGCCACGACGTTCACCGCGACCAGACCGAGCATGATCGCCGTCAGGCTGGTGGCGATGTAGTACGTGGCCGTCTTGAGTCCCAGGCGGCCCAGGTCGCTGCCCGAGCCCAAACCGGAGACGCCGCTGATGATCGACGACATGATCAGCGGCACGATCAGCATCTGCAGCGCGCGGAGGAAGAGCGTGCCGGCGAAGTCGTAGATGCTGATGACGGGGACGCTTCCCAGCATTGTTTCCGGGCTCGAGGCCAGCCCGGCGGCGATGGCGAGGACGATGGCGATCAGGATCTGCCAGTGGAGCTTCAGCTTGCGCATTCGGTGGCCCGGTCCTCGGTCAAGGGCGGCGAGCGGCTCGCTTTCCGTCGAGCTCGGACGCCGAAAGACCGCCGGAGGCGCAGCAACCCGTACAGCCGGCGTAGTATTCGTGGAGGAACGACTCGATCCTGTTCAGGAAGTCTCGTATCCAAAGCCGCACGGCCGGATCATAACAAAGGTTCCAAATACTGCCAAAAAATGGCAGGCTACACCCATCGTCGAACGGGGAGGTCACGATGCGCAAGACAGGAAGCGAAGGACATGGAAGCCGGATTCCGGGAGCCCTGGCTCTCGTCGGCGTGCTGCTGGTCGCGGCCTGCGCGCCGGGGGCCGAGGAAGCCCCGCCGGCGACGAGCGCGGTCGCGTACGAAGGCGCCCGCCTGATCGTCGGCGACGGAAGCGCGCCGATCGAGGACGCGGTCTTCGTCGTCGACGGGGGCGTGTTCACGGCCGTGGGCGCGCGGGACGACGTGGAGGTGCCGGAAGGCGCCGCGCGCGTCGATCTGACCGGGCAGACCGTGATTCCGGCCATCATCGACGCCCACAAGCACGTCGCCCAGGAGCGCGAGGCCCTCATCGGACAACTCGAACACTTCGCCTACTACGGCATCGGACTCGTCATCAGCCTGGGCCAGGACACCGAGCTGGCGTTCGAGGTTCGCGACGAGCGGATCCCGGGCGCGGCGCGGCT
>JAJEDW010000289.1 GCA_022821265.1 Acidobacteriota bacterium
CTTCCTCCTCCGGAAGCGCGTCGCCCACCGAGGCCCCCGTCGTCGCCAGCAGCGCGTCGGCGTCGGAGATCACCTCCACCGCCGTCGCCACCGTCCCCACCTGCAACTCGAAGTTCTGCCGGTAGGTCTGGTTCGGCGAGATGTTGATCTCGATCCCCGCGTCGCTGAAGCCGGGCAGCGAGGCCACGATCGTGTACGAGCCGGGCTGCAGCGCCTGGAGCGTGTAGCTCCCCGTCTCGCCCGATATGCTCAGCGTCGCGATGCCCGTGTTGTTGTTGGTCGCGGTGACCTCGGCGCCGGGAATCAGCGCGCCGGTGGCATCCGTCACCGTGCCCGTGACCGTCGCCGTCTCCTGGGCCAGCGCATTCGGCGCCAGTCCCACGATCAGCACGATCGCCAGTGTCGCAAGTCGTTTCATGTTTCCTCCACGTCGGGAGTTTGGGTGAACGCCAATAAGCGGCGGCGCCGTCGCGAGCCGTTCCCGGTCCACACCACGGCACCCCGTTCGGATCGAATCCACATGGAAACAACCTGACACTTATCGCCCTGATACCGCCATGTCAACGACTTTTTTACATTCAGTTTACGGAACACGGGAAAATCACCGCAGCGGACGGGATTGCGGATATGGCGGGAAACGCAAAGAAGCCCCGGCGTTCGCCGGGGCTTCTTTCGTTGTTGAACGCGTGTGGGGGCCGAAGGCACGCGGCCCCGTACAAAGCTAGAAGTCGATGCGCGCGTTCAGCGTGAACGTGCGCTCGCCGCCCGCCGACGTGATCCGCCCGAAATTCGACGAGTTGATGTTCGTCGTCGGGTTGTTCCACAGCGGCGTGTTCAGCAGGTTGATCGCGTCGATCCGGAGCGTGAACTCCGTTCCTTCCCGGATCTGTACGGACTTGGACAGGGCGGCGTCCAGACCCAGGCTGCCCGGACCCTCCAGCCAGTTCGGGCCGAGATTGCCCGTGGTCCCCGGCTTCGGGTTCCGCAGGATCACGTTGCCCGAGCTGTCCACGACCTGCCAGAGCGCGGCGTGCGGCTCCAGGCTGTCCGGGTTCGACCCGTAGTAATCGGTCACGGGCTCGCGCACGCGGCTGAGGCCCGTGAAGTAGGTGATGTTGCCGTCGTTGCCGACGTTGACCGAACCCAGCGACTTCGGGAACGCGTCCATGCTGCCGACCAGGTCCGGCGTGTTGAACACGTCGTTGCCCGCGATCGTCTGGAGCGTGCCGGCCGTCACCATCAGCGGCGCGCCGGACGACCAACTGAAGATCGACGACAGTTGCCAACCCTCGATGATGCGCGCCAGCGCCCCCGGCGCGCCGGCGCCGATCAGACGGCCCGGCCCGAACGGCAGCGACCACACGCCATGCGCGTTGAAGGCGTGGGTGCGGTGGAAACTGACGGGACCCTTGTTCAGGCTGCGGTCCCGCGGGTCGCGGACGCCGCCGATCTGGTCCTGGCGGGCCCGGTGAGACTGGAGCGAGTTGCCGATGGCCTTGGACCAGGTGTAGGTCAACTGGCCGCTGAAGCCCGACGACAACCGCTTGGTCACCTGCGTCTGCAGCGAGTGATACGTGGAGTGGTCCTGGTTGCCGTAGACGTCCACGTCATCGAACTGCGGAGCGATCACGATGAAGTCTTCCGGATACCCGTTGGCCCGGATCATGCCGCCGCGAACGCCGGTGAATGCGTTGGTGGCGTTGATGAACTCGGCGAAGCCGGCCGCCTCGCCGTCGGCGAAGAAGTCGTCCGTGCGCGTCGAATCGCGCAACGCCGACGATGCCGTGCAGCCGCCGACCCCGGCGACGCCGCAGGTGCCGCGCCCGAAGTTGATGCCTTCGAACATGTCCTCGAACAACGGGGCGACGCCGCCGCCGCGCACGACGTTGAACGCGTCGAGGATGCCGTTGTTGAAGATCTCGTACTCGTTCAGCTCACGCTCGCCCCAGAGCGACACGCCCGTCGTGCCGACGTAGGCCACGCTCAGGTTGGTGTCGGGGGCGATCTCGGTCTCGATCGAGAGATTGAAGTTCTGGATGTAGGGGACCCGCCGGTCCGGCGCGTAGACGAACGCGTCGACGTTGCGGGCCGTCAAGCCGACCGTCCCGAACGGCTCGACGTTGTTCGGGATCGGGAACTGTACGACCGCCGCGTTCGCGTTCCCCACGATTCCGGGCACGGCCGTGAAGGTCGTCGGAACCTCGTTGGCGGTGATCGCCTTGCCGGGGTTCCGGGCCGGACCGAAGTCGTACTGCAGGAACGTCGGCGCGCCGGAGTAGCTGACGCCGTAGCCGCCGCGGACGACCGTGGTCCGGTCCAGCCACGGAATGTTGTAGCTGAAGCCGAAGCTGGGCGCGATGTTGTTCCAGTCCTTGTTGTAGAGTCTCCGGTCCGGGTTCGGGCTGAACCGGCCCACCTGAATGAAGCTCACCAGGTTGTTGGCGTTGTTCGCGCCGCCTCCGATCAACAGGTCGAGATTGTCGGCCGTGGTGTTCAGGCCCTTGGCCTCGTAGGGCACGCCGTAGACATCCCAGCGCACGCCGAAGTTGATCGTCAGGTTCTGCGTGACGTTCCAGTCGTCCTTGAAGAAGGCGGCCCAATCGTCCTGGTGGTAGTTCAGGTTCTGCTTGGGCGACTCCAGAATCGTGTCGAACCCGCGGCTCGGGTCGTTGACCAGGTAGGCGTGCGCGTAGCTGCCGACCGACCCCGACAGATCGTTGAGAAGAGCCTCGGCCGTTCCGGCGTCGTTGTTGTCCAACCCGGGGAACACGCCCTCGATACCCGTGATCGGGAAGTTGCCGTTGCCCAAGGTGACCGACGGCCAGAGGCCGCCGCCGTTCCAACCGTCCGAGTCGGCCCAGTTGCCTTCCCAACCGGCCTGGAACGAATGGGCGCCGACGATCCAGCTCACGTTGTCCGAGAAGTTGTACAGCGGGCTGTTCTGACTGCGCATCCCGCCGGCGGCCGGAAGCCATGCGCTCCCGGGAATGAGGCTCAGGCCGGGCAGATACGGAAAACCGTTGCTGAACAGGTAATTCGTGTCGAACAGCTCCTGCGCCGCCGGAGTCAGGT
>JAJEDW010000029.1 GCA_022821265.1 Acidobacteriota bacterium
ACGAGCGTGTCGCCTTCCCACCAGCCGATCGAGTGGCCGTAGTAGGTCGGCTTCACGTCGTCGGGATGCTCGGCGTCCATGTGGATGATGCGGTAGGAATGGGGTCCGCCCACGTCGAAGATGTAGATCCGGTCGAGGTGATCCAGCTCGACGATCTCCACGCCGTAGGGCGTCTGGAACTGCCGGACCCCGCCCGACGCCTTGCAGCGCGCGTGCGGCTCGAACCGGTTCAGGCTCCGGTAGTCCAGAACGGCCCGCGCCCAGGGTTGCAGGGGGACCTGGTTGAACGTCGGGCGGCCGGGAAAGTACGACTCGGAGAATGACGGTCCCGACAGGTCGTCGTTGTCGGCCAGGTTGGCCCAGGCGCCGCCCAGGGGGAACCAGAACCCGGTCTCGCCCGGACGCGCGCCGATGTTGACGCGGCCGCCCTCCAGGCGCGGCGCCGGTTGCGCCGTGGCCGGATCGAAGGCGTCGCCGCCGCGCTGCGCGCGGGCCGGGATGGCCGGGGCAAGGAGCGAGAGCGTCAACGCCGCGGCGGCCATCCCCCACGGGTGGTGCCATCGTGCTCGCATGCGCGTAGTCTTCATGTGTTCGAAGGCCGTGTCAAGGAGTCCCTCTCCGCCCCGTCACGCGATTCCCATGGCCTGCTCGTAGTCCCGGCGCACTGCGGAGGGCTGCCCCTGCTGGAACGGGTACCCGTCGACGAGGAAGCTTCGCATGAACGGATGCCGGAGCATGTCCTCGCGGCTGATTCCCTCCTCGACGGCCTTGCGGTCCGCCACGGGCAACCGCACGCGGCGGTTCTCTTCTCGGTCGCGCATGAGGGCTTTCGGCTCTCCGCCCCGCTCGACGCGGTCCATCTCTTCCAGGAACCGCTTGCGGAGCATCAGGACGCCTTCGTCGCTGGATGCCAGCTGCTCGGCCGTGCGGTCGGCGACGGTCCCCTGCCCGGCCCAGGCGACGAAGTCCTGGTTCATGACGTGGGTGGTGATCCACCTCTCCGAGCCCGGCTCCCGGACGGGACCCCGCCAGGACGGGATCGTGCCCTGCTGTACATAGGGCTCCCGGTCCTTGGGCACCTTCGCGTACGACCACGTGACGCTCAACGTGTTCTCGTCGTCGATGGGAACGCGCCACTCGAAGTGCGTCCCGGTGAACAGGGCGTTCGGCCAGAGGCAGACGCGCCCGATCCGCCACAGGGGATGGGTTTCGTCCGTGCCCTCGCGGACGCGCCGGTAGACGTGCCCGTAGGCGAACTCCTCGAAACCGAGCTTGAGGTGGCGGGGCGAGTAGCCGCCGCCCGTCTCCCGGAGCCGCTCGGACCAGTTCAGGTGCAGCCACTCGAAGTGCACCGGGTCGATCGAGTTCTCCTGGCACTGGAACCAGTTGCAGGGCACCTCGGCGAAAACGATCTGCCGGAATCCGTTCTCCCAGTGGAAGACCTCCCAGTCGGGGATCAGGGGAGGCGGATCGGGACCCAGGTACGCCCACACCAAATCCGCTTTGATTTCAACCGGGTACGACGGAATGCGAATCTTGTCCTTGAACTTGGCCTCGGGGTGGGCGATGTCCTCGTACGGCTGCGAGAGGCACCGCCCGGTCTCGTCGAACAGCCAACCGTGGTAGTGACACCGGAGGCCGCAATCCTCTACGAACCCGTGGGCCATGTCGGCGCGCCGGTGGGGGCAATGGCGGTCGACGAGGCCGAAGGTCCCGGCGCGGTCGCGGTACAGGACCAGGTCCTCGCCCATCAGGCGGACGGGCCGGACCGACTCGGCGTCGAAGGCGTCGACGGCGGCGACCGGCATCCAGTATCGCCGCAGCAACGCACCCATCGGGGTCCCCGCGCCCACCTGGGTCAGCTTCCGGTTGTCCGCGTGCGAGAGCATGGGCCGTGCCGTCCTCCGTCGAAGATTAACCGTGGATGGGCTCGGGCGGCAACCCGCGCGCCGAGGACGTCATCCGGTGAAGTAGAGCCACGTCAGGATGACCCCGACCGCCAGGACCCCGCTCAGCCACACGTCGCGGCGGCGCCACGCCCGATCGCCGTCGGTTTCCGGAGCCGCGCGGCGCCGCGTCCCCACGGTCAGGCCCGCGATGCGCTCCGTCGAGGGCGGCGCGGTCAGGAGGCTCACGGCCGCCAGAATCACGCAACACGCCGCGAAGAGCAGGCCGCCGAAGTGAAGGAAGTTGATGTCGGCGAACCGGTAGAGGAGCCCGTCCCCGAGCGCGTCCTGGTTGAGCTCGGCGACGAGGCGCGCCGCGCCCAGCAGGAAACCCGCCACCAGGCTGACGATGGCGCCCGCCGCGTTCACGAAGCGCCACAGCAGACCGACGACGAATACGGCCGTGATCGGCGGGGCGATATAGGACTGCACGCTCTGCAGGTACTGGTACATCTGCCCCGAGATCAGGTCCATCATCGGGATCCACGCCAGGGAGACGCCGACGAGCGCGATCGTCGCCACCTGCCCGACGCGGACCAGCGTCGAGTCGCGCGCCGCGGGATGGAGCTTCCGGTAGATGTCCCACGCGACCAGCGTCGAGCACGAGTTGAATACCGAAGACAGCGAGCTCATCAATGCCGCCAGCAACCCGGCCGCCACCAGGCCGCGCAGACCCGAGGGCAGCAGCGCGGCGACCAGCGTGGGCAGCGCGGCGTCCGGGGCGTCGAGCGTCACCCGTCCCTGCTGGGCCAGGGCGTAAGCGACGACGCCCGGAATCACGAACAGGAACAGCGGCGTCAGCTTCAGCAGCCCGCCGAACAGGCTGCCCCGGCGCGCGTTGTCGATGTCGCGGGCCGCGAGCACGCGCTGGACGATGTACTGGTCGGTGCACCAGTACCAGATCCCGAGGATCGGCGCCCCGGTGATGACCCCGCTCCACGGGAAATCCGGATGGCTCGATGGTTTCCAGACCGTCATGAAATCGCTTCCGGCGATCGCCCGCATCTCGTCCCAGCCGCCGAGCGCGTGGAGGCCCGCGATCGTGACGGTCAGCGACCCGCCGACCAGGACGAACATCTGGAGCATGTCGGTGTAGAGCACGGCCCGGAGGCCGCCGAGCACCGTGTAGACGCCGGTCGCCAGGATGACGACCAGGGCGCCCGTCCAGAAGTCGATCCCCATCAGGGTCTCGAAGATGATCCCGCCGGCGGCGACGGTGACCGAGATCTTGGTCAGGACGTAGCCGATGATCGCGATCACGGCCAGGTACCAGCGCACAGCCGGCGAATACCGCCGCTCCATGAACTCCGGCACCGTGAAGACGCCGCTGCCGATGTAGAACGGCACGAAGAACCAGGCCAGCACCAACAGGACCAGCGTCGCCTGGACTTCGAACTGGCCGACGGCCACGCCGCCGGCGGCGCCCGACCCGGCCAGGCCCACCAGGTGCTCGGACCCGATGTTGGAGGCGAACAGCGACGCGCCGATGACGAACCAGCCCGTGTGCCGCCCGCCCAGGAAGTAGTTCCCCGCCGAGGCGCGGGCGCCCTCGCCGTGCGTCGCGCGGTACGCTATGGCGAATACGGCGATGAAGTAGACGCCGATGACGATCCAGTCGAAGGTGGTCAACGTGGGCATGGTGACGGCCGAGGAAGCAGGATGCTAACACGCCGGCCGGAATGCCGACGCACGGGAATCGAGCATGCAGGACATCGGCCTCATCACATGCCGCACGCTTCCTGAGCCGGACCCGGACGGGGCGCTGTTGTCGAACGCCCTCGAGGCGGCGGGCCTCACGGCCGGCTTCCTCGCATGGGACGACCCGTCGGACCGTCCGTCCGACTACAGGGTCTGCGTCTTCCGGTCCTGCTGGAACTACTTCGAGGCGACGGATGCGTTCCTGGCGTGGGTCCAAGCGGCCGACGGGGCCTCCACGCTGACGAATCCCGCCTCCGCCGTGCGTTGGAACGTCGACAAGCGATACCTGTCGGCGCTTGACGCCGCGGGCGTCCCCGTGGTTCCGACCTTGTTCCTGCGACGCACCGAACCCGTGGACCTCGTCGGGTTGCTGGACGGGCGCGAATGGGACGACATCGTCGTCAAGCCGGCCGTCTCGGCGGCTTCGTTCCGCACCCGGCGCTTCGGCCCCGGCGAGACCGGCCGGGCGCAACGCTTCCTCGACGCCCTCGTCGGGGACGGGGACGTCATGGTTCAACCCTATTTTCGGAGCGTGGAATCGAGCGAGGGGGAGCGTTCCGTGATCGGCGTCGACGGCGCCTGGACGCACGCCGTGCGCAAGGCGCCGCGATTCGAAGGCGACGACGAACACGTATCGGAAGGCCTTGCCGTCACCGGCGAGGAAATCGCCATTGCCGAGGCATGCCTCGGCGTCGTTCCCGGCGACGTCTTCTACGCGCGACTCGACCTGATGCGGGACATGGGCGGCCGGTTGCGCGTTTCCGAAGTCGAGGTCATCGAACCGTCGCTGTATCTCGCCCAGTCGCCGGCGGCGATGGAACGCTACGTCGCCGGACTGGTCCGGATGGCGCGCGGCGGGTGACGCCGCGCGGACGGGGCGCCGTCACGCCGCGTCGATATCGGTCCGTGCGAAATCCTCGCCCTTGAACAGCAACGGCTCGTCCAGCGTCTTGGCGAGCGCGTACGCGAAACAGTCGCCGAAGTTCAAACCCGCCGGGTGATTGCCCTTGCCGAAACGGCGCCACGCCCGCCGAGCTTCTTCGACTTGCTCGCGAGTGACCGGGACCATCTCGACCCCAGCGGTTTTCAGCAACGTGTCGAACTCGTCCGCCGCCGCGCCGCCGCCCCGGCTCTCCGCGAGAATGGACGCTTCCAACAGGTTGGCCACCGACATGCGACAAGGAGACGCGGCCATGATGGCGCTGGCATGCCGCCGCGCGTCCGGCTCCCCGAACAGAATCGCCAACACCGCGGAGCTGTCGACGATCACTTGGGCAGGCCCTGGTCATCGTAGAGGAGGTCACCGTGCTCGACAGCCGATGGTCCTGACCCCAGTGACGCGGCGCACCGCCGCCCGATGGCCAGTAACTCTTCGATACGGGCGTCGGCATCGTGGCGGCGGCGCTCGCGGGCCCATCGCTCGCGCACCGCCACCGTGATCGCGCCGGTCTTGGTTTCGCCGGTCAATCGTGCCAACTCGTCGGCGAGACGGCAGGTTTCGTCGTTCTTGATGTTCAGGCTCATCGCGGCTCCGACGGTAGACGAGACGTTCAGATTTCTACCCTACACCACGGGGGGCGCGGACTCAACACGGTGAACGGGTTCAGCGGCCCCCAACGCGCCGTCACGAAGTTGGACGTCCAGCCGCAGCGCCCCATAGCCGGCGTCACTCCCACGGCCCGACGGGACGCAAACCCAACGCCCTCATCTTGCCTTGGCCGTCGAATTCCCATCCCCAGGCGGCGCCGTCGGCCTCGCGGCTGTGCTGCACGATCCTCCCGCCCGGCTCGCAGTGGCGGCGGACCCATGCGGCGAAATTCTTGGCGTCGTACCATTTCCCGCAAACGGCCGGCACCGTCCCCTCCTCGTCCGGCTCGTAGGGGTCCGGGTCGTCTTCGAGCGCCCGGAACGCGAGGAAACCCTCGCGGTCCGTTACAAGCCGGTCCCACAGGTCTTCGAAACCCCGTCCCCCGGGAAGTTCCAGATCCGGCGGAAGTTCGTCATCCAACCACTCCTTGCTGCGGTACGCTTCCAACGCCCTCTTCACGATGGGCGCCGACTCCGACTTTATCTTCAGACCGACCAGATGCAGCGACGTCTCGTATCCCATCGTGAACTCCTCTTGTCGAGACCCGGATCGAAACTCGCGGGGCCCACGCCGCGACGCATGAGGAAACCGGCGCATTCGGCGGCGGCATGCGCCACGAACATGAGTTCAGGCTACATCCGGAACGGGGTGTTGTCATATGATCGGACGGCTACGCGCCCGAAGGAGGCCACGATGATGACTTCAGGAACCGCGCGTCCCGCCATGCGGGGGCTCGCCGCCGCCGTGCTGCTCGCCGGCGCCCTGTCGGCGCCCGCGCAGCGCGGCGCGCTTCCGGTGCCGCCGCTGGGGGACGGCCCCTGGGAATTCCCCACGGCCGAGCGGGGCCTGGACATCCGGGTGTCCGTCGTCACGAAGGGCCTGTTCCATCCCTGGGACATGGCCTTTCTTCCCGGGGGCGACATCCTGGTGACCGAACGCCGGGGCCAGCTGCGCATCGTCCGGAACGGCGTCCTGGATCCGGATCCGATCCCGGGCGCGCCCGTCGTGCACGCGGTCCGGCTGTCCGGGCTGATGGACATCGAGCTCCACCCCGACTTCGAGAACAATCGCACCGTCTACCTGACGTATACGAAGAACCTGAACCCGGAGCCGCTGGAAGTCGCCACGACCCTGGCCCGCGGCCGGTTCGTCGACGGCCGCCTCGAGGACGTGGAAGACATCCTCGTCGCCGATTCCTGGCCGGGCAACGGCGGCTCCGCCTCGCGCATCGTGTTCGGGGATGACGGCTACCTCTACATGACGACGGGCGCGTCGAACGGCAACGCGGCCCAGGACCCATCGAACCTGCGGGGCAAGGTCCTGCGGCTGACCGAGGACGGGGACCCCGCGCCCGGCAATCCGTTCGAGGGCCGGGCGGGCTACGCGCCCGAGGTGTATTCCATGGGGCATCGGAACACGCTGGGACTGGCCTTCAACCCCGTCACCGGCGAGCTGTGGAACAGCGAGATGGGTCCCAACGGCGGTGACGAGGTCAACATCATCGACGCGGGCGCCAACTACGGATGGCCCGACATCAGCTTCGGACGTTCCTACGACGGACCGTTCCAGTCGGCGCTGCCCTGGCGCGAGGGCGTCACGCTGCCCGTGGCCCACTTCGTTCCGGGCATATCCCCCTCCGGGCTCGCGTTCTACACCGGCGAGGGGATGCCTCAATGGAACACCAGCGCGTTCATCGGGGCCCTGCGCGTCGGGCAGGTCCAGGGCACGGGCCACCTGGTCCGAATATTCTTCGACGAGAACGGGAACGAGCGGCGGCGCGAGGCGCTGCTCACGCAGCTCGGCCAGCGGATCCGCGATGTCAAGGACGGCCCCGGCGGGAACCTCTACGTGTTGACCGAGGAAGACGACGCCGCGCTGCTCAGGATCGAGCCGGCCGACTGAGAACGGCCCCGGGCGTTACCGCGCCAACTCCTCCGCGACGTAGGCCGCGGCATCCTGAATCTGCCGCGGCGTCAGCAGGTTGCCGAACGGCGGCATCGACCCACTCCCGTTCGTGATCGTGGCGCGGTTCGCCGCTGCATCGGCGGCGCCGGCCAGCGGAACGCCATCGTGTCCGCCTTGACCCGCGTCTCCGTGGCAGAAGACACAGGCTTCGACGAAGACCTGGCGGCCCGCCGCGAAATCCACCGTCTCCGGCTCGCCCGGGACCGCGGCGGGGGGCGCGCCGCCGCGTCCTCCCGAACCTGCCGGGGCCGGCGGCGCCGGCCCGAGGGCCCCCTCCAGGGAGAACATCCACACGCTGTCGCCGCGCGGCGTCCCGGCAAAGAGATTGCCGGCGGAGTAGACCACGACGCGCTGAACCCCGTCGTGCTCGAACACGCTGGCCGGAGCATTGACGCCCGCGCCGGTCTGGAACTCCCACAGCAACGCCCCGTCGCTGGAGTCCAGCGCCGTGAACCGCCCGTCGTTCCGGCCCACGAAGACCAACCCCCCGGCCGTGTTCACCGAACCGCTGTAGCAGGTGTCGGCCCATCGTTGGCGCCACACGATCCGGTTCGTCGACATGTCCATGGCGGCGAAGATGCCCGTCGTCGGGATATCGATGACGGTGAAGGCGCCGCCCATTCGGGCCTCCCCGGGCTCCGGCTCGGCCGACACCGGGACCGCGGCCATCGACATGATCCGGTCGACGGCGCAGACGTACAGGATGCCCGTCTCCGGGTCGTAGGACGACGGCGGCCAGTTCGCTCCCCGCGGCTTCATGACGACCGGCTCGTCCCAGAACGGGGTGAAGATGCGGCCCTGGTTGACGAGCGTGAAGCCCTCGGGCGCGATGTCGATCTCCTGCGGCGCGAACGCGTCGCCGACCGGATAGGGCTGCGTCGCCGCGGTGAACTGACGGGGCTCCTGGAGGACGGGCCGCTCTTCGATTCCGATCAGGGGCTCGCCGGTGACCCGGTCGAGGATGTACACCCAGCCGGTCTTCCCCGCGGCCGCCAGTCCGCGCCGCGGCTCCCCGTCGACGTCCAGGTCGAACAACACGACGGGGTTGGCGCCGTCGTAGTCCCACAGGTCGTGGTGCACCGTCTGGAAGTGCCAGCGGTACGCGCCGGTCGACGCGTCGAGCGCGACGATCGAGGCCGTGAACAGGTTGTCCCCGGGACGGATCGATCCGTTGAGATCGGGACTGGCGTTGGCCGTGAAGAAGTAGATCATCCCGAGATCGGGATCGACGGCCGGAGTCTGCCAGATCGCGCCGCCGCCGTACATCCACGCGTCGTTGTCCGCGGGCCACGTCTCCGAGCCGGGCTCGCCGGGCGCGGGAATCGTGTAGAACGTCCAGACCAGCGAGCCGTCGGTCGCGTCGTAGGCCTTGATCCGGCCCCGCGTCGCCCGGTCCCCGCCCGCGAATCCCTGGATCACGAGCCCGTCGTGGTAGAGCGGCGCCGCGGTGATCGAGAACCCTTCCTGCCAGCGTTCGGCCTGGACGGCCCAATCGACGTCGCCGGTCTGCTGATCCAGCGCCACGAGCCGTCCGTCCAACTGCCCGACGTACACGCGGCCGTCGCCCAGGCCCACGCCCCGGCTCAGCCAACCGCAGCAGACGCTGTCGATCGACGGATCGAGCCGCGCCTGGTACTTCCACAGGATCCGGCCGGTCTCCACGCTCAACGCGAACACGTCGTCGGCGCCCGTGACCATGTAGACGACCCCTTCGTGGACGATCGGCTGCGCCTCTCCCGAGTGGCGGGCGCCCGCTCCGGACGCGTCCAGGTGGGTCCGCCAGTCGGCCCGCAGTTGACCGACGTTGCCGCGATCGATCTGGGTGAGCGGCGAGTGGCGCTGGTTGAACAGGTTGCCGCCGTTGGTCGGCCATCCGTTCCGCGGCGGCCGCGTCAGCTCCCCGCCCGAGAACGCGGGCGCGTCGACGATGGCGGCCGCGGTGTCTTGGGACCGCGTCGGGTACGCCGCCCACGCCACGGCCAGGCTCGACGCTGCGATGGCTGCGAAGCGGACGCGGACTCGGCGGTGAAGGGACGGATCGATTCGACGGCGCACGGTCACTCTCATTGATCGATGTGAAGCGTCGGGTGGATTATATAGAAGATCTGCGGAATCCGGCGACGCGTGGCGCACATCGGCCGCCTGCCCCTGGCGGGTCGGGAAGCGGTTTCCGTCACTTGCTTTGCATGTTTTATGTTTTCATTATTTTAATGTCATATAGCCATTCAATTATTTGAGCAATAAAATAGTCATTCCAGTTCGTTTTGAAAATAAATGATTTTCATGGCTATGGGCCATCCAAGAATGCAGCGATTGAAACCTCTGTTGGACAAGGTTCCACCGGGCTTCGTGATCGACACGGAGTGGCTGAAGACTCAAGGCATCGACTCCAAGTCCATCCACCGTTACGTTGCAGGCGGGTGGTTGGAGCGTGTGATACGAGGGGTCTATCGGCGCCCTGTGCCGGAGGGCGTGAACGACGCCACAGTCGTTTCGTAGGAAAGCGTGCTGTTATCGCTGCAACGAGTCCTGAAACACGACGTACACCTTGGCGGGGTGAGCGCGCTCGATCTGGCCGGCTACTACCACTACCTCGGCCTCGGAGGCCCACAGCGCGTTCACTTCTACGGGACTGTGCCCGCTTGGCTGAACCGGCTGCCGACACCGACGGAGATCGTGACACACCGACGCTCCCTGTTCGGCGACGATCCGACCGGCATCGCGGATTCGGATCGCGATGTCCGGGCACCACGTGAGGCGGTCAACGTGTGGCGATGGCCGATAAGGGCCTCGTCGCCCGAACGCGCGATCCTGGAGGCGCTCGACGGACTGCGAAATCAATTCGGCTTCGACAATCTGGACAAGATGTTCGGATCGCTGACGGCGATGCGTCCGCGGGAACTCATGACGCTGCTCACCGTGTGTCGCAGCATCAAGGTGCGGCGGTTGTTCTTCGTGTTCGCCGACAGGCATCGGCATCCCTGGCGCAAGCATCTGGATACGTCGGCGATAGACTTCGGCTCGGGGCCGCGTGCGCTGGTAGATGGGGGCAGGATCCACCCGACTTACCGGATCTACGTACCGGGTCGTTTCGTGCCGACGGAAAAGGAAAAGGCGGCCGTCGATGGATGAGCGCTATGTCGATCAGGTTCGGCTGCTCCTGACCGTCCTGCCCGATATCGCGCGCGAGGACGTGTTCGCGCTAAAGGGCGGCACTGCAATCAACCTGTTCTACCGTGACATGCCGCGACTGTCGGTCGACATCGATCTCACCTATGTGCCCGTACGCGACCGGGCGGCCTCGCTGCAAGACATCGACGCGACGCTCGACCGGATCGCGGCGGCGGTCACTGCCCGCAACCCCGGACTGGCGGCGGAGCGAATTTCCGGGGGCGGCGACAGCGAAACACGCGTCGCCGTCAGCGACGGCCGTGCAGCGATCAAGATCGAAACTTCTCCGGTAATGCGGGGTACGGTAGCACCACCCGCAACGATGACCGCATCGGAGAGCGTCATCGACAGATTCGGGTTCGCCGAGGCGAACGTCGTTGCGTTCGAGGATTTGTACGCCGGCAAGCTTCACGCGGCGCTCGATCGGCAGCATCCGCGCGATCTCTTCGACCTCAGGCTGCTGTACGACAACGAGGGTGTCACGGAAGAGTTGTTCCGCGCATTCCTAGTCTATGTGGCCAGTTCGCGCAGGCCGTTGCACGAGTTGCTCGCGCCGAACGACCGCTTCGAAGACGCGCTCTATCAGTCGGAGTTCGCGGGGATGACCTTGGAACCGGTCGCCAAGGAGACACTGGTGGAGACCCAGGCACGGTTGCAAGAAGACATCGGCATGCGTCTGACGGGTGACGTTGCGGCTTTCCTGCTCTCGCTACACGATGCGGAACCGGACTTCGGCCGGATAGGTCTGCCACGCGCCCGAGAGCTTCCGGCTGTCCGTTGGAAGCTGCTCAACCTGGAAAAGCTGAGGGAGGAGAATCCGGAAAAGCACGCGACGCAACGGGCGGCGCTGGAGATGCTGTTGCGTTGATGTAGACGCCGATGGCCGGAGACACAGCGCGATGCCCCCCACATACGACGTCATCGTGGTCGGCGGCGGCCACAACGGCTTGGTGCACGCCGCGTACCTGGGGCGCGCGAACCTGCGCGTCCTCGTGCTGGAACGGCGCGACATCGTCGGAGGCGCCGCCGTCACCGAGGAGATCGTCCCCGGATTCAAGTTCTCCGTCGCCTCCTACGTCGTGTCCCTGCTGCGCCCCGAGATCATCCGCGAGCTGAACCTTCGCCGGCACGGCCTGGAGATACTCCCCCTCGACGGCACGTTCACGCCCTTGCCCGGCGGGGACTCCCTGTGGCGCCGGGACGATCCCGAACACACGCGCCGCGAGATCGGCCGCTTCTCGCGGCGCGACGCGGACGCCTACTTCGAGTTCGAAGGCGCCATGGCGCGGATGTCGCGCTTCGTGCGCCCGTTGCTGGGGACGGCCCCACCCGACGTCCACGCGCCGGGATGGTCCGGCCTGGGGCGCCTCGGACGCCTGGTCTGGCGCTTCCGGAATCTGCCGCCGGCGGATCGGGATCTCTTCATGCGCCTGATGACGATTTCGGCCGGCGACTTCGTCGAGGACTGGTTCGAGACCGACGTCCTGCGGGCCACCCTTTCGGCCTCCGGCATCATCGGCACGTTCCTCGGCGTGCGCTCGCCGGGGACGGCCTACGTGCTGCTGCACCACTACATGGGCGAGATCGACGGCGCGGACCGGGCCTGGGGCCTGCCGCGCGGCGGCATGGGCAGCGTCTCGAACGCCATCGCGGCCGCCGCGCTCGAAGCGGGCGTGGAGATACGGACCGGGACGGCGGCGGCGGCCGTGCGCTCGGGCGGCGGCCGCGCCACCGGCGTCGTGCTCGACAACGGCGACGAGATCCCGTGCCGCGCCGTCTCGTCGAGCCTCGACCCGCGCCAGACCTTCCTCCGCATGGTGGGCCGGGACGCGCTGCCCCCCGACTTCGCCGCCGCCATCGGCCGTTATCGGTTCCGCGGATGCTCGGCCAAGGTCAACCTGGCGTTGGACGGCCTGCCCGCGTTCGGAGGTCCCCTCCCCGGCACGGCTCACCTGGCGGGGGCCGTCTCGATATCCCCGGGGATGGACTACATGGAACGCGCCTACGACGACGCCAGGCGCGGACGGTTCTCCGAACGGCCCTACATGGACATCGTCATCCCGACCCTTCTCGACGACTCGCTTGCGCCTCCGGGCAAGCACGTCATGTCCTGCTTCGTTCAGTATGCGCCCTACCGCCTGCGGGACGGCGAGTGGGACCGGCGGCGCGACGCGCTCGGAGATTGCGTGATCGACACGCTCGCCGAGTACGCCCCGGACCTTCCCGACCGGATCGTGGGCCGGCAGGTGCTGACGCCGCTCGACATCGAACGCACGTTCGGTCTGACCGAGGGGAACATCTTCCAGGGCGAGCTCTCGCTGGAACAGTTGTTCTTCAATCGCCCGGTCCCCGGCTGGGCGGGATACCGGACGCCGGTTCGCGGCCTCTACCTGTGCGGGTCGGGCGCGCACCCGGGCGGCGGCGTGATGGGCGCCCCGGGCCGGAACGCCGCCCGGACCGTGATCGCGGACCTCAGCCGGCCCAACGCACGGCGAGCCGGGTGATCCGGTCGACGGCTTCGAGGATGTTCTCCATGGAGTTGGCGTAGCTGAACCGGATGTAGCCGTCGCCGAACTCCCCGAACCCGGCGCCGTCGAGGCAGGCGACGCCGGCCTCGTTCAGAATCATGTCCGCCAGCTCGCCCGACGCCACGCCGGTCGCCGTCACGTTCGGGAACACGTAGAACGCGCCGGCGGGGCGCGAGCACCGGAATCCCGGCACGCGGTTCAGGCCCTCGACGATGGCGTCGCGGCGGCGCCGCAGCTCGGCCACCATCCGGGTGACGCTGTCCTGGGGACCCGAGAGCGCCTCCATGCCCGCGCGTTGGGTGAAGCTGGCCGTGCAGGAGTTCGAGTTGACCATCAGCGTCGTCACCGCCTCGGCCAGCCACACGGGCATGACGCCGTAACCCAGCCGCCAGCCCGTCATCGAGTAGGTCTTGGAGAACCCGTCCAGGATGATCGTCTTTTCCAGCATCCCGTCGAACCGGGTGATCGACGCGGGTCGCTGCTCGTACCAGATCCGGGAGTAGATCTCGTCGCTCAGGACCACGAGGTCGCGGTCGCGCACCAGGTCCGCGATCTCGGCGAGGTCGTCCTCGGGAACGAGCCCGCCCGTCGGGTTCGCCGGCGAGATGAGGATGACCATCCGAGTCCGGTCGGAGAGGCGTCTTCGGAACGTCTCGAGGTCGAACGAGAAGCCCCGATCCTCCACCAGCGGGATGGGCACGGGCTTCGCGCCCTGGTAGCGGATCATGGACTCGTAGATCGGGAACCCCGGGTTGGGATAGATCACCTCGTCGCCGGGTCCGACGAGCGCCATCATGCTGAAGAACATGATCGGCTTCCCGCCCGGCACGACGCAGACATTGTCCATCGTCACGGGAACGTTCCGGGTCTCGGCGACGTGCGCGGCGATCAGCTCGCGAAACTCCGGGAACCCCGCCGCCGGTCCGTACTTGGTCTCCCCCGCGCCCATGGCCCGCTGTCCGGCGGCGACGATGTTGTCCGGAGTCGGAAAGTCCGGTTCGCCGATCTCGAGATGAACGATGCTGCGGCCCTCGGCCTCCAGGGCGCGGGCCTTGGACAGGACCTTGAACGCGGACTCGGTCCCGATGCGGGACATGCCTTCGGCAAGTCTCATGAGAAAAAGCGTCTCGAATGGTGGGACGGAACCGGGAGGCGGCGCGCGGCCGCCCCCCGGCGTCTCGAAGCGTCCGTCTAGAGCGGATTGTCCGGCATGGCGATGGACCGCCACATGTGCGCGACGGAACTCGAATCGTAGCCGAGACCTTCCTTCGGCTGCTTGAAGTGCCGGCCGAGGATGTCCAGGTACGGTTCGATCGACAACACGACCCCTTCCTGGAACGCGTACAGGTCGTTGACGGTCACCATCCGGGCATACATGTACCACTGGTGCCTGGACGCGTACTCGGCCGCCTCCCGGATATAGGGCTCCGGGACGTAGTCCTCGCCGAAGATGCGGTGATACAGGTCCGGGTACAGGTAGCCGTTCTCGCGGTCCGCGTAGAAACGGAGCGCCTGGTGGTAGCGGATCGCCCAACTGGTCTTGGCGGGCACGTACGGCTCGTACAACTGCGCGCCCCAGTAGCCGTGGTCCACCTTGATCAGCTCCTGGACCGTGTCGTGGAGCAGGCACGCCAGGACGATCTCCTCCTCCATGCCGTTCTTGAGGGCGCGGTCCGCGCTCTGGAAGCAGTGGTTCCGCGTGCGCTGGAACCGGTGCTCGAAGAAGTCCTCGATCGTCGGCCGTTCCGGCATCGGCTCGAGCATCGCGACGTCGGACCCGTCCCGCGTCAGGAGCAGGTTGCCGACGCCGCGCCGGTAGGGCCGGGTCGTAATCTGGGCCAGGACTTCCTCGCGCGTCGGGAAACCGCCGGCCTGTTGCGGCGTCGTCCGCTCGACCAGGTACGCTTCCAGGGCCTCGGCCCGCGCCTCGGAACTCATCGCGCCGACGGCGCCCGCACCGCCGATGCTGGCCATGAAATGCCGTCGATCAATCTGGATCATGGGTCCCCCCTTCCGGAATTCCACGCCATTATATTCATGCTTCCGGGTCCGCTGGCAACGAACGCGCCTGGATTTCGCGCCGTTCAACCTCTATGGTTACGCGGGAGGGCCCCGAGCACGGGACCGAGGCCGGTCCGGGACGGCCTGACGACCACCCATGGCGACAGCCTCGAAGACGGACTACACGCTGGGTCAGGACAACATCCGGTTCCTGGGCCTCGATGTCCACAATCCGGTCTTCATCGTCTCCAGCCTCAGCATCATCGCGTTCTCGGGCGCGGTGCTGGCGTTTCGCGCCGAGGCGGCGACCGCCTTCGAGGCGCTGCGCGCCTGGCTGATGTCGACCTTCGACTGGGTCTTCATGGGCGCGGGCAACCTGTTCGTGCTCTTCTGCCTGTGGCTGGCCGTGACGCGGCTCGGGCGAGTGCGTCTGGGCGGCCCCGGCGCCCGGCCCGACTACTCCCGACCGGCCTGGTTCGCCATGCTGTTCGCCGCCGGGATCGGAATCGGCCTGATGTTCTTCGGCGTGTCGGAACCCGTGGAGCATTTTCTCGAACCCCCGCTGGGGCTGGTGGGCGAAGACGCGGCGGCGGCCCGCCTGGCCATGGCCGGCACGATTTACCATTGGGGAATCCACGGATGGGCCATCTACGCGGTGGTGGCGGTGTCGATCGCCTTCGCGGCGTACAACCTCGGCCTGCCGATGACGCTGCGGTCGGCCTTCTACCCCCTGGCCGGGAAGGCGGTGTGGGGCCGCATCGGCCATGCGATCGACACGCTCGCCGTCTTCGCGACGCTGTTCGGGCTGGCCACGTCGCTCGGCCTGGGCGCGGAACAGGCCACGGCGGGCGTCGCCCTGCTCTGGGACGTGCCGTCCACCCGAACCACCCAGGTGCTGCTGATCGCGGGCATCACCAGCATGGCGCTCGCGTCGGTCATCAGCGGCATGGACAAGGGGATCAAGCGGCTGAGCGAGGCCAACGTGCTGGTCGCGATGCTGCTGCTGGCGTTCGTGCTGATTCTCGGGCCGACGCTCGATGTCGCCGTCGGCGTGGCGGCCAGCCTCGGCCAGTACCTCGCGTCGATCGGACCGCTCAGCAACTGGGTGGGACGCGAGGACTTCGATTTCATGCACGGCTGGACCACGTTCTTCTGGGCGTGGTGGATTTCATGGTCGCCGTTCGTCGGGCTCTTCGTGGCACGGATCTCGCGCGGTCGAACCGTTCGCGAGCTGATCGTCGGCATGCTGGTCCTCCCGACGCTGTTCATCACGCTCTGGATGAACGCCTTCGGCGGCGCCGCGGTGTCGCAGTACGTCGAGTCCGGCCATCCCGACGTCGTCGCGGCGGTCGAGGCCGGCCGGCCTGAAATCGCCCTGTTCGCCATGCTGGAGACGTTGCCGCTGGCGAGTGTCACCTCCTTCATCGGCGTTGTGCTGGTGGTGGTGTTCTTCGTGACCTCGTCCGACTCCGGATCGCTGGTCATCGATACGATCACCGCCGGCGGCAAGCTGGACCCGCCCATCGCCCAGCGCGTGTTCTGGTGCCTCTTCGAAGGGATCGTCGCGATCGTGTTGCTGCTCGGCGGCGGCCTCGTCGCCGCGCAGGCCGCGACGCTGGCCACCGGGCTGCCCTTCGCGCTGGTCATGCTCGCCATGTGCTACGGCACGTGGAAGGGCCTGCGCGCCGCCGCGCGGGGAGCGGTCAGATGACGCCGATCGCGTGGAGGAACACCAGAACGATCCCGACGGGCACGACGAACTTCAGCAACAGCAGCCAGCCCCGGTAGAACAGCGCCAACCGGGGGCCGTGGTGGAACTCGCCCCGCCGGATCGCGTCGTCGACCTTCCACGCCGTGAACAGGGCGATGCCCAGCCCCCCGAGGGGCAGCATCCAGTTCGTCGCCAGGTAATCGAACGTATCGAACCAGTTGCGGCCGAACACGGCGGCGAAGCCGTCCCCGAAGAGGGCCGTACCGCCGCTCAACGCGGACGGCACGCCGATCAGGGCGATGATGACGCCCGCCCAGACGGTCGCCTTGTGCCGCAGCCAACCCTTCTCGTCGATCAGGTACGACGTCACGACCTCCAGCAACGAGATCGCGCTGGTCAACGCCGCGAACACCAGCAGGGCGAAGAACACGATCGCGAAGAAGGTCCCGGCGGGCATCTGGGCAAGCGCGATCGGAATGCTCACGAACACCAGGCCCGGCCCCTCGCCCGGCTGCATGCCGTAGGTGAAGATGATCGGGAACAGCACCATGCACGCCGTCAACGCGATCGCCGTGTCCAGCACCGAGATCGTGATCCCGGACGACACGATGTCGTCGTCCCGGGACAGGTAGCTGCCGTAGGTCAGCATCGCGCCCATGCCCAGGCTCAGCGTGAAGAAGGCGTGCCCGAGGGCTTCCAGCACACCGGCCGCCGTGAGGTTCTCGGTACGGAAGCCGAAGACGAAGTCCAACGCCTGGCCGAAACCGCCCAGTGTCAACCCGTTCACCAGAAGGATCAGCATCAGGCCGCCGAGGACAGGCATCAGAATGCGCGCCCACCGCTCGATGCCCTTGTTGACGCCGCCCCAGACCACACCGATGGTGAGCGCCATGAACACGGTGTGCCAGAACAGGTTCAGGCCGTTGGAGGCGAACAGTTCGCCGAAGAGCGGCACGACGCCGTCAGGGCCCAGGTCGACGATACGCCCCGATATCGCCAGGTAGGTGTAGTGCATGGCCCAACCGGCCACGACGCTGTAGTAGGACAGGATGACGAACCCGCCCAGGACTCCCAGGCCGCCGAACACCACCCAGAAGCCCCCGCCGAGCGCCCGGAAGGCGCCGACCGGCGACTTCTGCGACGCGCGGCCCAGCAGGATCTCGGCGATCATGACGGGAAGGCCGACCAACGCGATGCAGGCGAGGTAGACCAGAACGAAGGCGCCGCCGCCGTTCTCTCCCGTGATGTAGGGGAACTTCCAGATATTCCCCAGGCCCACGGCCGAGCCGGCCGCCGCCAGAACGAAACCCAGCTTCGAGCCCCAGTGTCCCCGGTCCGCCACGGCGGCCTCCTTGTCCATGCTTGCCGGAAAAGCCGTATGGTACCATACGCGCTCGCCCGGACCCGGGGGCCCCGGACCGAAACAAAGTCTTTGTTCACTGGCGATTACATGTCTCCCCCCGCGCCTCCGCGGCCGCCGGGAGACGGGCGCGGGAGATCGAGAATGAACGACTCCTCAAGCAAGACCCGAGACGCGGCGCGGCGCGGCGAACCCGCCGAGCCCCGCGTCGTGATGATCCGAAACGAGGGAGAGGGTCTGGGTCCGGAAATCATCATCGGCCCGCATCACCTGCAGGCCGACGAGCCCGAACCCGTGGGCGAGGACACGGGCCCGACGCCCTACAACCTGCTCGCGGCCGCACTGGGCGCCTGCACGTCGATGACGCTCAAGCTCTATGCCGGGAGGAAGGGATGGCCTCTGGAATCCGTCACGGTTGTCCTCCGGCACGACAAGATCCATGCTCGCGACCGCACCGAATCCGAAGCGAAGGACGGCAAGGTCGACCGGATCGAGCGCGCCATCGAGCTGGGCGGCCCGTTGACGGGCGAGCAACGACAGCGCTTGCTGGAAATCGCCGACCGGTGTCCCGTGAAACGGTCACTGGCGTCGGAAATACTCATTCGGTCGCGGCTGGTGGACTGAAGCGGAGACGACGAGCGGGACAGCGCGCCGGCTCTGGGCGGGCCGGACCGAACGCGGTACGATGCATCGCGTCGTTGTTGAACAGGGGAGTCGGACATGGCAACACAGAACACCGATCGTAATCCGGGCATCCGCTACGAACCCGACGACAAGCCCCCGTTCTGGCTGTCTCTGGGCCTGGGGCTCCAACTGGCCGTTCTCTGCCTGGCGGGCATCGTGTTGACGCCGGCCATCGTGATCCGCGCCGCCGGCGGGAGCGAGGACTTCCTGACCTGGGCCGTGTTCGCCTCGGTGGCGGTGAGCGGCGTCAGCACGTTGACCCAGGCCGTACGGTTCGGCAGAATCGGCGCCGGATACGTTCTGTTGATGGGCACCTCGGGCGCGTTCATCGCGGTCTGCATCACGGCCATCGCCGAAGGCGGCCCGGCCATGCTGGCCACGCTGGTCGTGGTCTCCTCGCTCTTTCAGTTCGGGCTGGCCGCACGGCTGTCGCTGTTTCGGCGGATCCTGACGCCCGGCGTGGCCGGCACCGTCATCATGCTGATTCCGGTGACGATCATGCCGCTGATTTTCGACATGCTGACCGACGTGCCCGAGGGCACGCCGCTGGGCGCTTCCGGGTTCGCGGCCGTGGCGACGCTCGTCATCATCACGGGCCTGGCCCTGAAGGCGCGCGGCGCGCTGCGGCTCTGGGCGCCCGTCGTCGGAGTCGCGGCCGGATCCGTCGTGGCCGGATTCTTCGGGATCTACGACACGGGCCTGGTGGCCGAGGCGGCATGGGTCGGGGCCCCCTCCGGGGGATGGCCGGGTCTCGACCTGAGCTTCGGACCGGTCTTCTGGGCGCTGCTTCCGGCATTCGTGTTCGTGACGCTCGTCGGCGCCATCGAAACGATCGGGGACACCGTGGCGATCCAGCGCGTCTCCCGAAGGCGCACGCAGGCCGTGGATTTCCGGGCCGTGCAGGGCGCCCTGAACGCCGACGGGCTCGGGAACCTCCTGTCCGGCCTGGGCGGCACGATGCCGAACACGACCTATTCGACCAGTATCTCGGTGACCGAGCTCACCGGCGTCGGCGCGCGCCGGGTCGGCATGGCCGTCGGCGCCATCTTCATGGGAACGGCGTTCCTGCCCAAGGTGCTCGCCCTGCTGCTGGCGATCCCGGGACCGGTCGTGGCGGCCTACGCGACGGTCCTGATGGCGATGCTGTTCGTCATCGGCATGAAGGTCGTCGTCCAGGACGGCGTCGACTACCGCAGGGGCGTGGTCGTGGGCGTGGCCTTCTGGATCGGCGTCGGCTTCCAGAACGGCGTCATATTCCCAGAATACTTCAACGAGTTCGCGGGAGGCCTGTTGCAGAACGGGATGACGGCCGGCGG
>JAJEDW010000032.1 GCA_022821265.1 Acidobacteriota bacterium
GCCATCTTCAAGACCGGCTTCGACCTGCAGGCGGCGTTGCGCGGACGCGTCGAAAAGCTCGCGCGCTTTCCGGGTTTCAAGCCGGACCTTCTGGAGAGTCCCGACCAGGAGTTCGTTGCCGGCCTGGCCCGTTTCAAACCCTTGTTGTGGGACGGGGGGCGATACCGCAATTTCAGGAGACTCGCCGAGGTGGAGCGGGCGGGGCGGCGGTTGGACGAAATCCGATCGTTGTCCGAGTGCCTTCTCCGGGAGTTCGGGCCCTCGGTGGAAACGACGCTTCGGCAGGCGTTCAACACGGCCGTCGTGCAGCAGGCCGTGACGGGCCGTTTCGAGCCGACGCCGGTCGGATCCGTGGCGTTGGAGGCGCTGATCGCGGACGGCGTGAACCTGCCGGAACCGGATGTCCCCGACGCGGCCGGCACGACATTCGCCGCCTGGCTCGAGGACCTGCAACGCGATCTCGAGCCGCTCGTCGGCAAGCGGATCGATCCGCGATTCGTCGGCTTCGTCACGATGGAGTCCTGACCGGCGCCATGGCCAGCCGCAGCACACTCGTCGTCGACATCGAAACGGTCGGACAGGATCCCGACGCCATCTCGCCGCGCGCGCTGGAAATTCTGACCGCCGGCGCGGCGGATGACGCGGCCCGGGAAGCCGTTCTGGAACGCATGGGCCTGGATCCGTCGACCGGCCGCATCGTCTGCATCGGCGTGCACTGGATCGAGGTGGACCGTTCCCGGGCCTACTGCCAGAGCGACGAGATGGAGCTGCTGTCGAATTTCTGGTCCGACCTGGCCCAGATCCGGCCGACGCGCTTCGTCACCTTCAACGGCAAGTCGTTCGACTTCCCCTTCATCAACATCCGAAGCGCGATCCTGGGGGTGCCCATCCCGCGCGACCTGCTGCTGGACACGCGCCGCTTCTCCACGGACCGGCACTTCGACGTGCGCGAGGTCCTGACCAATTTCGACCGCTACAAGAAGGGCACGCTCGAGTACTTCTGCCAAGTCTTCGGCGTGGCGTCCCCGAAGGACGGGATGGACGGCAGCCAGGTGGAGGCATACTTCAAGCAGGGCCGGCTGGACGAGATCGCCCGGTATTGTCTCGACGATTGCCGGGCCACCGGAGAGCTCTATCGGCGGCTGCGCCCGTATTACCGCTGAGAAGCCCGCGCCCCCTCGCCTCCCGGACTTCGGTTGACAGCGGACGGGCCCGGGAATTAGAAAGAACCCATGGCCGGCGCCGTCATCCAGTACGCCCTGCTCGTCGTGTGCTGGATTTCCGCGCTCGTGACACTGGTCGTCTTCCTGGAGAGCTGGTTTGCCCTGACCCGGCGTTCGCGGCTCGCGGCGCGCGCCTCTTCCGGCGCTCACGGCACGGTGTCCCTCCTCGTTCCGATGCGGTCCGGCGGCGACGCCGCGCGGCGGGGGCTCGAATCCGTCCTGAGCCAGTCGTACCCGGACATCGAGGTGTGCCTGCTCTACGAGGAAGAAAACGCCGAGCACTCGGAGTTGGTCGCTGAAATTCGCGCGACGCCTGCCCGTGTCCCCGTCGCCGCGGTCCCCGTCCCGTTTCCCATCGAGTCCGAAGATGAGCGCGTTCGGGCGCTGGAGCACGCGCAGCCGAACATTCGCGGGGCCTGGATTCTCGTCGTCGACGACGGCGTCGTCCTGGATTCGCACGCCGTCGCATCGGCCCTGGAGTTCGCCGCGGCCGAGGACATCACGGCGCTGGCCATGATCCCGGGCGTGGAGTGCCGGTCGCTCCGGCAGAAGCTGCTCGCTCCGTCGCTGGAGTGGTTCGTGCGCATGCTGCGGGCCGTCGATCGCGGGCGCGAGAAGTCGGGCCGTGCGAACATGACGGCGCCGTTCCTTCTGCTCCACGGTCAAACGCACGCGGCTCTGAACAAGATGAACCGCCTGCCGGGCGTCCTGAACGAATCGGGTTGGGCGCTGTGGACTTACCGCGTGGAAGGGTTGCGGACCTTCCAGGGCGACGGGGCCGGCTGGATCGCGCGCGACGCGACGGTGAAATCGCTGCTCGGAACTCTGGACACCGCGACGCTCAGCCCGCGACGCGTCACGGGATTCGCCGTCGTCAGCGCGGCCGTGTCCACGGTCTCCGTCCTGGGGATCGTGGCCGGCCTGCTGATCCGGGACTCCGGGTTCGCCGGCCTGGGCATTCTCTATTTCTCGGCCTTCAGCTACAGCCTCATGGCGACCAGCTACTATTTCTACGCGCGGCGGTTGGGGGCCGCGGTCTGGTTCGCGCCGCTGTGGTTCCTGCCCCACGCGGCCGCGCTCGTCCTGGCGCTGGCCGAGATCGGCCGTTCGGGTCCCGCGCTGCCCGCGAAGGCCGTCGCCCGCGACCGGGGCCGGGAAGTCCCGACCGAAAAGCCGTAGGCGCGCGCGCGGCTACCGCCGCGCCCGCTTCATTCGCTGTTGCGCGCTCTTGGGAATCTTGGCGTGCCGCATGCGGCCGAGGTTCAGGAACGCCATGACGGCCGCTCCGATCGTCACGGCGCCGGCCACGGCCAGCAGCACGGTATTGCCGGTCTGGAAGCCGCGGATCAACTGAAACACGGCGATCAGGAAGAGAATGCCGGCGGCGGCCACCATGATGAATCGGAACGCGACCGTCTGCCGAAAGGGCAGAACGGCCGTCTTCTTCTTGATCCTGAGCCGTCCCATCGCGGGTATTATACGCGCCGTTCGGCCGGGCCGCCGACGGCCCTACCCCTTCAGCAGCGCGAGCGCCTCGGACAGCTCCTCGCGCGTGTGGTCGTCGCCGGCGCCATCGGCCACGGCGATCCCTTCCCGGTAGGTCCGTTCCGCGTCGTTCGGGCGTCCGGAGCGCTCGTACGCCTTGGCCAACTGGTAGTAGGTGGCCACGTAGCCGGCGTCGTTGCGCGCGACCGTCTCGAACTCCGCGATCGCGTCGTCCAGGTTCCCGAGCTTGGCGTATTCCATGGCCAGGGCGTACCTGGAGAACGAATCGTTCGGATCCTCTTCGAGAAATCCCTTGAGTGCTTCGATGCGCGACATCGGTCGACGGCCTGACGCCGTATTCTACACTGGAGGTTCACGAAGCGCCTCTGCGCACGCCGCTTCGATGGCGCGCGGAAACGACGGCAGGCGATTCAGGGACGCCACGGTGGTTCTACGGAGGACGAATGGGACTGGACATCCGGAAT
Organism: Acidobacteriota bacterium; assembly: GCA_022821265.1. Taxonomy (GTDB): domain Bacteria; phylum Acidobacteriota; class Terriglobia; order 20CM-2-55-15; family 20CM-2-55-15; genus JAJEDW01. Next base: position 3,194 of record JAJEDW010000032.1, read on the forward strand.
GACGAGACGTGCCGGTTGGCCGCCGAGTTGGCTCGGCTGACCGGCGAGACCGTGACCGATGCAATCACGGTCGCTCTCAGTGAACGTCTGGAACGTGAACAGCGACGGCGAGAGGCCGAATGCCAGGCGCGAGAATTGCGATCCGTTGCGGAACGCTGCGCCCGGCTCATGGGGCCCGGCCCGCCGGCCGTGGCGCACGGGGACATGCTCTATGACGAACGGGGGTTGCCGAACTGATCGTCAACAGTCCGGCCCGTTCGACGGGCTCGCCCCCAGCCGTCACGCCATGTCGTGCGGTCGAATGGCGCGCAACGCGTCGGCCCCCTTGCGCTCGGCGATCTCGAGTTCGTAGCGATCCTGAAGGTTCATCCAACTCCGGGCGTCGGTCTCGAAGTGCCGCGCAAGGCGCAACGCCGTGTCGGCGGTGATGCCCCGGCGGCCGCGAACGACCTGGCGGATCCGCGCGGGCGTCACGCCGATCGCCTGCGCCAAGGCGGCCGCCGACAAGCCGAACGGATCCATGAAGTCGTGCTTCAAGACTTCGCCTGGGTGAATCGGCTTCATTCGGGTCATGGCGATACGTGTCCTCCGAAGAAGTCCAAGAACCTTGAAGCGTTCGGCATGACTCGCGTCCCAGCCGTCATATCCGCTACCCCTCCGCCCACTTTCCGGCGCCTTCCCAGACGCGCAGCGTGAACGGAAGGTCGACCCTGTTCTCGAGCCCGCGGCGCAGCAGCTCGCAGATGTTCTCCACGGACGGATACTCCATGAAATCGTTCAGCGACCGGTGGTCGTATTCCTGGAGGACGGACTTCAGGTCCTTCCGGAGATCGTCGAAGTCCACGACCATGCCGCCCGGCCCCTTCTCTCCGTCGACGACGATCTCGATCCGGTAGGTGTGGCCGTGAAGCTGCCCGCACTTGGGATGCCCGGGCAGGAAATGCGCGCAGTCGATGTGCTCGGTGATTCCCAGCTTCATGGTCGATCCGACGCGCCCGACGGCGCCCGCGACGCTCCTCCGGGTTCGGAGGGCTGGCGGAGCTCCTTCATCGTGTCGAGGATCAGCGACTTGGAGCCTTCCAGCCGCTCCATGACCTGCCGGACGTCGAGCGATTCGCCCGGCTTGCCGGAAGCCCGGCAGTAGACCCCGTGCTGGCCGACCAGGGCCAGCGCGTCGGTCAGGACGTCGAGCGCCGTGGCGAGGCGGCCGCACGCGTCGCCCATCTGGAACCGGTAGCGCTCGAGTTGCTGCTGGTATTCCTTCACGGCGCGTGGCGGCCGGCGTGACCGGCCCGAGGCGTCAGCCGAAATACTCCTCGAACCGCTCGGCGAGGTCGATCATGGTCTTGGCCCCGAAGCCGACGCCGCCTGGTTCGTAGTACTTCCAGTTCTTCTCCATCAGGAACGGCCCGGCGATGTCCAGGTGCGCCCAGGCCGCGCCATCCGGGACGAACTCCTCCAGGAACAGGGCCGCCGTCGACGCGCCGGCGTAGGCGCCGCCGATGTTGTTCAGGTCCGCGTACGGCGTCTTGAGCCACTCCTTGTACTCTTCCGGCATCGGAAGCTGCCAGAAAGCCTCGCCGTGGTTTCGGCCCGAGTCGATGACGGCCTGGATCAGCTCCGGCGAGTTGCCCATCACGCCGGCGATGCTCGGTCCGAGCGCCCGGACGCAGGAGCCGGTCAGGGTGGCGATGTCGACGACGTGCGTGGCTTTTGCTTCCCCCGCGACGTACAGCCCGTCGGTCAGGATCAGCCGGCCTTCGGCATCGGTGTTGTCCACCATGACGGTCTTGCCGTTGCGGGCTTCGAAGATGTCGCCCGGCCGCTGGGCCTGTGCGTCCGGCGAGTTCTCGGCCGTGGGGACGACGCCGACCACGTGGACGTCGGGCTTCAGCTTCCCGATGGCCTTCATGGCCGCCAGCACGGCGGCGGCGCCGGACATGTCGCCTTTCATCTCCCACATCTTGTCGGACGGCTTCAGCGAGATGCCGCCCGTGTCGAACGTGACCCCCTTGCCCACCAGCGCCAGGGTCCGGGCCGACCGGCGCTTCGCGCGGTAGGCGAGGCGAATCATGTGGGGCGGGTGGGCGCTGCCCTTTCCGACGGCGATCAGCCCGTTGTAGCCCTCGCGCTCCAGGCGCCGCGAGTCCCAGACCTTGATGGACAGCCCCGATTCCCGGGCGATCCGCCGCGCCGCCCGCACCAGGTAGGCGGGCGTGGCCACGCCTCCCGGCTCGTTGATCAGGTCGCGGGCGAAGTTGACGGCTTCGCATACCGTGGTATAGCGGTCCAGGTAGTACCGGTTCCGCTTGTCGTGGGCCTTCGAGACGATCAGGTCCAGGTTCAGCTTCCCGTAGAACGCCTCCCGTTCCTTGTTCTCCTTCTTGTACCGGGCGAAGGTATACGTTCCCAGCAGCGCGCCTTCGACGGCCTTGCCGACCATCGGCGCCGCGTCGTCGGCGTTCAGCACGACGGAGACGCGCCGGAGCCCGTGATCCCGCGCGCGGCGCAGCGCCCGGGCCACGCACGTCTTGACGCTCTCCCATACGTTATGTCCGGTCTCGAACGCGGTGGAGTAGACGGCCAGGTGTCCGACGCCGTTCGACCCCCCGGGCGGCGCGAAGTACTCGCGTCGCAGCGTCTTGGAGTCCAAGTCCTTGCGAACCCCCTCGACCGTGCGTCCGATGGGCGAGGAGCCCAGGTCGTGCAGCTTCGTCTCCTTGTCCAGGATCACCACCAGCATGTCGGTTCGGGCCTTGTTCGGGTCCCCGTACGAGAGTCGGATCTTCATCGCGTGCGTTGCCTCCGGACCGTTTCGGGTCGCCATCCATGATACGCGATTCGAATGGGGCCGGACTCCGGCGCACCGCCAAATGGACCCGATCTGTCCCGTTTCGGGAGGATGTTGGCTTCCCATGCGCTCGGAGTTGCAGGTGCGTCTGGACGAGGAGGCCTTGGCCCGCCCCGGCGGGAGGGAGGACGCGGGCGCGTACCTGGTCCGCCTCAGGGCCGACCCGTGCGTCACCGGATACCACCGGATCCCGTCCCGCCCGGCGCGATTCGTCGAGCTTCCGGACGACCTTCACCCCGCCGTCGTCCGGTTCCTGGCCGAGCGCAGCGTCACGCGCCTGTATTCCCACCAGGGCGAGTGCTACGCGAACGTCCGCGCGGGCAAGGACACGGTGGTCCTGACGCCGACGGCGTCGGGCAAGACGCTGTGTTACAACTTGCCGGTTCTCCAGGGAATCCTCGAGAACCCCGATCGCCGCGCACTCTACCTGTTTCCGACGAAGGCGCTCACCTACGACCAGCTCGACGACCTGATCGGCTGGTCGTCGGCGCTTCCGGGCGAGATCGGCGTCCATGCCTACGACGGCGATACGCCGCCCGACGCCCGACCCGCGATCCGGTCGCGGGCCCACGTCGTGTTGACCAATCCCGACATGCTCCACACCGGCATTCTGCCGCACCACACCAAGTGGACGCGCGTCTTCGAAAACCTGGCCTACATCGTCGTCGACGAGCTGCACACGTACCGCGGCGTTTTCGGCAGCCACCTGGCCAACCTGTTCCGGCGCCTGGAGCGCATCTGCCGGTTCTACGGCAGCGCGCCTCGCATCATCTGCGCGTCGGCCACCATCGCCAATCCGGGGGAACTGGCCGAGGGGTTGACGGGCCGCCCGTTCACGATGATCGCGGAGAGCGGCGCCCCGGAAGCCGAGAAGCACCTGTTCTTCTACAACCCTCCTGTCGTCAACCGCGAGCTGGGGATCCGACGGTCCTACGTCAAGGAAACGCGCCGGATCGCGGCGGCCTTTCTGCGCATGATGAAAGGCGCCATCGTCTTCGCCAACAGCCGGCTCGTCACCGAGATCCTCGTACGGTACCTGAAGCGGGACATACCGCCGCCGCCGGGCGGCGCCGACCGCGTCGTAGGCTACCGCGGCGGGTATCTGCCCCGCGAGCGGCGGCGGATCGAGCAGGGACTGCGCGACGGCGCCATCCGGGGCGTGGTGTCGACGAACGCGCTCGAGTTGGGCATCGACATCGGCAGCCTGGACGTCGCGGTCCTGGCCGGCTATCCGGGCACGGTGGCCTCCACGTGGCAGCGGATCGGGCGGGCGGGCCGCCGCGCGGGGAGCGCCGTGGGCGTGATGGTGGCCTCGAGCGCCCCTCTGGACCAGTTCATCGTCAACCACCCGGAGTACTTTCTGGGCCAATCCCCCGAGTCGGGACTGATCAACCCGGAGAACATCCACATCCTGATCAGCCACCTGCAGTGCGCCGCGTTCGAGCTGCCCGTCGGCGAGGACGAGCGCTTCGGCGGTCACGACGTCGGCGAGATCCTGGAGTACCTTTCCGAGCGCGGTTTCCTGCACAAGGCCGGCGCGAAGTGGCACTGGACCAGCGAGTCCTATCCCGCGAACGCCATATCGCTGCGCAGCATCGGCTCGGACAACTTCCTGGTGGTGGAAACCACCGGGGAGGCGCGCGTCATCGGCGAGGTGGACTACTCGAGCGCATTCCAGACGCTGCACCAGAAAGCCATCTATCTGCACCAGGGACAGCAGTACTATGTCGACGACCTGGACGTGGAGGAACGCCGCGCCTACGTGCGTGCGGTGGACTCGGAGTACTACACCGACGCGATCACGCACACCGACGTCCGCCCCCTGGAGATCGCGGGCCGGGACGGCCCCCACCATCACGGCGAGGTCCACGTGGCCCACCAGGTGGTCGGTTTCAAGAAGATCAAGTTCGCGACCATGGAGAACGTGGGCTCGGGCGAGCTGACCCTGCCGACCCAGGAGATGCACACCACGGCCTGGTGGCTCGGAATTCCGCGAACGGTGTTCGGCGCGCTGGAGTGTTCCTCGTCCGAACGCCTCGACGGCGTGTACGGGCTGGCCCATGCCCTGGGCGAGATCGCCTGCGTCTTCCTGATGTGCGACCCCAAGGACCTGGGGACCTCGATCGAGACGGGGCTGGACGGAACGCCGCCCGAAATCCCGGCGGCCGACGGCCCCACGGCTCAACCCGAGCACGAACCGACGATCTACGTCTACGACAACTATCCGGGCGGCATCGGGTTGAGCCGGCCGCTCTACGAGTTGCGCGAGCGCCTGCTCCAGGAAACGCGGCGGCTGATCGGCTCCTGCGCGTGCGACAGCGGTTGTCCCTCCTGCACCGGCCCGGCGATGGGCGCGAAAGCGCCGGCCCTGGCTATACTGGACGCCCTGATCGATGGAGGAACCTGCTAAGACCGGCCGGTTCGGAAAGGCGCTGGAGCGGCTGCGCAACGCCGAGAAACGGCCCTACCTGACGATACGCGAACAGCTCCGCCTGCTCGACGACGGCCCCGCGCGCCCGCGCGCCGCGCCGCACCTGTCGTCGATGCCGCTTCCGGAAGGGACCGAGGAGCGCAACGGCGCGGGCGCCCACTACGTCGTCCGCAAGTCCTATCCCGACGACCACTTCCACGGAAAAGTCCGCTTGAATCGTTCGGAGGCGCCGGACTTCCAGCGCCTGCTGGAGCTGGCGCGGAACCGGCGCGGC
>JAJEDW010000173.1 GCA_022821265.1 Acidobacteriota bacterium
CCGGGAACAGGCGGCTGGAAACCGCCGCCAGGTGGCGCTCGAAGACGGCGTCGCGGCGGACCGATGCGTTCACGAACCGCGTCTCGAGCGAGTCGACCTGGTGCCGCGCCTTCCGCAAGGCGTTGTCCAGGGCGCCCCCCAGCGTGGGCTCGACGCCTTCCACCAGCGGGCGCAGCGACTCGATGGACTCGACGACGCTGCCGCGCGCGCGGGCGAACGCGTCCGTGTCGCCGCCGGCTCGCACCGCTTTCCGCCGCACGTGCTCGGGCCCCTGGAACACGTCCTCGATCCGCAGGCCGTAGTTCCGCATCGCGCGGGCCGCTGGGGGTTCGACGATCGTCGCCGTGATGCGGGGCAGGATCGGCGGCATCGCGACCCCGAGACGCTCGTACACGGCGCCGGCCTGGGCAAGATAGGCGATCTCGGACGGACCGGCGACGAAGGCCGCCGTCGGAAAGACGGCGTCCTGGAGAACGGGGCGCAACAGGGCGTTCGGACTCAACGACGCGCCGGGCGCGGTCTCGGACAGGCCCACCGGGCGCCGGGACCGGCCCCGGTAGACGAAGAAACCCGTGAACCCGTTGTCGACACGCACCTGGGCTCGGTATCCGGCCTCGGAGATTCTCCGGGAACGCTCCAGCACGGCCGACCGAACCGAGTCCTTCCGCTCGAACGCGGACGCCATCCAGTCCTCGGCGAGCCCGCGGAAATCCGGCGCCAGCGGATCCACGAAGACCAGGTCCGTCCCTCTGAACAGCCGCCCCATGAAACGCGCGAACGCGTCCACCGGGGAGACGCCGGGCGCGTAGGCGTCCTCGAGCAGATCGATCAACTCGGGCCGGTATTCCGAAGGCGGAAGCGCGTCGGCCGAGCGCCGGATCGTTTCGCGGATCCCCCCGGTGAACGCCATCCAGCCCGCCGGTGACGCGGGTTCGGAGACCAGCTCGGCCGTCACCTTGCGGAACTCGCCGTGCCGCTCCAGAAGCCCCGCCCATTCGATTTCCTCGCGGTCATGGTCCTCCGCGGCGATCCAGAACACCGGCACGGCGTCGATCCCGCGGTCGGTGAGGGCCCGGGCGGTCTTGACCGCGGTCAGGGCTTTGAAGACGGAGAACAGCGGGCCGGTGAACAGACCCGCCTGCTGCCCGGTCATCACCGCCACGGCGCCCTCGGCCAACCGGCGGGCGGGACCCGGTTCGACCCGCCAGCGCTCCTGTTGAGCGGCGACGACGGCGGCCAGGCGGCCGCGCCGGTCCGGATCCGGCTCGACGGTTCCCGCGAAGCGCGCGATCTCGTCGAGCGAATACGGCCGTGCGAAGAACGGCGCCACCTTCGGCCAGTCCCGAACGTAGTCGACGAAGAAGCGGGTGTCGGTGGGCAGGGCTTCGATCGGAATCTGCATGTTTCCGAACGGACCGGGCGGATCAGGACAGCCTTTCCAGGTACGCGCCGAAGCCCGTCACGCGGATCCCGGCGCGGTCGCATCCGACCGACGGCGACGCGCCCGAACGCAGGTTCTCCTCCAGCCGGCCCAGCTCGGCGCTCTCCTCGAAGACGACCGTGGCCGCGTGTGCGGCGTTGCGGGCGCCCTTGAGCGCGCGGCGGTGGCTCAAGAGCCGCATCAGGGGATAGTACAGGAGGACGTACGGCCCGGGTATCCAGGCCAGGAACGGCGATACGGCCACGGCGGCGGCGCTCACCACGCCGTCGACGACCAGCCAAACCGCGTGTTTCGTAACCTGGCCCCTCAGAAGGCCGCGAAACTCGTCGCGGGGCCTGGGATGCCCCGCGTGCAGGACGCGCAGCGCCGATGGCCCGTTCAGGGCCTTGAGCATGCGTTCCAGGGGATCGATCCGGTCTTCCAGCCGCCGATAGAAGTCGTGAGCGGCGCGGAAGACGCGCCCCAGCCATCGAACGACGGCGTTCGGGTGCGCCATCAAGCGTCTGATGAAGGCCCGTATCCGGTCGCGTTGCCCGGCTTCGGCGACGGCCATGGATTCCGGCGGGACGAACAGGGTTGTCCGAAACCGCCGGACCCGCACCATGTACACGGCCACGACGGACGGAGCCGTGACCGCATCCATACGCGCATCCTGTTCTGCCACGCTCACGTTGGGCCCTTCCCGGAAGTGTTTCGCATGCGGTCCGTAACCGTTGAGTTTACGAGAAAGCGGAACGATCGACCATGCGTAATCCGCGAAGCGGCCCCCTCGGACGGCGCCCCGGGATCAGGCGATGCCGAGCGCGTCCAGCCGGGCCCGGAACGCTTCGGCCCGGCGCCGGACGTCGCCGCGCCCGACCAGGTCGGAGACGACGGCCGCCGAGGCCGCCCCGGCGGCGAAGACCTCGCCGAGCGCCTCCAGCGTGACCCCGCCGATGGCGACCACCGGCCGGTCGACGGCCTCGCAGATCCGCGCAAGTCCATCGACGCCGACCACCGGGGCCGCGTCGCCCTTGGTCGACGTCTCGAATACGGGTCCGACCGCGAGGTAATCGACCGGCTCCGAGGTTGCGGCCGCGGCCTGCTCCAGGTCATGCGTCGACACGCCGACGAGTTTCCCGCCGCCCACGATCCGCCGGGCATCGGCCGCCGGCAGATCGTCCTGGCCGACGTGAACGCCCGCGGCCCCCGCCAGGCGGGCCACGTCCGCGCGGTCGTTGACGATGAGCGACATCCCGGCCGGCGCCGCCGCCACGATTCGCCGCGCCTGGTCGAGCAGGCGGCCCGACGCGGCGCCCTTGTCTCGGAGTTGGACCAGCCGGACGCCGGCGTCGAACAGCGCCAGCGCGATGCGCACCGGATCACCGAACGCGGCGTCGGCGATCGCATAGAGCCTCGGCAACGGCGTCATGCCGTCTGGACGAGCCTGGGCAGTAGCGCTTCGAGGAATCCGGTCGAGATGTCGCCCGAGCGGAACCGGTCGTTCTGGAGAAGTCGCAGGTGCAGCGGGATCGTCGTCCGCACGCCCTCGACGATGAAGGTCCGCAGCGCGCGTTCCATTCGCCGGATGGCTTCGTCGCGGTTCGCGCCATGAGCGATGACTTTCGCAATCAGCGAGTCGTAGTGGGGTGGAACCACGTACTCGGCGTAGGCGGCCGTGTCGACTCGGACGCCGGGTCCGCCCGGCGGGTGCCACGACGTGATCCGTCCCGGAGACGGCCGCTGCGTGAACGGGTCCTCGGCGTTGATCCGGCACTCGATCGCGTGTCCCCGGAACGCGACGTCGTCCTGTGACTCCGGCAGCCGCTCGCCGGCGGCCACCAGGATCTGGTCCCGCAGGAGATCGATTCCGGTCACCACCTCGGTCACGCCGTGCTCGACCTGAATCCGAGTGTTCATTTCCATGAAATAGAACCGGAGGTCGCGGTCCACGAGGAACTCGACCGTCCCCGCGCTGGTGTAGCCGAGATCCGTGACGGCGCGGACCACCTGAGCGCCGACGCGGGCCCGAAGATCGTCGGAGACCACCATCGACGGCGCTTCCTCCACCAGCTTTTGGTGCCGGCGCTGGATGCTGCAATCCCGTTCGCCGAGGTGGATGGCGTTGCCGTACCCGTCGGCCAGGACCTGGAACTCGATGTGCCGCGCCTGCTCCACGAACTTCTCGAGGTAGCAGTCCGGGATCCCGAACGCGGCTTCCGCCTCGGCGCGGGCCGTGTCGAACGCGGCGGCGAAGTCGGCCTTCTCTCCGACCACCCGCATGCCGCGGCCGCCGCCGCCGGCCGCGGCCTTGATGATCACCGGGAACCCGATATCGGCCGCCACCGACAACGCCTCGTCCCGGTCCGCGATCGGCCCGGAGCTGCCCGGAAGAATCTCCAGGCCCGCCTCGGACATGGCCGCGCGGGCCCGGGCCTTGTCGCCCATGGTCCGGATGCTCTCCGGGGACGGCCCGATGAACGTGATGCCGCACGCCTTGCAGATTTCGGCGAAGTGGGAGTTTTCCGACAGGAAGCCGTAGCCGGGATGAATGGCGTCGGCGTTGCTCACTTCCGCGGCGCTGATGACCCCGGGGACGTTCAGGTAGCTGTCGGCGCTGGGCGCGCGCCCGATGCAGATGGCCTCATCGGCAAAACGCACGTGCAGCGCGTGCCGGTCGGCCTCGGAGTAGACCGCGACGGTCCGAATCCCGAGCTCCTTGCAGGCGAAGATGACCCGGAGCGCGATCTCTCCCCTGTTGGCGATCAGTATTTTCCTGAACATGGCGCTGGGGCCGGCCGCGCCGGCCGGCTATCGGGGCCGGATCGCGAACAGGCGCTCGCCGTACTCGACGGGGTGGTTGTTCTCGACGAACACGCTCACGATTTCCCCGGACGCCTCGGCCTCGATCTCGTTCATCAGCTTCATCGCCTCGATGATGCAGACGACGTCGCCCTTGGCGACGGTGTCGCCGATTCCGACGAACGCGTCCGCGTCGGGGCTGGGCGACCGATAGAAGGTGCCGACGATGGGCGATGTCACGTAGGCCAGCCCCGGTTCTTCGGGCGGGGCCGCCTCCGCCGGCGGCGCGGCGGCCGGCGG
>JAJEDW010000184.1 GCA_022821265.1 Acidobacteriota bacterium
AGAGGATCGCGAAGGCGCGGGGGACGGAGTCCGCCGCGCGCCGCCTGGGCGCCTCGCCGCACGCGCCCTACACGGTCTCGGCTCTGCTCTACGCGCGCGTCCGCGACTTCTGCGCGGCCGAAAATCTCCCGATGGCGGTCCACGTCGCCGAGTCGCTCGACGAGGTCCGCTTCGTCCGCGACGGCGACGGGCCGTTCGCCGCCGGCTGGAGGGGCCGGAACATCCCCGTGACCGCGAGGAATACGACGCCGCTGGTTTACCTGGATCAGCTCGGCGTTCTCGGACCCGAAACGCTGGCGGTCCATGCGATCCACGCCGGGGCGGACGACGTCGAGCGGATGGCCCGGGCCGGGGCGTCCGTGGCGCACTGCCCGAAATCCAACCTGAAGCTGGGGCATGCCGTGGCGCCGGTGGGCGAGTTCCTGGCGGCCGGCATCCCCGTCGGCCTGGGCAGCGACAGCGTCGCCAGCAACAACGGCGTGGACATGTTCGAGGAGATGCGCCTCGCCGTCTATCTCCAGCGTTCCCGCGCCGAAGATCCGGAGGCCATGAACGCGCGCGCGGCCCTGGAAATGGCCACCGTCGGAGGGGCCCGATGCCTGGGACTCGATGACGCGCTGGGCACGCTGGAGCCGGGAAAGCTCGCGGATCTTGTCGTGGTCGACATGGACGATCCGGCGTTGACGCCGTCCTACGACCCCATCGACACGCTCGTCTACTCGGCGAGCCGCCGGATGGTGGCCGCGACGTACCTGGCCGGCGAAAGAGTGTCCCTCGACACGGGGCCGACGTTGGACGCGGCCCGATCCATCGCCCGGCGGTTGGCCGCGCCGTGACGGTGGCCCGGCGGCGGCCTCAGACCTCGGACAGCAGGTGTCCGAGCTTGTCCTTCTTGGTGCGAAGGTAGCCGGCGGAGTCGTCCGACGGCGGAATCTCGATCGCCACGCGCTCGATGTCGTCGATCCCGGCCTGCGCCAGGGCCTCGAGCTTGCGGGGGTTGTTCGACATCAGCCGCAGCCGCCGGATGCCGAAGTGTCCGAGGACGGCGGCGCAAAGGGCATACGTGCGCAGGTCGGCGTCGAAGCCCAGCCGGTGGTTGGCCTCGACCGTGTCATGACCCGAATCCTGAAGCTCGTAGGCGACGAGCTTGTTCATGAGGCCGATGCCGCGGCCTTCGGCGAACTGGTAGATCAGGACCCCGTGGCCCGCCTCGTTGATCCGTCGAAGCGCCACCTCCAACTGTTCCCCGCAATCGCAGCGCGTCGAACCGAAGATCTCGCCCGTCAGGCACTGGGAATGGATCCGGACCAGGGGGCGCGCCTCGGACTCGGGCTCACCCTTGACGAGCGCCAGGACGCTGTCGTTTCCGTCGTCGGACTCGAATCCGAAGATGCGAAACGTGCCGTAGCGGCTCGGCAGGGCGGCCTCGGTGATCTTTCGGGCTTTCATGGCCACCAGCGTTCCAACCGGACGTCACGGACTGGAGGCCGGACGCCGCAACACGACATCGTCGCCGGTGCCGGCGGCGCCGTCGGGTCCCGGGGCCCGCAACTCGTAACCGTCCCCGTCGGCCGTGTACCGGATCCGTCCTCCCCACGCGTCGTCCCGGATCAAATCGTTCATGAACAGCGGATGCAGCACGTCGGAGACGGGGCGCGCCGGGGATACCTCCGGCAGGGAACCGTTCCGCGCCCGGAACGCGTCGATCCCCACGGCCAGGCCCTCGAGCGCGGCCGCGGTGTCGTCGGCGTCCTGGGCCTCGATCGCGGCCAGAAGCCGGTCGACATCGATCCAGTCCCGATCGCCCAGCCGGACCGCGACGATCGTCCACTCCCCGTCGGCGTTCCGTTCGAACTGGAACGTCGTCCGGACGTGGGCCTCGGCGATGGCGCGGTTTCCCAGCTCCGTCACGATGCGCTGTATCTGGATGTCGTCGGTCGGGAGCGCGGCGTCCCCCAGCTCGGCGATCTGCCGGCGCGCCGTGCGCGGCGAGAGGTTGCCCGTGCACGCCGGCAGCACCCCCCAGACGAGCGTCAACGCCAGTATGGACAAGGATTTCATCGAGAACGGGAGTTTACCACGCCCGTGTTATGATCCGGCCCGTGCGCGTGGACCTCCTGTTGTTCGCCTCCCTGGTCGACGTCGTCGGCCGGCGGCGCCTTCGGCTCGAGTTGCCGGACGGGGCGACGGTGGGCGACCTGCTGGCCCGCCTGGAATCGGAACATCCCGTGATCGAGAAGTACCGGCCGACGCTGCTGACGGCCGTCAACCAGGAGTACGTCGAGGCCGCACACCCCGTCGCCGATGGCGACGAGGTCGCGATCTTTCCGCCCGTCAGCGGCGGCTCGACCGCCGAGGGCGAAGCGATCCGCCGCCGTCCCGGCGAGCTGTATCGCATCACGCACGCCCCGATCGACGCCGCCGGAGTCGCGCGGGAGCTCCAGCGGGACGCCGACGGGGCCGTGGCCGTTTTCGAGGGGATCGTGCGCGACAACTCCAGCGGCCGTTCGACGCGCTACCTTGTCTACGAGGCCTACGAGGCGATGGC
>JAJEDW010000312.1 GCA_022821265.1 Acidobacteriota bacterium
CCTCGGCGCGCGCGGCGGCCCCCGCGGCGAGGCGGTCGACGGCGTCGAGCCGGTCGCCGATCGCCGACACGCGGTCGAGGATCAGGTACCCCGCGACCACGACGGCCGAGAGCACGACGAGGTGGGGCCACAGGGCGCGCAAGCGCCCGTCTTCCGATTCCCTGGGGGACTGTTCAGTCATGCCGCGACTCGCCGCCGCACTCGGCTACGGCTCCTGGGGATGGCCCAGGTCGCCGTTGCCGCGCGCGGTCTCCGCGACGCGTTTCTGCTGAACTTGGGCCGAGAGACGTTCGTTGGCCTCCCTGAGATAGCCGATCAACGTCCGCAGGCGGTCCCGGGTCGACGTGCTCTCCAGCAACGCCTGTTTCTTTTCGACCTCCATGTCCAGAACGTACGGGACGACGAACGACAGCTCGGTCGCGGACGTGGGCAGATCGATCCGTCCCGGCTGTTCCCCGGTCAGCTCCAGGCTGGTGTGATACGCCTCGAGGTACATCTCCCCCAGCTCGCTCGCCAGCGGGGTCAGCTCCGTATCCGGCTCGGGATCTTCTTCCATCAAGTCGACCTCCGCGCGCCAGGCCGGGGCCCGTGACGTGAACTTCAGGATACGGAAACGGACCTCGCCTTCGGTCACGATGTTCATGCGGCCGTCGTCCAGGCGTTCGACCTCGGAAACGCGGGCCAGTACGCCGACGTTCTGGATCGACGACACGGTCTCACGCTCCCCGCCAAGCAGGACGACTCCGAACGGCGCGTCGTCGTCGATGCATGCGTTGATCATCGACTTGTAGCGCTCTTCGAAGATGTGGAGCGGAAGAGACACGCCGGGAAACAGGACGACGTTGGGGAGAGGGAACAACGGGACCTCGATGCGCTCGGAGTAAGCCATGACCCCCTCACTCCCGGAGGGTCCCGGGGGCGGCGCCGGCGGCCGGGCGCTCAGATGAACAGTTCTTCGTCGTGACGGGACGGGTCGGAGGCGTGGCGGTCCCGGCGGCCGAACAGCGTGGCGAACCCCTCGCTGAGACCGTGCGCCAGCGCGCCCACCTCGCGAACCGGGCGGATGATGGAATCCTGCACGACGCCGACGGTCTCGTTCATGCGGTCGGCCACCTCACGGCTGACCCGATCGACCTTCTGCAACTGGTCCTGGAGCGTCTTCTGGGTCTCGCCGACCATGTCCTCGACGCGGTGGAACTGCTCCCGGGCGGCGCGGCCGATCTCGACGCAGTCGGCCGACGCCGTCTTCATGTTCTCGGTCACGGTCTTCAGCGACGGCGTCAATTCCCGCAACGGCCCGAGCGTCAACTCCAGTTGCCCCTCGGCGCGGCGCGCGAGCACGTAGAGACTGATCAAGAGTCCGGCTTGGACCACGACCGCCAGACCCGTGAGCGCCACGAACAGCGTCAACAGAGAATCGTTCACCGAAACCTCCCGTCAGTCCGATGCGTCCTTGTCGTGCTGGTAGGCTTCCTTGCCGGCCTCGAACGCGGCCGCCAACTGCTCTTTCTGCCGATCGACGATCCCGCGGCCCTTCTCGACCAGTGTTCCGACCTCGCCCTTTCCCCGTTCGACCAGCGAAGTGACCTCGTTCGAAACCCGGCGGCCACCCTCTTCGACGATGTGCCGTCCCTCTTCCACCTTGCGCGTAATGAACTCCCGGCCCTCCGTGGCCTTCCGTGAAAGGTCCTCGCGCGTCTCGCGCCACGACTTCGGCGCGTAGAGCAGGGCCACGATGCCGCCCACGCTCGCGCCCAGACGAAAACAGAGAACCGTGTCGCTCGAGTCGCTCATGAAAACCTCCGTCTCATTCTCCGATCCCACCCAATCCACTGTTGCTGATTCGAGAGTAACACACGCCGTGAGGGCCGGTGCGGGCCAACGTCATTGGCGGTGCTTCCTCCGCGTCTGTTCGAAATAGTCCAGGATCGCGTCGGCCTGCTTGCGGTTGACGACCTCGAGCAAGTCCTCCCGAACGGCCGAGCGCACCTTCCGGAGCGAGCCGAAGCGGTCCAGCAGCTTGCGCGCGCTTTGCGGACCGATGCCCGGGACCCGCGCCAGCTCCGTCGCCGTCTGACGGCGGCTCCGCCGCTGCCGGTGAAAGGACACGGCGAACCGGTGGCTCTCGTCCCGAATCCGCTGGATCAGCTTCAGCGACGGCGAGCGGGGTTCCAGACGGATCGGGTCGTCCTCCCGGCCCGCGACGTAAATGATCTCTTCGCGCTTCGCGATGCTCGCCAGGGGCTGGTCCACGACGTTCAACCCGTCCAGGGCCGCCTGGGCGGCGTGGAGCTGGCCCGGGCCGCCGTCGATCAGGATCAGGTCCGGCATCCGCTGGCCGGCCTCCTGCAGCCTCCGGTATCGCCGGTGGACGACCTCGCGCATGCTCCGATAGTCGTCCGGACGGCCGGATACGGACCGGACGATGAACTTCCGGTAATCGGAGTTGGACATGGCGCCCTCGCGCCACACCACCATCGAAGCGACGATGTCGCTGCCGCCCAGGTTGGAGATGTCGAAGGCCTCGATGCGTTTCGGCGCCCGTTCCAGGTCCAGGGTCTCTTCCAGGTCCCGGGCGATGGCGGCGGGCAACAGATCGGCGGACCGGAAGCGCTGATCGAAAATCAGCCGGGCGTTCCGCCGCACCAGGTCCATCAACTCGCGCTTCCCTCCCCGCCGCGGCATCCGGATCTCGACCCGGCGGCCCTTGCGGGAGGACAGCCGTTCGGCAAGCAGGTCCCGGTCCTCGAAGGCGACGGGCACGTGGATCTCCGCCGGAATGAACGGCGCGTCGAGGTAGTACTGCTTGAGGAGCGCGCCGAAGAACGCGTCCTCCCGGAAGGCCTCCTGGTCCTCCCAGAACATCTCCTTCCTGTTCACGACGCGTCCGCGCCGCATGTGGAACGCCGAGACGGCCACGCGCGGCGCGTCGTGATGAAACCCGAAGATGTCGATGTCGTCCGATCCGGCCGAAGCCATCTTCTGGCGCTCGGCGACCTGGGTCACGGTCCGGATCGCATCGCGGTGATGCGCCGCGGCTTCGTACTGCTCGTCCGCGGCCGCGGCGGCCATCTTGTCTTCCAGGCTTCGAATCAGGTCGGCGGTCCGTCCTTCGAGGAACAGGCGCACGTCGCTCGCCGCTTCGCGGTAGGCGTCCACCGTGGTCAAGTCGGCGACGCAGGGTCCGAGGCACCGGTGGATGTAGTGCTGGAGACACGGCCGGGACCGCTTCCCGTCGATCTTGATGTTGCAGTTGCGGACCAGGAAATGGCGCTCGATCAGGCGCAGCGTCCGGCGCGCGAGCCCCGCCGGGAAGAACGGGCCGAAATACAACGCGCCGTCGCGGCGGACGCGGCGGGTCATCAGGGCCCGCGGGAACGTCTCGTTCATCGTCAGCTTGATGTACGGGTAGGTCTTGTCGTCGCGAAGGAGGACGTTGTAGCGCGGCTTGTTCCGCTTGATCAGGTTGTTCTCGAGCGCGAGGGCCTCGCCCTCCGTATCGGTGACGATGAACTCGACGTCGGCGATGCGCGCCATCATCCGGTCCTTGCGCGGGTCCAGGTCGCGGGACTCCTGAAAATAGCCGCGGACGCGGTTCCTGAGGGACTTGGCCTTGCCCACGTAGAGCACGTCGCCGGCCCGGTCGCGGTACAGGTAGACGCCGGGTCCCGCCGGTATCGCCGCCAGCTTCGCCGTCAGGTTCGGGTTGTCGATACCGCCGGTCGCCATGGGTTCGAAAACCGTCCCACGGATTCCTCGAAAACCGCGAACGGTCAATCAATACAACGATTTAGGGTGCCCAGTCCCACGAGTATAGCAGGCCTTGACCCGGCCTGAGCCATCACGTAGAGTCGCGGCTTGACGATGGGGACCCACTTCAAGGACCACACCGACACGCTGAAGATCGGCGACCCGGCGCCGGTGTTCGACCTGCCTTCCGCCGTCGGACGGACGTATTCCCGGGACGACCTGCTCGGCGCCGTCTCGCTGATCGTCTTCTTTCGCGGGACGTGGTGACCGAACTGCCGGCGGCAACTGACTCAGTTGGAGTCGGACTGGACGGCTTTCGAGCAACGCGGCGTCCGGGCCGCGGCGATCGCGTGCCAGAAGATCGAAGGTATCGCCCGCGCGCGGCGGTTCGTCGAAGCGCAGCGTTATCCGTTCCCCATCCTGTTCGACGAGACCCGGCGGACGTCCATGGATTACGGCGTGTTCCACGCCCTCGACATCGACGCGTACCGGATCGCGCGGCCGGCCGTCTTCGTCCTGGACCGGGCGGGAACGATCCGTTGGATCGCCGTCAGCCCGGGCCAGACGGCGCGTCCGGCCAACTCGGCGCTGATCGACGCCGTGGATCGCGCCGCGCGCTACTGAGACCGGCGCACCGACCCGCAGTCGAACCGCGTACGGGACACGTGGGGATTGCCTTCGACGAAGAACCGCCACGGCTTGTCTCGATACTCCGCCGCGTAGTCGACGCCGACGCGCGGACTCGCCGCCAGCGGGCCGGGGTGGATGGACCGGTCCTCGATCCACAACTCCGATGCCGAAAGGCTGACGGCGTTCAGGCGCCGGTCGATGCCCATGGCCTGGCAGAGCTTGCCGGGGCCGCTGCCGATCTCCGACGCCCGGACGGCGCGGGGGCGGTTCCGGCCCAGGCGCGCCAGCCCGTCGAGCGGCTCGATGGCCCGGATCAGGACCGCGGCGGGGAAACCCGGCGCCTCGGTCACGGCGTTGAGGCAGTGGTGAACGCCGTAGATCATGTACACGTACGCGTGTCCGGGCGGACCGAACATCACCTCGGTCCTCGGCGTCCGGCCTCGCGAAGCATGGCAGGCCCGGTCGTCCTGGCCGATGTAGGCCTCGGTCTCGACGATGATGCCGGACACGCGCTCGGCTCCGATGCGCCGCGCCAGCACCTTGCCGATCAGGTCTTCGGCGACCTCCAGCGTCGGGCGGTCGTAGAACGCCGGTCCGAGCAGCCCCGGGCGGGATCCTGTCGAACGGCGCGCCGGGGGCGGATGCAGACCCGCGCGCGTCACCACTGGTAGCGCAGTCCCAACTTCATCGCCACCGGATCGAGAGCGGCGATGATCCGCCCGAAGTCTTCCGTCCGGAGCGAGAAATTGGTGACGGCATTGGCGTTCAGCAGGTTGTAGAAGTCGGCCATCAGCGTCATCCGTCCGCGTTCACCGGTCGTGATCGTCTTGTCGACGCGGACGTCGGAGATCGTCACGTTCTCGGACCGGTTCTCCGACAGGTTGGCCAGGAAGACCGGCTGGTTCGTGCCCGTGCCCGGGACGTCGACCCGCTGTATGGGCGCATAGGGCCAACCGCTCTGGTAACGGACGTTGGCCGAAAGCCCGAGGTCGAGGGGCAGGTCGAAGCGGGCCAGCAGGCGGCCGCCCCAGTTGGTGGTCGACTGGCGCGCCGACACGTCGAGGCCATGATTCTGCCAGATCCGGCCGTGCCCGCCGGAGCCGACGACGA
Source organism: Acidobacteriota bacterium (assembly GCA_022821265.1). Taxonomy (GTDB): domain Bacteria; phylum Acidobacteriota; class Terriglobia; order 20CM-2-55-15; family 20CM-2-55-15; genus JAJEDW01. Next base: position 5,491 of record JAJEDW010000312.1, read on the forward strand.
TGGGATCGGCGAACAACGGGCTGCGCGACTCGCCGGCGGCGGAGCGGAACTCGTCCCGCCACTGGTAGTCGAAGCTGGCCTGCAGCAGCAGTCCGCCCCGGAACCGGCGGTCCAGGGCCACCTGCACGGTGTCGTAGCCGGCGTGCATGCCGGGGAACGCGGCGATCGCGTTGTCCACGACGCCGGCGACATCGTCCGGCACGCGCTCGACGCGGAGTGGCGCCCCCGTCAACGCGTTCACCGGGCAGTCCCAGTCCGGGTCGTCCATGCACGCGACGCCGCGTCCCGCCAGCAAGGCCTCCTGCTGGGGGTGGTTCCAGAGGCCGCTGTCCCCGTTGAGGTTCTTGCGCACGTAGGAAGCCCGCAGCGAGGTGTCGGGCCACAGCTCATGCTCGATCGAGACGCCGTACTCGTCGACGTACTCCTGGGGAAGATCGGGATCGATGGGCGTCCCCTGCGTCCCGAGCGTCGCGCCGGTGGCGCCCAGCTCGGCGAGCTTCGGGCCGAGCTCCTCCGGTCCGTCGTAGATCCCGTTCTCGTTCGGGTCCAGGAACGCGAATCGGATCCATGCCGTGCTGGCCGGATTGGCGGCCCCGTGGAAGTCGGCGAGGTTCACGTGGTAACGGCCGTAGTGCCCCTTCAGCACGGTGCGGGGGGCCAGCGCGAACGCCGCCCCGAGCCGGGGCGCCCATGTGTTCCAGACGACGACGGTCTGACCCCGGACCGACCCAGTCGGGAAGAAATCGGCGAATCGGGGGTCGGACTCCGCCGCCAGGAAGTGCGTGCGCTGTTGTTCGTAACGAACGCCCAAGTTCAGCGTCAGACCCGCGATCGGGCGCCACGTGTCCTGGACGAACACGGCATGGTGCCCGTTCCGGTTGTCGGAGGCGATCGCGCCCTCTGAGGGCATGCTGAACAACATGATCCGGTCGACGTGGAACGGACGGTCGTTGGCGCTGTCGTCGAGGTAGCGGATGTGCCCGGAGTTGGCGTTCGATCCGAACCGCGCGCTGTCGATCTGGAACTCGTAACCCGCCTTCAACTCGTGGCTGCCGGCGGCGCGCGGCGCAGAGTGGTTCACGCCGGCGGTCACCTGCGGCTTCCACCGGACGAAGGTGAACGGCGGCGCGCCGTCGGCGCCGGGAAACCAGCCGGCGCCGGTCAGGCGGCCCGTCGCCGTATCCAGGCGCGGCGGGTTCCCGGCCGGGTCGA
>JAJEDW010000170.1 GCA_022821265.1 Acidobacteriota bacterium
CTCCGGGTTCGCGACCTCGCCCCCGGCGGCGATCGTCAGTCCCACCGTGGCCGGCGTGGTCACCGGCGCGAGACACATTTTGTCGTCGCACGCCTGGTAGGTGACGTTCGTTCGAATGGGATACGTGCCGGCCGCCGCGCCCGCCGACGTCGGCAGCACGGTTCGGATGAAGATCTCGCCCTCGTACACGGAGATGGCGGTGGGCGCGAAGTCGAAGCGCTTCATCTCGCCGGGGGGATAACGAGGCGTCTCCGGCGCCGGCCAGTCGGGCGGCGCCTCGACGTCGATCTCCGTCGCGATCAGGTAGTCGTAGGTCGGCTCGTAGCTGTTCGTGTGCCAGCCGTCTTCGATGGTGAGGCGCACCGCGAGTTGCGCGGGCTCGCCGGCAAGGTAGGCGGTGCGGTCGAGGGCGACGGCGATGTCCCCCTTCTCGAGATCCGGCGCCGCCTGTTGAGGGAGCTGCGCCACACCCGGGCGCGGGAGCAGAGATCCCGCGACCGCGGCCAACAGCGCCGCGCGCGCCACCCGCATCCCGCCTCCGTATGTCCTGCCTCTCGAACCGACCGTCATTCGTCCCGACCCTTGAACTCGAGCTTCCGACAACGCTGAGAGAAAATTAGCCGTCCGGCCCCTGCGTCAAAACACCCGCCATGTCCGTCGCGATTGACGCGCGCGAAGGCGGCGGACCACTCTGAAAGCCACGAGGAACATCCCGCGATACCGGAATCCGGAGGCCGACATGAAACGCTGGGGTCTGTTGCTGCTGAGAGTGAGCACGGGGTGGCTGCTGGTGATGTGGGGTCTCGACAAGTTCGCGGACGTGGAGCACGGCCAGCGCGTGGCCGAGACGTTCTATCTCGGAATCGGCTCGCAGGCGATCGTCCAGAACGTCTTCGGCGGACTGGAGATCCTCCTCGGGGCGCTCGTGGTGTTGGGCCTGTGGAGGAAGCGGGCGTACCCGGTGGCATTCGTCGTCCTCCTGATCACGGCGCTCGCCGTGTGGAGGTCGATCATCGATCCGTGGGGCTGGGTCCTCGAGGGATCGCAGGTCCTCTTCTATCCCTCGATCATCATCCTCGCCGGCGCCATGGTCCTCTGGGGCACGATGGACGAGGACGAGATGACGCTCGACGCGCGTCTGGGTTGACCCCCGTGCCCGGCCGAATCCGGGTCGGATGAATCCGGGCCGGGCCGGAAGGCGTCAGCCGTGCTCGGGTTCGGGCTGCCGGACCCGTCCGAGCCGCCATACGCCGAAGGCGACGAGGACGGCCACGATCGGCAGGCCGGCGGTCCCGGTGAGGACGATCAGCGACGCCATCACGAACGCTCCGGCGGCGGCGATGAGCCCGGTGATGAGCCAGCCGCCGAGTACGACGAGAATGCCCGTCACGCGCTGCTCGGCGTCCGCGGCGCGCCAGGTCCGGTCGCCGAGCGAGGCGCCCATCGCGGCCATGAACGTGATGTAGGTCGTCGACAGCGGGAGCCCGTTCGCCGTCCCGATCGAGATGAGCAGGGCCGCGACCGTCAGGTTCACGCTGGCCCGCAGCAGGTCGTACGGCGGGGCCGAGGGATCCAGCGGCGGCGGCGCGGTCCGGCCCTCGACGCGCGACCGGAGACCGCCCGGCGTCAGGCGCCCGACCAGACTCAGGCACGCGTACCCCAGCGTCACGAGCGCCGCGCCGATGCGGCTCTTGCGGAAACGCTGCTTCGTGTGCCCCTGGGCGGCGAGCCGGATCTCCGTGTCCGTCACCCGCCGCGCCTTCTGCGACCTCGCGAGCGCCGTGACCATGATCGCGCCGGCCAGCAACAGGGCCCACGCCGGAGTCTCCACGCGGCCGGAGAGGTCGATCCCCTCGACGAGCACCGCCTGGAATGCCGCGACCGAAGGGCCGATGAAGTTCACGAGGTCGTTCCCCGCGAATGCGATCGACAGCGCGCCGGTCCCGGTCAGAACGATCGCCCCGATGACCCTCGCGGGCCGGCGCCGCCAGAGGACGGCCATGCCGCCCGCCACGAGGAACACGCCGCCCAGAATCCAGAAGATCCCGTCGCGGAGCGTCGACATCGTCGCTTCGTCCAGGATCGCGGCGCCCTGCAGTCCCTTGAAGAGGACGAAGTAGGCCATCGCGGCGAAGGACACGCCCGTCCACAGCCAGCCCCAGCGCGGGAAGCTCGCCTTCAGGTCGTGCCCGTACACGACCCGCACCAGGAACATCACGGCGGCCGCGCTCACGAACGCGGTCACGACCGAGAGGAAGATGGCCGTGTAGATGCCGAGCACGGGGCCGCTGTTGATCACCCCCAGCGCGCTCAGGACGCCCTCGCCGTTCGTCCACAGCGCGACCGCGATCGAGGCGCCCACCAGTTCGGACACGATCGACACCGTCGTGCTGGTGGGCAGGCCGAACGTGTTGAAGAGGTCGAGGAGAAGGACATCCGCCGCCATCACGCCCAGGTAGAGGGCGAGGATCGAGGTCAGGATGACCGCGCCCTGGGCGTCGACGAAGTGGCCGGGATC
>JAJEDW010000295.1 GCA_022821265.1 Acidobacteriota bacterium
GCCGCCGACCTGACCCGCGTGACGGGCCAATACCTGTCGCGGACAACCCGGACCGCCGGATGGTTGGTCGATCAGGCCCAGGAGACGCGAGATTGAAGCGTCCCGGACGTTTCCACGCGGAACGCGTCGTCTTTTCGAACGGGTTGACGGCCATTCTCGTCGAGAACCGGACCCTGCCCTCCGTGTCGATGAACCTGGCCGTGCTGGCCGGCGCACGCACGGACCCGGAAGAGTTTGCCGGTACCGCTGTCATGGCGTCGCGCCTCCTGGACGAAGGAACCACTCACCGGACGTCGCTGGAGATTGCCGACGCGATCGAGTCCGTCGGCGGATCGATCGATTGCGACGGCTCGCACGACCGCACGACCGTTCACCTGAGCGTGCTCGGCAAGGACGTCGACCTGGGGCTCGACCTCGTGTCCGACATCGTTCGAAACGCTGTTTTTTCCCCGGAACGGATCGAGCACGAACGGCAGCGGCTGCTCTCCGAGATCCGCAGCGCCCAGGACCGCCCGCAGGTCGTTGCGGGGTGGGAATTCAACGAGCTGGTGTACCGGGGACATCCCCTCCACCGGCCGGCGCACGGCTACCCGGACAGCATCCGGCGGATCCGGCGGGCGAACATCGAGGCCTTTCACGCGGACTGTTTCGTGCCCGGCAAGACCGTTGTCTCCGTCGTGGGAGACTTCGAGCACGACGAGATGCGCCGGCGGCTGGAGGCCGCCTTGGGCCCGTGGCCGGCCGGCGGCACCGCCGCGGTCCAAGCACCGCCGCTCTCGCGCCAGCGCGACGTTCGCCGCCGCTTCCTTCCGGTGTCGAGCGAGCAGGCCCACGTCTACTTCGGGCACCTGGGGATCCGGCGCCGGGATCCCGATTTCTACGCGTTGCAGGTGCTCGACACCATCCTCGGCGCCGGCGCCGGACTGACCGCGCGAATTCCGCGCGTTCTGCGTGACGAGCAGGGTCTGGCCTACAGCACCTTCGCCAGCATCACCGGATCGGCGGGGGTGGAACCGGGGAAATTCATCGCCTATATCGGAACCTCGCCCGAGAACGTTCCCAGGGCCGTCGCCGGCTTCGTCGATGAAGTGGAGCGAATCATCGACGAGCCGGTCACGGACTCGGAGCTGGCCGACGCGCAGGCATACCTCACGGGCAGCTTCGTTTTCGGCTTCGAGTCCAACGCGCAGATCGCCCGCTTCCTCATCAACGCCGAGGTGTTCGGCCTGGGTTTCGACTACGTCGACACGTATCCGCGGCGCATCGAAGCCGTTACCCGCGATGCGGTCCGCCGGGCGGCGGCCGCCCATCTGACGACGCGCGCGTACTCTCTGGTGGTCGCCGGTCCCGAAGGCGCCGTGGACATCGACGCGTTGTAGCGCCGGCCACGGGGTCTCTCGGCGTCGGAAGTCTTGGTGCTCCCGCGGCCCGTTCGGTATCCTGTCGTCACCATGAACATGCTGCGTTCTGTAGTCATCGTCGGGGGCGCCGTTGTCGTCGGGTTGGGGTTGATCGTGCTGTGGGCGACCCTGTCCCGGCCGCCCGCGAGCGAGCGGGCGCCGATGACCTACGTCGAAGACGCTTCCGAGGCGGAACGCTGGATCGATCTGGACGTCCCGACGGTGTCGACCGCGGAGAACTTCCTCGGCCACCAGGTCCGGATCGTCACCGGCCGGATCCGCAACGTCGGCGACCAGGCGCTGCGTTCCGTCGAGTTGTTCCTGGAGTTCCAGGGCTTCGAGGGCGAGACCGTGCACGAGTTCGCCGGCGAGGCCTTGAGGACGTCGCTGCCCGCGGGAGAGAGCCGCGACTACGAGTTCCGCTTCGAGGAGTTGCCCGCCGGCTGGAATTTCAGCGTTCCCCGGGTCCGCGTCCGCCGCGTCGGCTACTGACGTCAACGGCCGTAACGCAGCCGTTCGATCAACGGCGGCGGCAACCCGGCCGCCCGCATCTTGCTCTGGGTCGTCTCGATCGCGTACGCCGCGCGGTGGAACTCGATCCGGGACGCCTCGGTGTCCCAGATCGCGAACGCGGCGCGGGCGTCATGGTCCCGGGGTTGCCCCACGGATCCCGGGTTGATGAGGTACCGGACGGACGGGTCCAACCCGGCCACCCACCGTCCGTCCGCGCCCCGCGGCGTTTCGAGCCGGACGGCGCCGCCGGGGCCGCTCGACAACACGCACGCATGGTGCGTATGCCCGAAGAAGGTCAGGCGCGCGCCGGTGGTACGGAAGCTCTCGGCGGCGTCCGCGGCGGACAGGATGTAGTCGTCTTCGCCGGTGACGGCCCCGTGCACGAGTTGCGCGTCTCCCCCCAAACCGCGCGGGCCCGCCGGCAGCTCCCTCAGGTAGGCCGCGGCCTCGTGCGACAGGGCGTCGCGCGTCCAGTACACGGCCGTCTTCGCCGGGAGGTTGAAGTCGTCGGCCGCGCCCTGTCCCGAAGCGACGCGGTCGTGGTTGCCGCGGACGGATCGGGGCCCGAGGGCGCGAACGCGCGCGACAGCCTCGTTCGGGTCCGGACCGTATCCGACGATGTCGCCGCAGCAGAGCACGGAATCGAAACCCACGGCTTCGGCGCGTTCCATGCACGCGTCGAGGGCCTCCACGTTGGAATGGATGTCGCTGATCAGAAGGTGTCTCATGGCGGGGCGGCGCCCGGACGGCGCCGCTGGACGCGGGCGCGCGTGCCCGAGCGTGCCTGTTTCCCGGTGTTATGATGGTCGCGATGACCCCCGCGGCCGTGCTCTTCTTTTGCACTCCGTTGGCGTTCGGAGCCGCGGGAATCGCGGTCCTTGCGGACATCAATCATCAGACCGGCGGGGGCGACGTCTTCCGCGTGATGGTATCACGCCTCGCCGAGGTGATGCTTTTGGGCGTCTTCGGGATCTTTGCCGCTCAGGGCGGCGGGTTGAGAGGCTCGGTCATCATGACGGCCCCGGATGGGCGCCGGGCCTTCCAGGACATCGTGAACCACGGTGTGCTGCCCGGTCTGGTCCTCGGTCTGGTGAACTACCTCTTCTTCTTTTACGAACGCTACAGCCCCTTCGTCGACGCCAGGATTCGCGGCATCTCCAGCGCCTACGACGCCGTGATCGTTTCGCTCGACACCGGGATATTCGAAGAGGTCATCTACCGGCTGTTCCTTCTCTCGGGACTCCTCTTTCTGTTCCGGCACCTCTACGTCGGCTTGCGCCGCGAGCAACCCGTGCTGGTATCGCTGCTGCCGGCCACGATGGCCGTCGTCGTCTCGTCGTTGTTGTTCGGGATCGCGCACAGCGTCACCGGGTTCACGGCGGCCTTCACGGGAGGCGTCCTGTTGGGGGTGATCTATCTGCGCACCGGAATCGAATCCGCGATCGCCGCGCACTTCGCGGCCAACGTGTTGTTCTTCAGCGCGTCCTACTTGTTGTGACGACCGGCGATGGGTCGCGCGTGCCTGGCCGCCGCCGGCCGGCCTCGGGGACTGGAACCATGAGCATTCGGCCTGAAACGCTGGGGGAACTTCGATCGAGCCCGTTCGGGCGGGGCCGTCGGCGGAAGCGCACGGTCAGGGACGAGATGCGCGACAACCTCCTGAAGCGGCTCCGCGCCGGCGAGGCTGTCTTCGACGGCGTGCTGGGATACGCCGAGACCGTCGTACCGCACGTCGTCAACGCCGTTCTCTCCCGGCACCACATGATCCTGCTCGGGCTGCGCGGCCAGGCCAAGAGCCGCATCCTCCGGCAACTTGCCGGTTTACTCGACGCCGAGAGCCCGGTCATCGCGGGGTGCGAGGTCAACGACCACCCGTTCCGCCCGATCTGCTCACGCTGCCGCGCGCTCGTCGCCGAGCGCGGGGACGCCACGCCCATCGGTTTCCGGGGGCCCGAAGAACGGTACGTCGAGAAACTCGCGACGCCGGACGTGACGATTGCGGACATGATCGGCGACATCGATCCCATCAAGGCGGCCCGGGGGGGCCACGAGCTGGCGAGCGCGTCGACCATGCACTACGGCCTGCTGCCGCGCGCCAACCGGGGGATATTCGCCATCAACGAGCTGCCGGACCTGGCCGCGAAGATTCAGGTCGGCCTGTTCAACGTCATGCAGGAAGGCGACGTGCAGATCAAGGGATATCCCGTGCGCCTCCCCCTCGACGTGGTCCTCGTGTTCTCGGCGAACCCCGAAGACTATACGGCCCGGGGGAAGATCGTGACCCCCCTCAAGGACCGAATCGGATCGGAGATCCACACGCATTATCCCTCGGATCTGGACCACGGCATGGCTATCACGGAGCAGGAGGCCTGGACCGAGCGCGAGGGAGTCACGATTCCCCGCTACATTCGCGAAGTGGTCGAGTGCATCGCCTTCAAGGCCCGCGGCGACCCGCGCGTGGACAAGCGGTCCGGCGTCAGTCAGCGTCTGCCGATCTCGTGCCTGGAGAACGTCGCCAGCAACGCCGAGCGGCGGCGCATCCTCACCGGCGAATCCAGGACCGTCGCGAGAATCGTGGACGTCTACGGCGCGCTTCCCGCCATCACGGGGAAACTGGAGCTGGAATACGAGGGAGAGTTGAAGGGCGTGCTCCCGGTGGCGCGGGACCTGATCCGGCAGGCCGTACAGACGGTCTTTCGAAAATACGTGGCCCGCGGCGACGTCGGCAAGGTCACGGAGTGGTTCGACATGGGCGGCACGTTGAAGTATTCCGATATCGATTCGGCCGAAACGACGCTGCACTACCTGGAGGGGATCCAGGGGTTGATGGACTTGGCCGCCGCCCTCGGCGTACGCAAGAAATCGGCGCCGGCGGCGCGCGCGGCGGCCGCCGAATTCGTTCTCGAGGGGCTGTATTCCATGGACAAGATCAGCCGCACCGAGGAACTGGGTTACACCGCCACGGAGAAGAAGGCCAATCCGCCGCCAGCGACGGAGGACCTGTATCGCGACTACGCGAGCGATCCCCGGCGGTATCGAAAGAAGGCGTTGAACTAGGAGCCTGTGGTGAAACCCCCGCTGCATTCGACCGGCGGTGCATCCCGTCCGGACCGCGTTGCTCGTCGGTCACATATCGGGAATATGCTCCCTTCTCGCGCCTTGCCGGACGGGCGCCTCACCGGTCTCGGTGCGACGCGGGGTTTCACCACAGGCTCCTAGCATCGGTCAGACAGAGTGCCGCGCATCCGCTACAGCAAGCATGTCCCGTCGCCGCTGGACGGGCTCGGCATCGAAGACCTGCTTGATGCATTGTCGGACTTCTTCCTGCAGAGCGGGTTCGGGCGGGCGGTCGATGCTCCCGGCGGCGAGCGCGGCATGAAAGAGTTGCGCCGCGCGATCATGGAGCGCCTTGCCGCGATGGAGCGGATCCCGCGGCGGCTGCTGGACGAGTGGCTCGAGGATCCGAGCCAGGGCGAGGCCCGGCGAATGGACGCGATGCTGGACGCGCTCATCCGGCGAATGATCGACGAAGGCTGGCTGAAGACCGCGGAGGGATCGGACCCCGCCGCCGGGTCGCGGCGCGGATCGCTCGACGAAGCGATCGGGCAGGCGCGATTCGAGATCACCGACAAGTCGATCGACTTCCTGGGGTTCCGCGCGCTGCGCGGTTTGCTGGGCTCGCTGGGAAAGAGCGGCGTCGGGCGGCATGAGACCACGCATCTGGCGACCGGCGTCGAGGCGTTCCAGGCGTCGCGGCCCTACGAGTTCGGCGATACGCTCAACCTGGACGTCGGCGCGACGTTGCTGAGAGCCGTCGCGCGCGGCGGTCCGGGAATCCCGATCGACCTGGAAGCCGACGACCTCCAGGTCCGCCAGTCCGACTACGAGAGCTCGTGCGCGACGGTCGTCATGCTCGACCTCAGTCACAGCATGATTCTCTATGGCGAAGACCGCTTCACTCCGGCCAAGCGCGTCGCTCTCGCGCTGGCGCACCTGATTCGAACGCAGTACCCGGGCGACTCGCTCCGGCTGGTGCTGTTTCACGACTCCGCCGAGGAGGTCCCGCTCCGGAAGCTCGCCCGCGTCGCCGTCGGGCCGTACCACACGAACACGCGCGAGGGACTGCGACTGGCCCGACGGATTCTGATGTCGGAGCGGAAGGACATGCGGCAGATCGTGATGATCACGGACGGCAAGCCGTCGGCGATGACGCTGGACGACGGGCGCGTCTACAAGAACTCGTTCGGCCTGGATCCCGCGATCCTCGATGCGACGTTCAGGGAAGTGCAGAATTGCCGCAAGTCCCACATCCTGATCAACACCTTCATGCTGGCCGGAGATCCGTACCTGATGGCTTTCGTGAAGAGGGTGGCCGAGATTGCGCGCGGAAGGGCGTACTTCACGTCGCCGGCCACGCTCGGCCAATACCTGTTGATGGACTATCTCAGAAAGAAAGTGGAAACCATCCACTGACCCTGGAGGCTCATGCCGGAACCGCGGTGCGTCGCGGTGTTCGACGGCCGGCTGTCGGCTTGAAAAAGCAAAAAAGCCCCGCCGGCCGGCGGGGCCTCAGTTTCTCTTTACAACTCTTGCTTACCTTCGTGGGTCAGCAAATCGTTGCCAACCTTTTTAAGGCAACTGCCGCGAAAATTCAAAACAAAATTTTCCGGAAGACCGTTCGCCGAGCGTGGCGCCCGGCAGCGTTGATGCACAAAGTCCTGTTCGCCGGCCGCGCTGTTGGCGTACCCTTGATACGAAACGGTTACGACGCGCAGTACGTGCCTGCCCGCGGCTCTCGATCCTTCCCTCTGACGCCGTTGGCTCCGGCAAGGCGGAGCCGAGCCGCCTTGGAAAAAGAGTTTTCGGCAACTTTGGACGCGGCGCTTTCGTAGGAGAACGCATGAGCCCGTTGAAGAAAGCCTTGATCGCACTCACCGTGGTGGTCGCAATGCTGGGGATGGTGGGTTACGCGATCGCCACGCGAAACCGCGGGTTGCTCGCCGTGGAGGCCGGCCGCGTCACGCTGCAGGACATCGTTCAATCCGTGACGGCCAACGGCGAGATCAAGCCGAGGGACTACGTCAACATCAGCGCGGACGTGATGGGGCGCATCACGCACATGGATCTGGCCGAAGGCGACCGCGTGGAGGAAGGCGACCTGCTCTTGCAGATCGAATCCATTCAGAACGAGGCGGAGGTTCAGAGCGCGCAGGCCAGCCTCGATGCCGCTCTGTCCGAGTTGGAAGGCATGGAGGCGTCGATCCGGGCCGCCCAGGCGTCGCTCGAAAGCGCGCGCGTCGACAAACGGCGGGTCGTGGCGGACTTCGAGTTGAGCCGCCAGGACTATGAGCGGGCGCGGGAGATGTTCGAGGAAGGGCTGGTTTCGCGCGAGCAGTTCGAGCGGCAGCAATCGGCATACGAGGTCGCGCAGGTGCAAGTGGAATCGGCCGACGCCCGAATCGCGCAAGCCGATGCGCAACTGGCCCAGTCGCTCCAGCAGCGCGAGGGGACACGGCTGCGGATCGGACAGCAGGAGGCGGCGTTGATGCGCGCGCGCGACGGTCTGGAAAAGACACGCCGGACGGCGCCCCTGTCGGGCGTTATCACGTACCTGCCAGTCAACGTCGGCGAGATCGCCGTGATGGGCCTGCAGAGCCAGCCCGGCACCACGCTGATGCAGATCGCCGACATGTCGCAGATTACGGCGGAAGTGCTCGTGGACGAAACCGACATCGTCGAGCTGCGCCTGAATCAACCGGCCGAAATTCGAGTCGACGCCCTGGTCGACGACGTGCTGACGGGCTACGTGTCCGAGATCGGCAGCTCCGCGTTGACCG
>JAJEDW010000281.1 GCA_022821265.1 Acidobacteriota bacterium
ACGCCGGAAGCCGCCATCCGGTCGACCGAACGCATCTACCGGGAGCTGGCCGAAGGCGACGCCGTCAACCGGCCGCGCACGCAGACCTACCTGCCGGCGGAATCCAGGGAACATCCCGGCTTCCGGTACCGGATGAAGACCCAGGAAGGCGGCAGCCTCTCGATGGGGGTCTGGGCCCTGCGCCTCACCTCGGACATGGCCGGGCACGCGTTCACCGGCGGGGTCAAGCGCCGCCGGATCCTGCCCGTGGCCGAGGGCGGCCGCTATTGCGGCCTGGTCCTCCTGTTCGACGTCGAACGCATCGAGCCGGTCGCGATCATGCCCGACGGCGTCATCCAGAAGATGCGGGTGGCCGCATTGAGCGCGGTTGCCGCCCGGCGCCTCGCGCCGGAGGGCGCCCGCGTGCTCGGGCTGTTCGGCAGCGGTTGGCAGGCCGGCGCGCACCTGGAGTTCTGGGCGTCGCTGTTCGACCTGGAGCGGATCAAGGTGTTCAGCCCGAACCCGGAGCACCGGCGCCGCTTCGCCCGGGAATGGGAGCGGCGCCTGGACCGGCGCGTCGAAGCCGTCGACTCGGCGCGCTCCGCGGTCGAGGGCAGCGACTGCATCCAGGCGGCGACGGCCTCATGGGACGCGGTCTTCGACGGCTCCTGGCTCGAACCGGGAATGTATGTCGCGTCGATCGGCGGGTCGGACCGGACGAACAAGCGCCGCGAGATCGACGACGAGACCATCCGCCGCGCCGACCTGTACGTCGTCCACTCCAAGGAAGTGGCCCGGAACGACCGGTCCCCCGACATTTGGGAAGCCGCCGAGAACGGGATCGTCGACTGGGACGCGATTCACGAGATCCAGGACGTGCTGGCGGGCCGCGTCCCGGGCCGGACCGCGCCGGGGCAGATCACGCTCTTCAACAACAACACCGGCGCGGGGACGCAGTTCGCCGCCGTGGGGGCGGCGGTCCTGGAGAAGGCCCGCGAGCTCGGCCTGGGCCGCGAGTTGCCGACCGAGTGGTTCCTGGAGGACGTTTCGCCCTGATCGCCGTACGCCGCTCATGTTGAACACGACGCGCCAAGGACAGTTCCAGGAACTGGCCGCCGAGTCCGGGTGGGATCGCCTGCTCCTGTACGGCCACAGCGGGCGGAAGGATTTCTTCCGATCCGTGATCAACTACAGCTTCTTCGGGCCGCACGCCGCGGCCCTGATGGAACCGGCAGGCGGCGTGAGCATCCTGACGACGCATCCCTGGGACCGGGACGCGCTGCGGGACGCCGGTTTCGGCGACGTCCGGTTCGACGGCGACTTCGACCGCGGGCTGCGGGCGCTGCTTGCGCCGGCGGAGGGCCTGCGGATCGGCGTGGCGGGACTCGAGTTCATGGAGACGCGCTTCGCCCGGACCCTGGGCGGCGCGTCCCGTCATCCGGCCGCGTCGGCCACCGGCGCCATCGAGACGCTGCGCCAGGTAAAGACCCCGGACGAGATCCGCGAAGTGCGGCGCGCGGCGCGCCTCGCCGACCTCGGGTACCGTGTCTTCGTCGACGCCGCCCGGCCCGGGGTGGCCGAGCACGAGCTTGTCGCCGAGGTCGAGGCGTTCCTCAAGACACAGGGGGCCGAGGACAACTTCATGCTGATCGGTTCCGGGGGGGCCGAGGTGTTCGGGATGCATCCCCCGACCGAACGGCGGCTCGCCCCCGGCGACAACGTCACGACCTAGCTCAGCCCGCAGGTCAACGGCTACTTCGCCCAGATCTGCCGGACGCTCGTCGTGGGCGAGCCCTCCGACGCGCAACGGCGATCGTTCGAGATCTTCCGGGACGCGCAGCAGGCGGCCCAGGACTTTCTGAGGCCCGGGGTCAACATCTCCGACGTCGCGCGCGTCCAGAACGACGTGTTCCGCGCCGCCGGATTCGGCGAGTACACGACACCGAAGTACACGCGGGTCCGGGGCCACAATCTCGGGTTGTACCCGGACGAAAACCCCTACGTGCTCGAGGACGTGGACTGCGTCGTCCGCGAATCGATGGTCCTGATCGCGCATCCCAACACCTACCTGCCGCTGTCCGGCTACATGGTGTTCGGCGACACGCTCCTGGTGACCGCCGACGGCTGCGAATCGCTCAGCTCGACCGAGAAGACGCTGTTCGCCCGGGAGGCCTGAGTTGAAGCGGGGACTCATCGCCTGGGACCGCGCCGAGATTCCGCCGCGCGCGTTCGAGACCCGGATCGACGGTTTCCGGGAGGTCCTCGGACGTTGGCGGCTTCCGGCCGGCGTCGTCTATTCCGACTTCTGGAGGTCCAACCGGGCCCGGTCGCTCCAGAATTTCATGCCCTACTTCAACCGCTCGCTGCTGGTCGTTCCCGTCGACGGCCCGTCGGTCCTGATCTGCGGGCTTTCGCCCCGCGTATACCCGTGGATCCGGTCCGTAACGCCGATCGCCGACGTCCGTCCGGGCAAGGACTTCGGGCAGGCTCTGGAAGCGCTGGCCTCGGAGCGCGGCTGGACGCGGATCGGCCTGCTCGACGAGGGCGGCTTCCCGTTCGACGTGCATGCCGGTTTGATGAACACGCACCTCGAACTGGTCGACCTGGGCGCCGAGGCGCTGGAGTGCCCGGCGCCTGACGAAACCGAGATGGCCATGCGGCGCAAGTCCATCGCGATGGCCCGGCTCGTTCTCGAGTCGGAGATCGCCGACGGCGTGGGGCGCAGCGACCACGCGCTGGCGGGACGACTCGAGCACGGCCTGCGCCGGGCCGGGGCCGAGGACCTGATCGTGCTCATCGGACACGCGGGTCGGTCACCAGCGCCCGCGAGCGGCCGTGCTCTCGCCGAGGAGTTTTCCGTCAGCTTGGCCGTCGAGTACCGGGGCCACTGGACGCGGATTTCGCGCACCCACGGCGACGGCGCGCGCATCCGGCTTCTCGTCGACCGCTTCCAGACCATGCTTCGCCGGCCGCCCGGCGAGGCCGGCCCCGGCGCCGTCATCGAGGACCTTTCCGGCGAGTATCCCTATCGCGCGATGGACGGCGGCGCGGTTCGACCCGGCGCCCTGGCGGCGCTCCACGCCGTCGGCGAAGGCGGCGACCGCCACTGGCTCTGGGGCGACACCTGCCGGGCTCACGCCTCGGGATGGACCCTCCTGTGAACATGATCGAGAAGATCCTGGCCCGCGCCAGCCACCGCCGACGGGTCGAGCCGGGCGAGGTGGTCGTGGCGGACGTGGACCTGATGGTAATGCACGACCTCAGCGCCAGTTTCGTGACGCGCGTCTTCCGCGACGAGCTCGGCGGCGGCGCCGTCCGCGACCCGTCGCGGATCGCGTTCGTGTTCGATCACAACTTCTCCGCACCGACCGAGGAGGGGGCGCGGCGGCTCCACCGGGTGCGGGAGTTCGCCGCCGAACACGGCATCCGCGTCTTCGACGGGGGGAGCGGACGCCTGCACCACGTGATCATCGAGAGCGGGTTGTGGGCGCCGGGCCAGGTCATCATCGGCTGCGACTCCCACAC
>JAJEDW010000117.1 GCA_022821265.1 Acidobacteriota bacterium
TGGGGTACTCCCGCGCGGCCGCTCGACGACATCAAGATCCAGCAGGCGCACATATCGAGGCTTCCCAAGATGGCCGGCGAGCTTGCCCGTCTGAGGGGACTCGTCGAGCAACTGATCGACCAACGGGACGAGGCGGGCGGATGAGCACGTTCAAGACCGTTCAACAGCACATTCTGGAGCAGGAGCGGCTCCACCCCGAGGCCACGGGCGAGCTCACGTCGTTGCTCGGCAGCCTGACCGTCGCGGCCAAGATCATCGCGCGGGACGTCCGGCGGGCCGGGTTGACGACGAACGTGCTGGGCCAGACCCAGACCGTCAACGTCCACGGCGAGACGGTGATGAAGCTGGACCAGTTCGCCGAGGACACGATCCAGCGCGTGATGGGGTCCTCGGGAATGCTGGCCGTGATGGCGTCGGAGGAATCCCAGGACGTCATTTCGATTTCCGACGAACGTGCGCGAGGGAACTACGCCATGATGTACGACCCTCTCGACGGGTCTTCGAACATCGACGTCAACGTCAGCATCGGCACCATCTTCTCGATTCACCGCAAGGTGACGGCCGGCGACGACGGAGGGGAAGCCGATTGCCTGCAGCCGGGGCGCCGGCAGGTGGCGGCCGGCTACTTCATCTACGGGTCCAGCACGATGATGGTCTATACGACAGGGCGCGGGGTTTCCGGCTTTACGCTCGATCCGGGCCTGGGCGAGTTCATCCTTTCGCACGACAGCATCCGGACCCCGGACCGGGGCCGGATCTACAGCATCAACGAGGGCAACCGGAACCAATGGGATGAGGCCACCGTGACCTATATCGATCGGTTGAAGTCACCGGGCGACGGGACGCGGGAACCTTACTCCCTTCGATATATCGGGTCCCTCGTGGCCGATTTCCACCGCAACCTGCTGAAAGGTGGAATATTCCTCTATCCGGGGCCGAAGCCCAAGCTGCGGCTGTTGTACGAGGCGGCTCCTCTGGCGATGGTGGCCGAACAGGCGGGCGGAGCGGCGACGACGGGGACCACGCCCGTCATGGACGTGGAACCGGCGTCGCTTCACATGCGCGTGCCCTTGATCATCGGCAGCCGCGGCGACGTGGACGATTACCTGGAATGCGTCGACGGCGACAGGCGGCCCGGCCCCGACTCCGCGTCGTAGTCCACGCCGCCAGGCCCGGACAGGGGTTGTCAACCGTTCTTGAGGTCCTGTTTCCAGCCCAGGATCCGGGCGGTGTTCCCCTCTTTCTCGGCTTCTTCGATCAGGCCCTTCGCGTGGTAGAACATCGAGAGGCTCGTGTGCGCCAGAATGTCGTCGGAGTCGATTTCGGTCAACCGCTTGGCGGTTGCGATGGCCGCGTCCACCTGCCCGTTGTCGAACTGGGCGCGCGCCAGGCCGTGCAGCGCATCCTGATAACGCGGGTCGATGACCAGAGCCTGCCGATACAGTTCGATGGCCTCGGCGAGCCGGTTCTCGCCGAACGCATCGACGGCCTCGAAGAATAGTGCTTCCTTGGCTTCTTCCGGGTCTTCTGGCATGGGATCCTCATTCTACGGGAGTTTGCCGGCGATCGCCACGCGCGCGGCGACGGCCGGCCGCTACTCGTAGCGCAACGCTTCGATCGGATCGAGGAGGGCGGCCTTGTACGCCGGATAGACGCCGGAGACCAGGCCCGTCGCGGTCGAGGTGAGAAACCCCGCCACGACCCAGAACGCCGACACGTCGGCGGGGAGAAACGGGGCGACCGTCCGTATCCCGGCGGCGACGGCGAAACCGAGCAGGATGCCGATCACCCCCCCGATCGACGTCAACGCCACGGCTTCCAGAAGAAACTGGATCATGATCTTGTGGCGGGTGGCGCCGATGGCCTTCCGAACACCGATTTCGCGCGTCCGTTCCGTCACCGACACGAGCATGATGTTCATGACGCCGACTCCGCCCACTATCAGGCCGACCGACGAAATCGACAACATCAGGGCGAAGATGCCGTTCGAGACCTGGTTCCAGAGATCGACGATCGCATCCTGCGTGAAGACGGCGAAGTTGTTGGCCTCGTCGTAGCGCACGCCGCGCCGCCTCCTCAACTGGCCCTCGACCTGGTCGATCGTCACGTCCATGGCGTCGGCCGCGGCTGGCCGGAGGACAATCTGTATGTCCTCGACCGAGGGGTACATGTGCCGGAACGTCGTAATCGGTATCGCCGCGTAGTTGTCCTCGGGGTTGGCTCCCGGCGTCAGGTTGTTCGGCCGCTTCTCGAGCACGCCGACGACGACGAACACGTGCCCGACAAGATCGACTTCCCGGCCGACGGCGCGGTCCGGATCCAGGAACAGTGTTTCCGCGGCATCGTGGCCGAGAACGACGACGTCGGTGCGGCGGAGGTGGTCGGCGCGTGTGATCCACCGGCCGTCGCGAATGTCGAGATTGAAGACGTCCTCGTGTTCCGGCGTGGCGCCTTCTATGACCGTGCCCGCCACCGTCCGATCCAGGTAACGGAGCACGGGGCCAGCGCCGAACGCCCTCCTCCGGACCATCGGGACCGCGCTCCTCACGCTCGACAGGTCGTGGATGGCGTCCGCGTCCTCGAACGTCAGGAAGGGCCGCGTGCGTTCGTCCTGGGTCCGTTGTCCGACCGTCGGCGCGACGCGCGTCACGAATATGAGATCGGTGCCGAGGCCCATCACCTGATCGGTGATGGCCGAGTCCAGGCCGCTGATGACCGATGACATGCCGATGACCGTTGCAACTCCGATCACGACGCCCAGCACGGTGAGGCCCGACTGGACCTTGTTGGCCCGAATCGATTCCAGAGCCATTTGCACGATATCGTGCACGCCTACTCCTGCCTCAGGGCGGCGATCGGGTCGAGCGACGCGGCTTTTCTGGCGGGCCAGATCCCGAAGAACAGGCCGACGCTGGCGGATACGCCCAGGCCCAGCGCCACCGCCCAGGGCTCGATGACCGCCGGGAAGCCTGTCAGGCGGGAAACCGCGCCGGCCACGACGGCCGCCAAGCCGATGCCGAGCAACCCGCCCACCAGGGTCAGCGTGGCGGATTCGACCAGGAACTGCAACTGGACGTCGCGCCGGCGGGCCCCGATGGCCTTGCGGACGCCGATTTCCCGCGTTCGTTCCGTGACCGACACGAGCATGATGTTCATGACCACGATGCCGCCGACGACCAGCGAGATCGACGCGATGGATACGGTTACGGCGAAAATGACCCGGCTGATTTCACTCCAGAGTTCGAGGAACGTGTCGTTGGACTGGATCGTGAAGTCGTCGTCCTCGGCATAGCTGACCTGGCGCCGCGTCCTGAGCACCATGCGCGCCTGGTCCTGGGCCGTTTCGACGTTGGCCTCGCCGCCGCTCTTCACGTTGATCGACACCGAGCCGCGGGCTCCGAACATCTTCTCGAACGCCGTTATCGGGATGGCGACCCAGCTGTCGCGGGAAATGCCCAGGATCGCGCCCCGCGCCTCGCCGACCCCGACGACCTCGAATTCCCGCCCGTTGACGCTGATGGCCCGCCCCAGCGGATCCACGACCGGATACAGGTTCTCGACGATGTCGGCGCCGATGACGGCGACACGCCGACTATGGCGAACGTCGTAGTCGGTGATTTCGCGGCCCGCATCCAGACCCTCGCCGAGGACGGTGTGTATCTCGGGCGAGATCCCGCGAACGGTCGCGTTGATCTCGTCGGCGCGGTGCTTCACGAGCGCCCCGGCGCTTCTCTGGACGCCGACGGCCTGGCAGGCCGCGCAGATGTCCCGAACGGCGTCGGCGTCGTCGCGCGTGAGGTTCTTGCGCTGACGCACGGCGATCAGCTCGTCCTCGCTCCGGATGATGTCCGGGGTCCGAGTGATGTAGAAGACGTCGACACCCAGGTCCAGGACCTCGCCTTCGACGTAGTTGTTCATCCCCGAAATGAACGCGACCACGGTGATGACGGTGGTGACGCCGATCACGACGCCCAGCAAGGTCAGCACGGAACGGAGCCGGTTGACGCGCAGTGATTCGAGAGCGATCTTGACGGCTTCGAGGAATTGCATGGCCCGTCTCTAGACTGTAACGCAGACGTCGCCGAGAAAGTTCACCCGAGGCGGGTTACGTATCCGGGCCCTTGAACTTTTCCTGGAGCAGCCGGATCTTTTCCTCCATCGACAGCGGCCGCGCGGGCGCCGCAGCCGGCTGGCGGCCGTCGCGTCGCGGTTTCCGCCGGGTCGGCGCGGCCGCTTCTTTCGAGACCGGCCGCCGGGGTTGGGACTGGCCGCGGCCGTCCGCCGGTTTCTTCCTCGGTTTCGGCCGCGGCTTCGGCGCGGCGAGGGCGGCCTTGATCGACAGGCTGATCCGTTTCAGGGCGGTGTCGACGCCGATGACCTTCACCTTGACCACTTCGCCGACGCGCGCCGCCTGGCGCGCGTCGGAAACGTAGCGATGGGACAGTTCGGAGATGTGCACGAGACCGTCCTGACGCACTCCGACATCGACGAAGGCTCCGAAGTTGGTGACGTTGGTGATGATCCCCTCCAACTCCATGCCGTTCTCGAGTTCGGAGATTTCGCGCACGTCGTCCCGGAACCGGGGGACGGCGAACTTCCTCCTCGGGTCGCGGCCGGGCCGGGACAACTCGTTCCGGACATCCGCCAGCGTGTACCTGCCGGCTTCCTGTTCGAAGGCTTCGAACCGGATCGCTCGGATTTTCTCGGCATTGCCCAGGAGCTCGGCCGTGGATATCCCGACGGTTTCGGCCATTTTTCGGACGAGAGCGTAGGACTCCGGATGGATGAAGGTCCCGTCCATCGGCTCCGTTCCGTCCTTGATTCTCAGGAAACCCGCCGCCTGCGACAACACGCGTTCGTCGACGCCGTCGACGGCGCGCACGTCCTCCAGAGTGGAAAAAGATCCGTTTTCCGACCGGTGGTCGGCCACCTTCTGGGCCAGATCGGGAGAGAAACCGGCCACGTGACGAAGCAGGTCCGGAGACGCCGTGTTGACGTCGACGCCCACTCGGTTGACGGCCGATCCGACCACGCCGTCGAGATGGAATGCGAGCTTTTCCTGGTCCACGTCATGCGGATACTGGCCGATGCCGATCTGCCTGGGATCGATCTTGACCAATTCCTTCAGCGGATCCTGCAACCGGCGTGCGACGGACACGGCCCGCCGAGTCGCGGCGTCGAGTTGAGGGAACTCCTCTCGCGCCGCGAACGACGATGCGTAAGCGCTGGCGCCGGCTTCCGTCGCCACGAGCACGAAGACGTCCATGCCCGGTTGCCGCGTCACGGAACGCACGAACGTTTCGATCTCTCGGGAACCGGCGCCGTGGCCGATGACGATTCCGCGGATCCGGGTCCGGTTCACGAGATCAACGAGGAATCGCTCCGGATCCACGTGGGCTCGGGAAGCGGCTTCGTCCGAGCCCGAGGCGACGTTCGCCGGCGCCTCCCCCGACCCCGCGCTTCCGGCGGCCACGGGTCCGGGTTCGGACACGGCGGCCTCCGGCTCGACGACCGCGGGTTCCTGCCCGACGATTGCGGGTTCCTGCCCGACGATTGCCGGTTCCGGGGCCGGTTTTTCCACGGCGCCCCCGTCCCCGCCAGGGGACACGGATTGGTCCCCGCCGGGGGACACGGATTGGTCCCCGCCAGGGGACACGGTTGGGTCCCCGCCAGGGGACGCGGATTGGTCCCCGCCAGGGGACGCGGATTGGTCCCCGCCAGGGGACGCGGATTGGTCCCCGCCAGGGGACACGGCTGCCGCCGTGTTTTCCGACGCGCGCGCCTCCGCTGCCGTTCG
>JAJEDW010000149.1 GCA_022821265.1 Acidobacteriota bacterium
GCGCCGCGTCGTCCAGCTCCGCCCGCGTCGGACGCCGCGCTTCGGCGAACTGCGTGTGGTTCCAGCCCCCGACGCAGGTTACGAACTCGCCGGGGGGAACGCCCACGGCGCGCCCGGCGAGGGTCTCCTGCAACTCGGCGATGGAGAAGGCGCGCTCGACGCGGCGTTCCTGGTGGCCGGGATTCACGCCCGCCCGCGTGTAGTGGACGTGCGAGTCGACAAACCCGGGAATGGCCGTCCGCCCGTCCAGGTCGACGACGCGCTCGCTTGGCGCCGGCGGCGAGGCCGGATCGAGCTCGCGGATGCGCCCGTTCCGGATGCGCAGCGCCGAGGCGACGACCCCGCGATAGTCGACGAACTGCCCGTTGACGAGCGTCACGTCGCCGTCCACGCCGCCGGTGTCGGCGACGGACTCCTGCCTTGGCCGAGCTGTCGCGCCGGGCGCCAGCCCGCCCAGGACCAGACCCGCCGCGCCGGCAGCGAACTCGCGCCGCGAGAGGCCGTGTTTCGGTTGATTCATCACCCCGCCCTCGTTTCGGTGTCAGACGACCCGGACACCTTCTATTCCGCGTGAAGCTTCGCCAGCATTTCCGCCATGCCGGCGAGGCCGATCACCTCGACACTGCCGCCCGCGGGATAGCGCTCCTCGCCAGAATAGACGACGAACGTCCGTTCCGGACGAATATCGTCCATCGCGACGCGCAGCCCGCGCGCGATGCCGGGAACCGATCCGCGCTTGATTTCGACGGCCCAGATTCGATTGCCCGGGAGTTCCAGGACGAGATCGACCTCCACGCCGGTGGCTGTCCCGTAGAAGCTGGGCCGCGCCCGTGCGGGCGCCGCCCGGATGAGCGTCTCCAACACGAAACCCTCCCAGCTTGGGCCGGCGATGGGGTGCCCGAGTACGCTGTCCTCATCGTCGAGCCGCAGCAGCGCATGGACCAGACCGCTATCGCGCACATACACCTTCGGCGCCTTGACCAGCCGTTTGCGAACGTTGGCGTGGAACGGCATGAGGCGCCGCACCAGGAGCAGATCGACCAGAAGATCGACGTATCGGGCGACGGTCTTGCCGTCGATCGCGAGCGCACGCGCCAAGGCCGCCATGTTGAGCAGGCTCCCCTGACTGTGCGCGAGCATCGTCCATAGACGCCGCAGCGTTTCCGCCGGCACGCGCGGTCCCAGTTGCGGGATGTCGCGTTCCAGGTACGTCCGAATGAACTGCTCGCGCCATTCGGCGCTCTCACCGTCACTGACGGCCAAAAAACTCGGCGGAAAACCGCCGCGGACCCACAACCGGGACGCGTGGCCGCGGCCGGTTTCACGGACGTCCAACGGGCCGAGCTCGAGATAGGCGATCCGTCCCGCCAGGCTTTCACCGGTCTGCCGCAGCATGTCGGGGGCCGCGGACCCGAGTAGCAGGAAGTGCCCGGCGGCCTCTCCGCTGCGAATCCTCTCGTCGATCAGGACGCGCAGGACGCCGAACAGTCCGGGCGCGCGTTGCACTTCGTCGATGACGACGAGCCGCCCTTGCTGTGCGCGCAGGTAGCCGGCCGCGTCCGTCAGTTTGGCCGCGTCGGCGGGGTCCTCGAGGTCGAGGTACACGCTGCCGGCGTCCGCCGCCGCCCACCGCCGCGCCAACGTCGTCTTGCCGACCTGCCGCGGTCCGATCAGCGCGACCGCCGGAAACTGCCCGAGCCGCGCGGCCACGGTCGCCGTGAGAAACCTGTCAATCACCTTGCAATCCCGGACCGGAATTCCATGATTGCAAGGTTAACACGGGTCCGTAGCGTCAACACCGACACGCGTGTCGTGGCAGGGTGGCGACTAGACGAAGCGCATCACTTCGTTTAATCCCGGCGTCCACGTCTGTCTCGATCCACAACTCCCTCGGCGGTGTGGTACGGTTTCGGACGCTTCGGGACTGCATAGCCTCCGCGTTCACGTCATACGCAATGCTTACGCGGTGGTGTTGATTCGAGCGCAAGAGATCAGGGGCATTGGCGTGTGCTGCGGAGACGTTTGTCGTTCGTTGCCGCGACGGCCCATTCGGGCGAGTGACGAAGGCCGCGCGGGTCATGGGCGGCAGGCCGGGACGGACCCATTGCGGCGGGAGCGTTGACACGTGACTGATATTGCGAAAGTGATCGAGAAAATCAGGCGCGGCATCTCGCAGAACAAGTATCCGAACGAGACGGCCGTCCGTACCCAGGTTATCCAACCCGTGCTTCACGCGCTGGGGTGGGACGTCTACAACCCGGACCACGTTTGCGCGGAATACTCGCTGAAGCTGAAGACGACGACGCGGCGGATCGACTTGGCGCTGTGTGTCTCGAATCGCAATCCTCGGTGCATTATCGAACTGAAATCGACCGGATACGACCTCAGGCAGCTCGGCCGTTCCGCCGGCGACCGACAGCTTTTTGAGTACTCGTTTCACGCGGGTGCTCCATTGGCCCTCCTGACGAACGGCGCCCACTGGCGTTTCTACTCCACGCAAAGCGCCGGAACCTACGCCGAGCGTCTCGTCAGAAGTTTCGATATCGAGGCGGACGAACCCGGCGAGGTCGCGGCAGCACTGGACCGCTATCTCTCCTACTCCAACACGGAGTCGGGCAAGGCGGCCCACTATGCGAGGGAGGATCTCATCGAGCGGACAGGTCGATGCCACGCTCGCGACGCGATACCGAACGCCTGGGCGCGTCTGGTCAAGCCGGATTCCGACGCGGAACCAGACGAGCGATTGGTCGCCTTGATTTCGGAAACAACGGCCTCGCTGAGTGACCACACTCCGGCGAAGGACGACGTTGCGCGCTTCCTGCGCCGCCTGAAAACGCCTGGGCCGTGGACCCAAGCCGCGGATAAGGAACCGACGAAGGGGTCGGCGGGATTGAAGGCGGCCTACACGCGGGCGAAGCGTGCGTACGAGACAGCGGTTGCAAGCGGCGCCGCGAAAGCCGCCCTCGACGTCGCTCAGGCAAAAGTCGAAGCTGCGGCGGCCAAGCTTGGGATCGCGCCGCCCGTGTCAACGCCTTCGACTGCTTCAACGACGGACGAATCTGTAGTGCGCTATTGGCTGCTGGGCGAGGAACGGACGGCAAAGAATGCCGTGGGGGCATACGTCGCGGTGTTCACGACTCTGTCTGAACGCGATCCGGGCTTTCTGCCACGCGTCGACCCGAAGCTCCGCGGACGGAAGAATCGCGGAGTGGCCCAGGTCAAGCAGGAATTGTCCGAAACAGAGTCGGTGGTCCGCAGCAGCGTGCGGTTGCCGGACGGCTGGTGGCTGCTTACGACCTTGAGTAACGCCAAGAAAACCCAGTTTTTGCGGATCGCGTGCGAGGTGGCTGGCATTCCGTTCGACCATCGCACCGGGCTCGACATCCGATTGCCGAACGCCTGATGGGCGGGGGCGCCCCCGCTAAGCCGACCGTCGGCAAGAAACACCGATCAACTATCGAGCGAGTGTGGTGAAGGGACGTCCCCGGCATCAGCAGGAGCCCGCGCAGGTCGATGGCGGGCACGGAGTGCGAATCGCCGACGCCGTGCAACTCCGCATGCCGGTTTTCCCGGCTCCCCCCAGCGGCCTGAAGCGGACCGGTTCCTACCGGCTACCCGTGGCCTCGCGGCCTCAGAACGGTGAGGGGCCTGACAGAATCCGGGAATTTGGACGTGATCGACCCGTAGCGGATACAATCGTCCGGCTTTCCGACTCCAAGACGGATGTGAGATCGATGCACCTGACGAGACTTCGCGCGAAGAACCAACTCACCCTACCCGCCAGTGTGGTGTCGGCGGTCGGATTCAAGCAGGGTGACGTCCTCCACATCGCGTCGGATCAGGATCGCGTCATCATCACCGCGCACGAGTTGCGCGACCGTGGCCGAACCTACACGCTGTCCGATCTGCTTGGGGCCGCCTCTGGGCTGTACGCCTCGGTCGACGAGATCGACACAGAGATCGCCGATGGTCGCGCCATATGACGTCGCCGGGCGGCCTACTGGGTCGCCGCCTCGACAGAGATACCAACCGATGACCTGGAGGGCATCGAGCCATACCGCCAACGACTCACGGCCAGGAACCGGATCCGAGTCCTGACGTTGGCCAACTACGCCGCGGAATGACCGGCGGTCCGCAAGCGTCGCGGGAGGTCCCGGCCGACGTCGGGCCTCTGGCCAACGCCGATTCGTTGATCTTCCGCCCCGTCGCCCGTACCATCGGGCGAGCGTCCCGTTCCGGGCGGCATCGTCGATTTGCGCGGAATCCTCTCTGAAGCTGAAGACGACGACGCGGCGGATCGACTTGGCGCTGTGCGTCTCGAATCGCAATCCGCGGTGCATTATCGAACTGAAATCGAAGGGATACGACTTCAAGCGGCTCAACCGTTCCGCCGGCGACCGACAGCTTTTCGAGTACTCGTTTCACGCGGGCGCTCCGCTGGCCCTGCTGACGAACGGCGTTGGTTGGCGTTTCTACTCCACGCAAAGCGCGGGAACCTACGCAGAGTGTCTCGTCAGAAGTCTCGACATCGAGGCGGACGACCCCATTGAGGTTGCGGAGGTGCTGGGCCGCTATCTCTCGTACACGAACACGGAGTCGGGCAAGGCGGCCGACTTCGCACGGCAGGATCTCATCGCGCGCCCACACGGAGACAAGGCTTTCCAGGTGATACCCAACGCTTGGGCGCACTTGGTCAAGGCGGATTCCGACGCGGAACCAGACGAGCGATTGGTCGCCCTGCTGTCGAAAACTACGGCCTTGCTGAGTGATCACACTCCGGCGACCTACGACGTCGAGCGCTTTCTGCGCCGCCTGAAACCACCCGAGCGGTGGACACGAGTCGTCGTTGTCGAACCGACGAAGGGGTCGCCGGGATTGAAGGCGGCCTACACGCGGGCGAAGCGTGCGTACGATAATGCGGTTGAAGACGGCGCTACGAAAGCTGCTCTCGATGTCGCTCGGGCTAGAGTCGAGGCCGCGGCTGCCAAGCTCGGGATCGCGCCGCCGTGGAATTCGTCGGCGTGACTCCGGTTATTCGTCCTGTTTCTCACCGTGTAGAAAGTAACGACACGTGTCCGCGATGATTCGTGCGATGCTCGGATCCACCGTCTCTTGGGGGGCTACATGCGCATCTCGTCCAGGCATCGCGGGGCGGCGTGATCGATCGACATCTTCGGAATGGCAATGCGATCGCGCTCGATCCCTTTAGGTCCGGATCGTCGGGATCTTCGACACGTCCACGGTGCGCTCCGCCACGGCCAAGTCATGAGCCCGCTGCAGGTTGATCCAGAAGCTGGAGCCGTTGCCGAACAGCTTGCCGAAACGCACCGCCATTTCCGCCGTGATCGGCTGCTTCTCGTTGAGGATGTCGTAAAGCGTCTGCCTCGATATTCCGAGCGCATTGGCCAACGCCGTCTTGCTCATGGCGAGCGCGGGCACGACGTCCTCGCGGAGGATTTCCCCGGGATGCGTCGGGTGGATGGAAGGATGTCTCTCGATCATCGGTGGCGGCGCGCCGTTCGAATGGTCTACAACGTCTTTCACATACTACTCCTTCGATCGGGATTCCGGCGCGGCGACTGTCCATGGTCACGGCCCGGGAGCCCATTTGTTGCTCTTCCGCCCCGGCGTCCGTACCATCAAGCGAGGCGCCCGTTCCGGGCGGCATCGTCGAGGTGAACCATGAGGAAAGCGGCCTTGATATGCGGTTGTTTCGCCGTTGCGGCGCTGGCGGCCTGGACACAGGTCTCCGACCGGGCGGCGCGGCTTCAGGATCAACAGAACCAGGGCGTGGCGGACGTCTTCCGGGGCCTCACCACGGACGGCCGCGTCGTCCCCGGCCTGTTCGAGATCCGTTCGACGGGCGTGTCGACCGCGCCGGTGCGCGCGGCGGCCGAGGCGTTTCTGGACGGTCTGGACGACGCGCAGCGCTCGCGCACCATGTTCGGGCTCGACGACTCCGAGTGGCGGCGGTGGGACAACCGTCCCCGCGTGCCCCGGCAGGGCGTCGGGTTCGACGAGATGTCGGAGAGTCAGCGGGAACAGGCGTTCGACCTGTTCGCG
>JAJEDW010000179.1 GCA_022821265.1 Acidobacteriota bacterium
CCAACAAGTACGCCGAAGGCTATCCCGGCCGCCGGTACTACGGCGGATGCGAGTTCGTCGACGTTGTCGAGCGGACGGCCATCGACCGCGCCCGGGCGCTCTTCGGCGCCGAGCACGTGAACGTTCAGCCGCATTCCGGCAGCCAGGCCAACATGGCCGTGTACCTGGCGGCCCTCTCGCCCGGCGACACGGTCCTGGGACTGGACCTCTCGCACGGCGGCCACCTGACGCACGGTCATGCCCTGAACTTTTCCGGCCGGCATTACGCCTTCGTCCCCTATCGGGTCCGGCGGGACACGGAGACCATCGATTACGACGATCTGGAGCGGCTCGCGCGCGAACATCGCCCGCGCCTCATCGTCAGCGGGGGCAGCGCCTATCCGCGAACGATCGACTTCGAACGCCTGGGCGCGATCGCTCGAGACGCGGGCGCCCTGCTGATGGCCGACATCGCCCATATCGCCGGGCTGGTGGCGACCGGGGCGCACCCGAGCCCGGTGCCTCACTGCGACTTCGTGACAAGCACGACGCACAAGACGCTGAGGGGCCCGCGCAGCGGACTGGTGATGTGCCGGGAACGGTTCGGCCGGGACCTGGACCGCGCCGTATTCCCCGAGATGCAGGGCGGGCCGCTGGTGCACGTGATCGCCGCCAAGGCCGTGTGCTTCAAGGAAGCGATGACCGGCGAATTCGCCGTCTATATCGACCAGGTGTTGCGGAACGCGAAAGCGCTCGCCGGCAAGCTCGCCGAGCGGGGGTTTCGCATCGTCTCGGGTGGTACGGACACGCACCTCATGCTCGTCGACGTGTTCTCGAAAGGCATCGACGGCCGGCAGGCCGAGAGGGCGCTCGACGACCCCGCCATCACCGTGAACAAGAACACGATCCCCTTCGACGAGAACCCGCCCCTGAGGCCCAGCGGCATCCGGATCGGGACGCCGGCGCTGACCAGCCGGTGCATGGGCGAAAGCGAAATGCAGGCAATCGGCGGCTGGATCGCCGACATCCTGGCGAACGTCGAGGACCGGACGACCATCGGTCGCATCCGCGGCCGTGTCCAGGCGCTGTGCCGGGAGTTCCCGCTCTACGTCACACGGTCCGGCTGAGCGCGCCCACCGTCCGGGTCGCCATCAGTTCTCGTTCGCGAGCCTCTTGTAGTACTCCTCGACGATCTCCCGGTAATTTGCCGGGATCTCGTCGTCCTGGGCGACGCGAATGTTCTCGCGACCGAGCATGACGCCCAGCTCCCGGCTGAGGGCCAGCTCGATGGTCCGGAGCGGGTCGATGATGTCCTCGGTGATCGAGCGGATCTGGTCGAGGTCGCCGATGTCGAAATCCTCCAGCCTCTGGCGAATCTCGTTCATCAGCGCGTTCAGGTCGCCGGCGACCGCGTTTTCGGGACCCAGGATTCCCCGGATGGCTTCCACGTCGCGCAGGCGCTGCTCCCATTCGCGCGTCAACTGGCGGTAATCCGTGCCCGGCCCGAAGAAGTTGCCTTCCGGCCGTCCGCCGTCGGGTCCGCCGAACGCGCCGCCCTGGCGGTTTCCTCCGACCTGGCCCAACTGGCCTTGTTGACCCTGCTGACCCTGCTGGCCTTGCTGACCCTGCTGACCCTGCTGGCCCTGCTGGCCCTGCTGACCTTGCTGACCCTGTTGGCCCTCCTGACCTTGTTGACCCTGCTGCGTCTGTTGTCGATTCCGGAGTTCGTCCTCCAGGCGCCGCTGCATGGCCTCGAGTCGGCGAATGGCTTCGCTGGTCTCGTTCAGAGCCGTCTGCAGCTGCTGCTCTTCGGTATTGGCGGCGCTCGCGACCGCCTGAGTCAACTGCCGTTCGACGTCGTCCAGGGCGTCGGCGATCTCGCGCTCGCGCAGAGCCGCGAAGTCGTATCGATCCTGGTCCAGGAATTGCTGACCGTTGACCATCTTGTCGACCAGGCGGTTGGAGCGGATCGCGTTGGCCGCCGATCGAACGTCACGCGCGGCGTCGCGGCCGAGATCGGCGTTCTGGAGCGCGTCGAGTCCGTCCTGCAGCTCTCGAAGTTCCTCCAGCGCCCCATCCTTCTGATCCGTGATCTGGGCGGTGCGCCCTTCCGCGTCGGTTCCGGAGTCGGCCGCCAGACGTTCGGTCTGGTCCGCGATGTCGCGTTGCGTCTCCGCCAACCGGCTGGCGTCGCGTTCGAGGGCGGCGAGCCGCTCTTCCGGGGTCCCGCCCTGGGCGCCGGACAACAGCCGCTCGGCGCGCTGGAGTTCATCCAGCGCCGCCTGCGCGGCCTGTTGCTGTTGTTGGCCCGTGCCCCCTTGCGCGTTCCTCATGTTCTGGGCCGCCTGGTCGAGCCGCTCGGCGGCCTCGGCCATCTGCGGGTCGTTGCGCTCCCGGGACAGCCGGTCGAGTTGACGCGCCAGACGTTCGGTCTCGCGCCGGATCTCATCGGCCGTCATCTGTTGACTGGCGTTGCCGTTCCCGTTGCCGGCCAGCGCCTGCCTTCGCTGTTCCTCCAGGGCCCGCTGCTGCCGTTGGGCCAACTCCTGAAGTCTGCGCAAGGCCTCGTCGATTTCCTCGTTGGCGCCCTGCTGCTCGGCGGACTGGAGGGTCTCGTACTGGTTCCGGCTCTGATCCAGCTCCAGGTCGAACAGGTCCGCCAGGTCCTGGGCGCTCTGGCTGCCGCCGCCGCCTCCACCGCCGCCCTGGCCGCCCTGGCTCACCTGGACCTGGTTGAAGAGCGCCTCGGCGCGGCTCAGGTACTGCAGCGACCGCTGCTCGTAAGGCGTCGCCGCGGCAAGGTCTTCGTCCAGGAGCGCCTGCGCGGCCGGACCCATCTGCTCGAGCGCCGACGCCAGGTTGTCGGTGATCTGCTCGATCATCGGGTCGCGCGTGAGCTGGCGGGCCTGGAGGCGCCCCATCAGCGTCTGCGTATTCTCGGCCAGCACGGTCTGGTTCTCGGCCACCGCCTGGATGTTGTCGGAGTATTCCTCGGCTTCGTACTCGTCCACATCGCGCGTCAACGCGAACGTGGCCGCGATGATCTCCTTCTGGCGGGCCGACAGCGCTTCGGCGGAATCGCCCCCGCCGCCGCCGCCGCCGCCCCCGCCGCCGCCGCCGGCCGGTCCCTGGAAGTACTCCATGCCGAAGGGGCGCACGTCGATGAAGTAGATGTCCGTCAGGGTCTCGTTCGGCGGACTGTTCGCATCCCGCGCCCGGCCGTAGTACGTGATGAAGTCCCCGGGCTCGATCTCGTATTCCTCCAGGAAGAACGTATAGGTCCCCGAGATCTCCCGCGGCGGCGCGCCGGCGTTCGAGAACAGGTTCACGCCCTGCTCCTCGCCGCCGTTGAGACTGAAACGGATGTCGAGCGACGCCAGGCCCACGTCGTCGCTGGCCTCGAGCTCGGTGAAGACCTCCTCCACCGTCGACGCGCGATGGTCGCGCCCGGGCTCGGTGAACTGGACGATCGGCTTCTGGTCGTCCAGCGCCTCGATCGCGTACTCGGTCAGGCTCAGGTAGTCCCGCCCCTCCGTGTTGACCAGCTCGATGCGGAACGTCGTCGACCGTTCGATGGTCACGCGGGCCGTGGCCGTCATGTCCGGGCCGGGCGTCAACTCCACCGGCTCCCCGTCGGTCAGCATCAGCCTCCCGCCGTCCAGCATCTGGCTGGCGCGGACAAGCACGTCGACCTCGGTGCCCTTGAGCGCGACCATGTCGAAGGCGTCTTCTTCGGTCCGGGACGGCATCCCCGTATAGGCCGGAAAGTGGTAGGTGTAGTCGACGCTCTCCACCCGCGGCAGGTCCGCGACCCGGATCAGGTACTCGGCCGACTGGCGGCCGTCGGCCCGGACGAAGTAGCGAATCGGCTCGCGCACGTTGAACAACAGGTGCCGGAACGTGGGAATCGTCTCCGGCGCCACCTCCATGGTGGAGCCTTCCCACTGCGAGCTGTTGTCGTAACGGACCTGGATCTCGGCGCGCTCGGGATCGAACCCGACCATGACGGCCTCGATCACGACGTCGTCGCCGCTGGGAACCGTGGTGTCCCCCGGCGTGACCTCGATCGTGTACGCCGGTCCGGGCGGCACGTCGACGAACCCGGCGAACAGCCGCGAGCTCCCGTACGGAAAGAACGCCGCGGCGAAATACAGCGCGGCAAGGATCCCGACGACGAAGACGGCGGAGAGCGCGGCGAACACGTTGTATTTCCGCCGGTCGACGAGATCGTCGAAGCGGACCCGGCGCGTCCGTTCCAGGGCGTCGCGGATGAGCAGGATCCCGAACGGCCCGCTGTTCGGGCGGGGTTTCCGGATGTGCTCGACCGCGCTGACGACGCGATCTTCCAGACCCGGGCTCTTTTCCTCGACGAAACGCGCCAACTGGATCTCGTCCGGCTTCCGGATCAGCGGAAGCACGAGCATCTTGACCGCGGTGCCGGCCAAGGCGCCCAGCAGGACGATGCGAAGCGCGACCACGGCCCAGCCCGGGAAGCTCTCCGACTCCGCGACGCTCATGGTCGCCAGCAGGCCCAGGACGCCCACGCCGAGAACCCAGGCCAGACCCTTGAACCAGAGGAACCGGCTCCAGCGTCTCCGAACTTTCCCGATTCGTCGCAGCAGTTCCTCTCTAGGCTCCATCATCGTTCCTCCGCACTCCAGATCGAATCGCGCCCATTCACCCACGCACCCGGCTTCCGAACATCCGTTTCACGGCCGGCTCCGTCGCCAAGGATCATATCGCGCCCGCCGTCCGTTGGACAGGAAACAAATCACGCCGGGAACCGGCCGGACAGGGCGGGGCGCCGTCACGCCGATGGCCCGCCGACCGCGGGCGCCGCGGCCCGCTGGGTCCGCGTCACCCGATTGCCCAGGACGGTTTCCGCGAGACCCGCCAGCAGCGCCAGCAGCAGAAGGTACCACCACCAGTTCTGACGCCGGGCGAAGTCGTCCGTGTCGGCCTCGGCCAGCAGGGCCCCGCGGCGCGCTTCGCCGTCAAGACGCCGGACGCTGGCCATCAGGTCCTCTCCGGGAATCCGCTCCAGCACGCTTTCCGACAACGGCAGGTTGACGGCGACCTGCGAGGTGTCCGCTCCGACGCGCACCTCGTGGAATCCCGTCTCGTCCGGGGTGAAGAACCGCGGCCCGGTCGAGGCCTCGTTGCCCAGCGTCAATCGTTGGCCGGAC
>JAJEDW010000188.1 GCA_022821265.1 Acidobacteriota bacterium
CCGCTCTATCATCTCGGGAACCAGCGTGTTGATGCTGATCGGCTCGCCCTGCAGGAACAACTCCTGCCGGCGCGTGATCGAGACGATGAAGCGCTGCTCGTTCAACGTCTCGACCATCTGCGTGCGCGGAAGATCGATGTCGATCCCGGATTGAATCACCGGCGCCGTGATCATGAAGATGATCAGCAGGACCAGCATGACATCGATGAACGGAATCATGTTGATTTCGGCCAGCGCCGTCTGGGTCCGGCCTTCTCGCGTCGTAAACGCCATGGTCAATCCTGCCCGTCCAGTTCCACGATCGCCAGGAACTCCGCCTGCAGGTCGTCGAGCTGGCCGCCGACGTGACGCAGTTCCACGACGAAATGATTGTAAGCCACCACCGCCGGAATCGCAGCGAACAGCCCGGCCGCGGTCGCGATCAACGCTTCCGCGATCCCTGGGCCGACCGACGCCAGAGAGGTTCCGCCGCCGCCCAGCGTCGACAGCCCCAGGAAGGAACCGATCACGCCGAGCACGGTTCCGAACAGGCCGATGAATGGAGCGGCCGACGCCGTGGTCGCCAGGAACGTCATCCGGCTCTCCAGCTCGGTCAACTGTCCCGCGGCGGCGCGCTGCAAGGCGCGTTCCACGGTCCTGGAACTCGACGCCCGCGCCGGGCGGTCCGCGGCGTCGCCTCCAACCGCGCCCACCAACTCGCAGCCGACGTCGAAGACCGGAACCAGCGGCGTGAACCGCAGCGTCTCGGAAGCCGCTCCGACTTCCGACAGGGCGCCGGCTTTCTTGAAAATCCGCCAAAAGGTGTCCGATTCTCGACGTATCTTCTTGAAGAGCAGCGCCTTCGAAAGAATCACGCCCCAAGAGGCCACGGAAAGCACGAGGAGAATCAACAGGACGATCTGTGATAGCGGTCCGGTCTGAGCGAGCAGGGCGATCATGTCGGCGCCTCCCTGCAGGATCCAGGCCGCGGAGTAAACCGGGTTGGCCAACTCAAGCTCCTTTCCGAGGGCGCCGGCGCGCAAAAAAACAGCTGTGGGACGCGGATCCCGGCCCCACCGCTACAGGAATCAGACGGAACGGGCCGGAAAACGAATCGCCGCCGCGTGCAGTTTCTTCAACCTGCGGCCTCCGACTACCAAACCCGCCGCCACTTGGAATATAAACGGAACGTATGCTACGCCTGCTCCGCGTCCGCAACTTCGCGCTGATCGACGAGCTCGAGATGGCCTTCAGCGGCGGCCTCAACCTGCTGTCCGGGGAAACCGGGGCCGGGAAGTCGCTGATCGTGGACGCGCTGGCCCTGATCGCGGGGAGCAAGGCGTCCAGCGAGACGATCCGGAGCGGGGAACGCCGCGCCCGGATCGAAGCGGTCTTCGACGCGCCGCAGCAACTCGATCTGACGTCGATCGGCATCGATCCCGAAGACGAACTCGTCCTCCGGCGGGAGATATCCTCGGACAATCGCAACCGCGTCTTCATCAACAGCCAACCCAGTACGGTATCGGGCCTCAGGACGATCGCACCGGCATTGCTCGACATCCACGGGCAGCACGAGCAGCAGTCGCTGCTCGACGCCCGGCGCCAACTGGACCTGATCGACCGCGCCGCGGGCGAGGCGGGCCTCGCCTCGCGTGTCCGTTCCCTATTCGTCGCGACACGCGAACTCGAGGGCGAGCTGGCGTCGCTGGAAGCCACCGAAGCCGAGGCCGACGAACGCGCCGACCAGCTCGCCTTCCAGCGCGACGAAATCGAGCAGGCCGCCCCTGAACCCGGCGAAGCCGCCGCGCTGCGGGACAGGCTCCACGCCCTCCAGCATTCCGAGAAGCTGTTCGTAGCCGCGACGGGCGGATATCAATGCCTTTACGAAGCCGAAGCCTCCGTTCTCGAACAACTCGCGACGCTGCGCCGGACGCTGCAGCAGGTGTCGCGGCACGACCGCGGTCTCCAGCCGATCCTCGAACAGGCGGACGCCATCGGCGCCGGCGTCGAGGAACTCGCCTTCGCTCTTCGCGACTACGCCAGCCGGCTGGACACCGAGCCCGGCCGAATGGACCGGCTCCAGGAACGCCTGTCCCGCCTGGAGCGCCTTCACCGCAAATACGGTCCGGACCTGACCGCGCACCTGGAAACCGTAATCCAGGAACTGGACACAATAGGTCTACGGAACTCCCGCCGCGACGACGTTTCCCAACGACTGTCGGAAACGCGAGCGCGGTTCCGGGAGGCCGCCGAGCGTCTCGGCCAAGCGCGTCGAAACGTCTCGGCGCGGTTGGAAGAACATGTCACCGCCGAAATCCGGTCACTCGCCATGCCGCGCGCCGTCTTCCGCATCGACTGGGAGGCAACAGGGCCGCGTGCGAGCGGTTGCGAGGCCTGCCGTTTCGTGCTGGCCCCCAACCCCGGCGAGGCCGCCGCGCCGCTGGCGTCCATCGCGTCCGGGGGCGAGCTTTCGAGAACGATGCTGGCGCTCCGCACGGTGATGACCGGGCACGGGGAAACCGGAACGCTGGTTTTCGACGAGGTGGACGCCGGGATCGGAGGGGAGGCGGCCGAAATGGTCGGGCGCAAGCTCAAGGCCCTGGCCGCCTCCTACCAGGTGCTCTGCGTGACGCACGTGGCCCAGATCGCACGGTTCGCCGACCACCATTCGCGGATCGACAAGCGCATCGCCGACGGACGGACGACCACGCGCGTCGAAACGCTGGCGGGCGAGGCGCGAATCGAGGAGCTCGCCCGCATGATGAGTGGACCGGCCGTGACCGACGCCGCGCGGAGGCATGTCCGGGAGTTGCTCCGACGCTCCTGATCCGCCCGGCGCCGGTTTGAATTTGCCCGTAACGCAGTTATAGTCGAAGGGATCGTTTTCTTCGTTTTCCCTGGGGGCTCGGGTGGAAGTCGAAATGAAGATTCGGGGCCTGATGATGGACCCGATCACCAACATGCCGATCGTGATTCTCAAGGAGGCCGACGGCAACGCGATCCTGCCCATCTGGGTCGGCGTCTCCGAAGCCAACGCGATCGCCCTGGAGATCGAGAAGGTCGCAACGCCTCGCCCGATGACGCATGACCTGCTGAAGAACGTGCTGATCGGCCTGGAGAGTCACGTGGACAAGGTTGTCGTCACCGCGATTCAGGACGACACGTTCTACGCCGTGATCTGGGTGGAGCGGGACGGACGGCTGATCTCGATCGACTCCCGGCCCAGCGACGCCCTGGCGCTGGCGCTGAGAATCGATTGTCCCATCCTGGTCGAGGACGAGGTGCTCCGCAACTCGAAGAGCCAGACCAAGAACCCCGAGCGCATCACCAACGAGGATCTCAAGCGCTGGCTCGACATGAACGACGAGGACTTCGGCAAGTACAAGATGTGAGCGTCCGGCTATCGGCCGACCGGGCGATCCTCGTTGACGACCCTCCGCGCCAGCCGGGCCGCATCGTCGACGCCGGAAACGACGATGTTCTCCACCCACACGCCGGGCATCGCCTTCCGGATGACTTCCAGCACCGACAGGTCCGACGTGTGGATGACGAACTGGTCCAGAAGGTCGCCATAACGCTCGGCGACCGCCTGGGCCGAAACGGACGCCCCGCCGGTCACCTTCATCAGCGGCTCGAATCGCGAGCCGCTGTCGCCCAACAGGTGTGAACCGACGACCGGGCTGATGCCGATGACCGCCGCCGGGGTCCGCCGCAGCGCGTCGCGAATCCCGGGAACGGCGAGAATCGCATCCATGCAGCGCACCGGATCCGCCGGAGCCAGAATGACGCGCCAGGCTCTCATGATCGCGTCGATCGCCTTCGACGTCGCCTCTGCGTCTTCCGCGCCCTCGTAGCACACGGCCAGGGCGTTGGCGGCGGGATTCGCGTAGAACTCCGCCGCGCTGATCGCGCCCCCGGGGACACGGACGCGCGTCCGGACCCGCTGGTTCGTCGCCGGGAAGATCTGCACGCCCACGCCGAACCGTTCCGTCAACTCCCGGGTGGCTTCCTCGAGGCTCGAGCCGGACCGCAACAACTGCGTCCGCAACAGGTGCGTGGCCAGATCGCGGTCGCCGATCTTCGGGCTCGACCGCATACCGAGCCGCCTCGCGCCGTCGTGGGATTGGAACGTCTCGCCCCGCCGTTGCCAGTTCCTTGCCGGATCCAGCTCACCCGCCAGGGCGCACAGGATGCGATCGACGTCCGGGCTGACATGCAGACCCCACGTCTCGTCGTCGTCCCCCACGTTGACGACCACGCGAACGCGCTCTTCCGGCAAGACCTCGACCAGCCCGGCCAGGAACTTCGCGGTTTCCAGACCACCGCCCAGGACCGTCACGTGACTCATACCGAGACTATACTCGTCGTCGGTCGACGGAAACGGCCATACCCGGACCGGCTAGTCGTCGCCGAGGGGCGCCCACAGCGATCCGGTCGCGTTCGTCGCCACGTCGCGCACCGCCAGCCGCAGGACCCCCGGGCCACCTCCCGTATCGACAACCTCCTCGACAACCAGGCCATTCAACGGCCGCGTGTCATCCAGTTCGGCCTCCGTGGCACGGAACGGCCGACGCGCGGGCGGAAGCACCAACAGCGGTTCGGATGCGTCCGGAAAGAACGCCACCGCGACCTCGAGCTCGCCGGTCCAGTCGCCGGCGTCGCGCACGAGGTTGAGATCGGCCGCGTCGACGCCGATCGCGACTCGATACCGGCCCGGCGCTTCCGGGACCGCTTCGACCCTGGCCAGCAGACCCAGCGCGGTGGCGTCGAGCGGGTCCAGAAGCGCCTGGTCCAGCGCCGGCGGATCCGGCGCCGGGCTGCGGAACCCGTAGTAGCCTTTCCGGTGCAGCACGTCGACGTCGCGGCCTGCGACGCGGACCTCGAGCTCGTGAAACCGGGTATCCGACTCCACTTCCGGCACGTAGAAACCCAACGAGTAGCTGACGGTCGCATCGCGAACCGCGTCGCGCATGCGCGCGGCCAACCCGTTCGTGTTGAACGACGCGCGTCCACCGGTGGCCTCGGCGATGGTCAACGGAATGTCGAGTTGCTGCAGCAAGCGCCCGGCCGAACCGTCCTCTTCGCTCCTCAGACCCAACGCGTCGATCGGGTACACGGCGACGTTCCCATCGATGACGACGCGAAACATCGTCTGGATTCGATCCAGCGTGGACGGGGGCAGTCCAAGCCGGAGGACGCGCGGGTCGCGCCAGAGATCGTGCGGAAGCGGAAACTCCTCCGCCAGCCAGACCAGGTTCTTGCGACCGGGCAGTCTCGACAGATACCGGCCGGCCGTCTCGAGTGCGGCCGCCGTCAGCAGGACTCGCCGCCGCCGGTAGTACGCCGACCCGTCTTGCGACACGTCCTGCGGAACGCTCAGGT
Organism: Acidobacteriota bacterium; assembly: GCA_022821265.1. Classification (GTDB taxonomy): domain Bacteria; phylum Acidobacteriota; class Terriglobia; order 20CM-2-55-15; family 20CM-2-55-15; genus JAJEDW01. Next base: position 5,362 of record JAJEDW010000188.1, read on the forward strand.
TGCCGGCGATCGTCCCGACGCTGGTCTCCACGGCCAGCGAGTGCACCGGACGGCGGGTCCGGAGCGCGCGCCGAACGTCGGACGGACGCGCGGTGAAGTCTCCCAGCACCGTAAAGCCCCGCTCGCTGAGCTCGAACACGGCGATGTGCTCGCCGTCGCCCAACGCCTGGTCCACGAACGTCTCGACTTGATGGTTCATGAAACCCTGGTTGGCGTACAACGTGTTCAACCGGTCGACGATGATCGCCGTGGCCGATTCCGGCTGCCGCCCCAGCCGGTCCAGCCGATTCGAGACGACGTCGTCCGGTAGCGCACCGGCGAAACCCGATTCCAGGTCATCGATGCGGATGATGTCCAACATCGCGATCGGGCGTTCGACCCCGTCGTCGAAAATCGTGAAGTCCGCGGCGGTGAGATTCGGAATCGGGCCGTCGTCGTCCATGACCACCACGTTCACCTGCACCAGTTGCGTATCGATCCGCAACACACCGTCGTTCCCGCCGGCCTGGACGGCGCGAAGGGAAGTCGGACCGAGGGCGAAAAGCGCCATCAGCGGAATGCATGCGCCGAGGCGCCCGCGCCGGTTCGTTCTTGCCGTCTGTTTCATCGCCAACCCTTCGACCTCCGGAAGGACCGCCATCAGGCGCCCGGATCCGGATGTGCCGCGTCCCCGGTCCGGGGTCTATGGGTGAATGCGATTCGAGCGGCCATCCATGCAGATGCGCTTGCCGGGATGTACATCCGGTTCGGGCGACGCGTCGTCGATACGCGTCGGTCGAAATGGGACGCGCGAGTCAACCGCCTATGCTCCCGCCGCCGGCATCACCGCCTCCAGAAACCGAAACACGGCGCCGAGGTAGGCGTCCGGCGCGGTCTGGAAGGCCCGGCCGTGGGAGGCACCCTCGACCACCAGCAGATCCGATAGCGGATTCGTCGACGCCGCTCGGAGCCGCCGCGCCAACTCCGGCGGCATCCGCACGTCATCACTCCCGGCGATGAACAACACGGCCACTTCCGGACGGCGCGCCACGGCGCGCTCCACGTCGCCGTCCTCGAGAGCGAATCCCATCCGGCGGCGGGTCAGTCCGACGATCAGGTCCGCGATCGGAAACGACGGGAGGCGCGTGATCAGCTCGAAGTGATGCGAGACGGTCTCGTCGAACGACAGGAACGCGCTGTCGGCGATCACGTCGCTGACGCTCGGACACGCGCCCGCCGACAACAGCGCCGTCGAGGCGCCGAGCGACACGCCCCAGAGCGCCAGCGGGCGCCCTCCGGCGCGGGAGGCGGCGAACCTCACGGCGGCGCAGACGTCGCGGCTCTCGTGGACGCCGAGCGTCGTGTAGGCGTCGTCGCTCTCTCCGTGGTTCCGCAGATCGATCAGCAGCGCGCCGTAGCCTCGCTCCCGGCTTCGGGCGGCGCGCTCCAGGAGCTCGACGCGCGAGCGGTTCAGGCCGTGAACGAAAACGATCACCGGGGATCGGCCGTCGCCGGCGTTCCACCATCCGTGGAGCCGGACGCCGTCCTCGGCGACGAACTGAACCGGACCGACGTCCAGGCCGTGCTCGGAGGGCGCACGGGCCTCGCGATCCGGAAACGAGAAACGCGTGTTCGTGATCAGGAACGATCCGCCGACGGGCACGCCGACGAAGAGAAACAACACGCCGGCGACGGCCAACGCGAGCAGAATCCGCCGGAGGCGGCGGCGCGTGCTCATGACCGGATTCCGGCGCGTTCCCCGGCGCGAGGTGCGCGTGCGACCGGCGACCCCGGCGCGGATTCGGGACCGCGGCCGCCGACGGCCGCGGTGAACGTGGCGAGCACGTCCTCGGCGCCCTCGGCGACGATGTCGTAGGTCACGGTGAACGGGGGCGCTGCGATCACGATCCCGTCGATGCTGTAACGCCGCTTCTCGGACGCATCCATATCGTCGTCGAGGACAACCGTCAACGGTATCGGTCGACTGTCGCGGACGACCGCCAGCCGGCGCCCGAGGAAGTCGTACTCGACTTCCGCGGGCCGATCCGCCTCGACGCGGGCCCCGACGTCGACCGGCACCCGGGTCAGCCGAGTCTCGCCCAGGTTCTCGACGATCAGCGAGAAGTGATGACGGTAGAGGTTCGCCCCGGGCTCGCGCGATTCGCCCAGCAGCTCCAGCTCGAACGCGACGTTGGAGTAGTCGAAAGGCGGTGGACCGGGCTGCAAAACGAGTCCCGCGAACAGTAGGAGAACGCCGATGGCATACGGGTAGGGTGTTCGGAGCCGAAGCGTGCGGACAAGGGCGTCGATCCGCAACGAACGGCCGGCCAGCCGCCGGCCGCAGAGCGCGCAGAATCGGCTGTCGGGCTGGACCACTCTACCGCAGAATCGACAGAACATCACACCCAATCCCGGGGTTGAAAGTATGCCGCGGCCGCCTGCTCGGCGCTGCCGGCCTCGGGCGAGTCATCGTACGCCCACCGCGCCACGGGTGGAAGACTCATCAGGATGGACTCGGTCCGGCCGCGCGTCTTGAGCCCGAAGACCGTTCCACGGTCGTACACCAGGTTGAACTCCGCGTACCGCCCGCGGCGTATCGCCTGGAACGCCCGTTCGCGCTCGCCGTACGGCGCGTCGCGGCGGCGCTCGACGATGGGGAGGTAGGCGGGCAGGAGCGCGTCGCCAATGGATCGGACGAACCCGAAGAGCCCGTCGAGGTCGTCATCGAGATAGTCGAAGAAGACGCCGCCGACGCCCCGCATCTCGCCCCGGTGCCGGATCGTGAAATATTCGTCGCACCACTTCTTGAACCGCGGATAGTAGGACGGATCGTGACGGTCGCAGGCGGCCTTCAGCGTTCCGTGAAAGTGCGCACAATCCTCGGGGCGGGGATAGACCGGGGTCAGGTCCGCGCCGCCGCCGAACCAGGACGCGTCGCCCTTCTCCAGGTACCGCAGGTTTGCGTGAACGATGGGCACCATCGGATTGCGCGGATGCAGGACCATCGAGATCCCGGTGGCGAAGAACGTGTTGCCCGTGCCTCGCGGTATCTGGCGGGCGAACTCGTCGGACAGCTCCCCGTGGACGCTGGAGCAATTGACGCCGGCCTTCTCGAAGACGGCGCCGTCTTCCAGCACGCGCGTCCGGCCTCCGCCCCCGCCTTTTCGGTCCCAGTGGTCCTCGCGGAAGTCGGCGCCGTCGAGCACGGACAGCGATTCGGTGATGCGGTCCTGCAACACCTTGAAGTACTCGGCCGCGCGGCGAGTCATCCTGCCATGATATACGCGCTCCCGGCGTTTTTCACCGGAGCCGCCGGCTGCTAACATGACACGCGCGCGGCCATGTCCGGATCCATCGACACGTACGTGACCTCGGTTCGAAGCGAGTTCGAAGAGACGCTTCGACGCTGGGTGGAGATCCCGACCATCAGCGCGTCACCGGAACACCGGACCGCGATCCGCACGTGCGCCGGCGCCGTCGTCGACCATGTCCGGGGAATCGGCGGGGAAGCCGCCGTGATCGAAACACCCGGCAACCCGGTCGTTCTGGCCGAGTTCCGCGCGGGCCCGGACCGGCCCACCGTAAGCGTCTACAACCACCTGGACGTCCAGCCGGCCGACGAACCCGAATGGCGCTCGGACCCGTTCGCCATGGGGATCCGCGACGGCGTGTACACGGGCCGCGGCACCACCGACGACAAGGGGCCGGCCCTGACCGCGTTGATGGCGGCCCGCTACGCCGCCGAGCAGAGAGTCCCCGTCAACGTCCGCTTCATCTGGGAACTGGAGGAAGAAATCGGGAGCCCCCATTTCGAGTCGTTCGTCCGGGCCAACATCGACGCGCTTCGGTCCGACTCGGTGGTCGTCTCCGACACGGTATGGATATCGCGCTCGCGCCCGGCGATGCCGTGCGGCCTGCGCGGCATGTTGACGGCCCGCATCCTTCTCGAAACCGGCACGAAGGACGTCCACTCCGGCCTGACCGGCGGCGCGGCGCGCAACCCGGTGGCCGAGCTCTGCGCGCTGGCCGCCGCATGCTGCGACTCGAAGACGGGCGAGGTCCGGATCCCCGGTTTCTACGACGACGTGGAACCGGTCTCGGCCGAGGAACGCGACGCCCTGCTGAAGTCGGGCTTCGACGCCGAGGTGTTTCGCCAGGCTCATGGGCTGAGACTGTTGCGGTCGGGAGACAGCGCCGAGCTGGCCGAACGGATCTGGACGCGGCCGACCTTCGAGGTCCACGGCATCGTCGGCGGATACACCGGCCCGGGCGTGAAGTCGGCCATCGCCCCGCGCGCCGAAGCCAAGATCAGCATGCGCCTGGTCCCGGCTCAATCCCCGGCCCGGCAGTTCGAATCGCTCCGGCGCTTCGTCGGCGAGCTCAATCCCGACGCCGCGGTCGAGCTGGACGGCATGCTGCCGCCGTACCTGGGTCCGCGGGAGGGCCCCTACGCCGACGCGGCCCGGGACGCGATGCAGCACGCGTTCGGCCGGGCGCCGGTATGGGTCCGGGAGGGGGGCTCGATCGGCGCGGTCCTCACCATGAACGACTACCTGGCGGCGCCGATCGTGTTCCTCGGCCTCAGCCTGCCCGAGCACGGCTATCACGCGCCCAACGAGCACTTCGACTGGGGGCAGGCCTCGAGCGGCATGAAGATGTTCGTGCGGTACTTCGAGAACGTCTCGAGAATCTAGCACCCAGGTGCCCATGGAACGACGCCTCGACGTCGACGGCATGCCGGTGGCGGCCCGGGCCCCGGACGCCTGGGACCGGGACACGGCCGTCGTCCTCGGGCACGGCGCCGGGCAGGGAATGGACTCGGCGTTC
>JAJEDW010000136.1 GCA_022821265.1 Acidobacteriota bacterium
CCGCCGCCGCCGACGCCGATGACCTTGATGCAGGCGCCGACGTCCCTCTCGCGGTCGATGGTAAAGCGAACCACGTTCTCGTTGGTTTCTTCGTAGGACACTGTGTCCCCCTCCCGTTCCCGGAATCCCTAGAACACGGCGCTCCGCAACCGGCCGATCATCCGCTTGATGGCGGACCCCGACTGTTCGTGAAACGCGTCGGACTTTCGACGCCGGTCGCCGTATGCAACCAACCCCACCACCGTGGCGAAGCCGGGCTCGTCGTATCGTTCGTCGAAACGGGCCGACCCGCCCAACCGGACCGGCAGCCGCAGCAAGTCCTCCGCCAACTCCGGAATGCCCGTCTGGAGAGCGCCCCCGCCGGTCAGGACGACACCCGCTCCGCACTGGCGCTCGTATCCGGCGTTCCGAATCTCGTCGCGAACGAAATGGATGATCTCCTCCGCCCTGGGCTGCAGAATCTCGCTCAGGACCCGTTGGCTGGTTTCCTGTGGACGGCGCGCGCCCGCGCCCGAGAACTCGAACGTCACGCCGTCGCCCGCCATGGCGGCTTTCACGCACCCGAACTCCCGTTTGAGACGTTCCGCCTCGGGGATCCGCGTATGCAAGCCGACGGCGATGTCGTTGGTCAAATGGTCGCTTCCGACCGGCAGCACGCCGGAATGCCGCACGGCGCCGTGGTGGTAGATCGCCAGGCTCGTCGTCGCGCCTCCGATGTCCACGAGGACGCAACCCAGCTCGCGTTCGTCGTCGCTGATCACCGCTTCGGCGGCCGCGATCGGCTCGAGCACCGTGTCGGCCACCTCCAGGCCGCTCCTGTGGACGGCCGTCACGACGTTCTGCGCCGCCGTCACGGCGCTCGTCACGATGTGGACGTTGACCTTGAGCCGCGTCCCGACCATGTCGAGCGGGTCGTCGATGCCCGGCTGGTCGTCCACGACGAACTCCTGCGCGATGATATGAAGGATTTCCCGGTCGGGGGCCAACGCCACCGCGCGCGCGTTCTCGATGACGTGGCGAATGTCCTCGCGGGTGATTTCCCGCGACGGCGTCGCCAGCGGAATGGCCCCCTCGCTGTTGAAGCTGCGGATGTGCGGGCCCCCCAGGCCCACGAACACGTCGTCGATCTCGACTCCGGCCATCAACTCGGCCTCGGCCACGCTCTGCTGGATAGCTTTGATCGTCTCTTTCAGGTCGACGATGGCGCCCATCCGCAAACCTTTCGAACCGACCTTGGCAAACCCCACCGGCTGCAGCTCGCCATCCTTGTCCGACGTTATGAGCGTGCAGATCTTCGTCGAGCCGATGTCCAGACCTACAACAGGTTTGTCTCTTCTTCGCTCCATATGATTCCCTCGGCCGGGCCGTTCTCTCCGGACGGCGCGGACCGAATGATCACCTGATCCCGGAAGCGCAGATCGATCTGCCCGGCCATGGGATAGTCCTCGCGTATCCGCGTCCGGATGCGCTCGTACTTGTCCCACCGGCTGCCGTGGTCCGTAGCGCCCAGCATCACCACCACCGGGTCGTCGAGGGGCACGATCGACACTTCGCCGCCATCGGACACGTGGATCTCCGACAGGTCACCCGGCCCGATCGACTCGAGCAGTTCGCGATAGATGCCGATCTTGATGGCGTTCCGAGCGATCTCGGCCTCGGCGCCGCCTGCGCTCAGCCCGTCCAGAATGGGAAAGTCCTCGAGCGTCCACTCGTCCATCGGCAGGATCACGCCGTCGACGTAGGCGTTGTAGAGATCTCCGCCGATCCGCGCCAGAGCGACGGGTTCCGGGCTCCGCTCTTCGATCGTGATCACCAGTTCGTCGGGCCACACCCGGCGGACGGTGGCGTGGCGCACCCAGGGGATCGCCTCGACGGCGCGGCGCGCCCCGTCGAGATCGACACTGAACACGCGGGCCCCGGGAACGTATCCGGCCCGCGCCAGAATCTCACTCTCGGTGACCCGGCGCTCGCCGATGACCTGGATTTCGCGTATCGCCAGCAACTCGGTGTCCTGGACCCACGCGGCCGCCCGGTAGAACCCCAATGCGACGGCCAGCGCTAGCACCCCCAGACCGGCCACCGACAACGGCCGGAGCCACGCCGCCGCGCGCGCCCGGGTCTTCGGGCGCTTGCGTCGCTTAGCCGGCTTCTTCAACATCGAAGACTCTCCCGGCCGCCGCCGGGAACATGAACGGGATCGTTCCCGGCCCCCGACGGCGTGAGTCCGGCAAGCGAGTCGGCGATGGCCGTGATGTTCCCGGCGCCCATGACGACGACCGCGTCGCCCGGCCTCGCCTCGGCCCGAATTCGCCCTTCGACCTCGGCCACGTCCGGCACGTGGACGACGTGCTTGCCCAGCAACCGCATCCGTTCCACCAGCGCCGCGGCCGTGACGCCCTCGATCGGGTTCTCGCCGGCCGGATAGATGTCGGTAATCAGCAGCGTGTCGGCGTCGTCGAACGCATGCGCGAAGTCGTCGAACAGGCGCGCGGTCCGCGTGTACCGATGAGGCTGGAACGCGGCCAGGATCCGGCCGAATCCGGCGCTTCGCGCCGCGGCCAACGTGGCCCGCACTTCGGTGGGATGATGGGCGTAGTCGTCGATGACCGTGTAGGGCGCGTCCCTCTTGACCTCGAAGCGGCGCTCCACGCCTCCGAACGCGCCCAGTCCCGCCGCGATGATTTCCGGCTCGACCCCCATCTCGAAGGAAGCCGCAAAAGCCGCCGCGGCGTTCAGGACATTGTGTTCGCCGGGAACGCGAAGCTCGCAATCGATGCTGCCGCGGCCGTTGTAGTGGAGCCGGAACCGCGATCCCAACCCCTCCAGAACGCAGTCGGACACGCGAATTCCGGCGTCGGCGTCGGCGCCGAACGTCACTACGGGCCGCTTGACGCGGCCGAGGACCTGACCGACCGCGCCCCCGCCCGACGGCGCCACGACCGCTCCGTAGAACGGCGCCTTGTTGGCGAACCGGACGAACGCGTCCTGAATCTCGGGGAGGCCGCCGTAATGATCGAGATGATCGGCTTCGACGTTGGTGATCACGGCGATCGCGGGAGACAGCATCAGGAACGAACCGTCGCTCTCGTCGGCTTCGACGACGATGAACTCGCCGGTCCCCAGTCGTGCGTTCCGCCCCATCGCGTTGAGCTTGCCGCCGATGACGAACGTCGGATCGATTCCCGCGCGGTCGAGAATCGTGGCGATCATCGACGTCGTCGTGGTCTTGCCGTGCGTACCGGCAACGGCGACCGTGTACTTGAGCCGGGCGAGCTCGGCCAGCATCTCGGCTCGCGAGATGACGGGGATGTGGCGAGCCTCCGCCTCCATGATCTCGACGTTGCCGGGATCGACCGCCGACGATCGGACGACCACGTGCGCGCCGGCCACGTGGGCGGCTCGATGCGACGCGAACACTTCGGCGCCGGCCCGGACGAGCGCGGCCGTGACGCGCGTCGGCTTCACGTCGGATCCCGTGACGCGGTAGCCGAGCGTCAACAGGACCTCGGCGATGCCGCTCATGCCGGCGCCGCCGATACCGACGAAATGCACATGCTTGATGCGCTTGAACATCAGCGGCTCGCTCCGCCCGCCCCGACGCCCGCGTCCGATCCCGCCGCCGGGCGCCCGGCCGCTTCCTCGATCAGGTCCGCGATGCGAACCTCCGCGTCGAGAACCGAGCCTCGCCGCGCGTTCTCCTCGATCGAACGCAGCCTCGGGGCGTCCGTCAGCAGCGAAACGATCTCATCGGCCAGCGTTTCGCCCGACAGGTCGGCGGGATCGATCATCGCGGCCGCTCCGTCGGCGACCATCGCGCGCGCATTCTTCCTCTGGTGGTCGTCGGCGGCGAACGGCAACGGGACCAGGATCGCGGCCCGTCCGGCGGCCCGTACCTCGGCGATGGTCGTCGCCCCCGCCCGGCACACGATCAGGTCCGCGTCCCTGTAGCGCGCGTCGAACGCGTCGAAGAAACCCGCCACTTCGGCCTCGATCCCGGCTTCACGGTAACCGGCCCGAACCGCGTCCTCCCCCTTCCGTCCCGTCTGGTGCACGAACCGGATAGCGCCGGCCCCGCCCTCCAGCGCGGAGACGATCCGATCGAGGGCGGCCACCACGGCGCGGTTGATGGAGTCCGCGCCCTGGCTGCCTCCGGTCACCAACACCGTGAACGGCGCCGCATGTTCCTTCGGAGCCATCGACTTGAACTCCGGGCGCACCGGGTTCCCCGTCACGACGGCGCGTCCGGGAAAATGACCGGCGGCCTGCTCGTGGGGCACGGCGACGGCCATCGCGCGCTTCCCGAGCAGCCAGTTCGCCAGGCCCGGAACGACGTTCTGCTCCATCAGGACCCGCGGGGTTCCCCATGCCCAAGCCGCGGCCACGACAGGGACGGACGCGTAGCCGCCCAGTCCCACGACCACATCCGGGCGGAAGCGCCGCAGGATACCCAGCGAGCCGGCAAGAGATCGTAGAAGCCGGACCCCGTTGCGAACGCGAGCGGCCCATCCGGTACGCTTGAAACCGCCGACCGGCAGCGTGATCAAATCGAACCCCTCCCGGGGCACCACGGTCGTCTCGACGCCGCGGTCGGCCCCGACGAACAGAACGCGCGCCTCCGGGTCCCGGCGCAGCAACTCGCGAGCCACGGCGATGCCGGGCATCAGGTGCCCTCCGGTGCCGCCTCCCGCGATTATCACCTTCATGGTGACAGATCAGGACCGGCGAAAAAAAAGTCCACGCCTTCCCACCCCATGGAAAGCAACAAGATAGAACCGCACGGCGCCGCTCCGGTTCGCTCGCGAACCGTCTCAGCCGCTTCGTTGCGACACGTTCATCAGAATGCCCACGCCGGCCAGCATGACCATGAGGGAGCTTCCGCCGTAACTGAGAAACGGCAGCGGCATTCCCTTGGTCGGAAGCAGTCCGAGAACGACGCTCATGTTGACGAAGGCCTGAATCGCCACCATCATCGTCAAACCCAGCGCGAGATACGATCCGAACAGGTCCGGCGCCCTGTTGGAAGCCCGCAGCCCCCTCCACAGGAAGACGCCGTAGAGCACGAGCACGGTCAGCGTGCCGATCAGGCCGGCCTCCTCGCCTATGACCGCAAAAATGAAGTCCGTATGGGGTTCGGGCAGATAGAACAGCTTCTGCTGTCCCGCCATCAGGCCGACGCCCGCGACGCCGCCCGAACCCAGGGCCGTCAGCGACTGGATGATCTGGTAACCGCTGCCGAGAGGGTCCGAGAACGGGTCGATGAACGCGAATACCCTCTGGACCCGGTACGGGTACATGTAGACCAGGTACCCCAGCGCGGACGCGGCCAGGACGCCCGCCAGCGCGATCCAACGGAAATGCAGCCCGGCGACGAGCAGCATGAGCCCCACGATGCCGGCCAGGGCCGCCGGCGTGCCCAGGTCGGGCTGGAACGCGATGAACCCGCAGACCACGAGGACGATGACGCCGACGGGCAACAACGTGAACCGCGCGTCGTTGATGCGGTCCGCGCGCCTCTCCAGGAAATAGGCCAGGAAAACCACGACCGCCAGCTTGGCCAGCTCCGCCGGCTGGAACGAAAAGCCCGCGAAACGGATCCACCGGTGGGTGTTGGCCGTCTCCGGGAGGAAGTAGGTCAGCGCGAGCAGAACGGTCACGAGCGACAAGAACGGGAACACCACCGCCGGGTTCCGATAGAGCGTGTAGTCCACTCGGGCGAGGGTGAACATGGCCGCCAGCCCGAGCCCCACGGCAACCAGGTGGCGGAACGAGAAGAAGTAGGCGTTCCCGTACGCCTCGCTGGCCAGCACGGCCGACGAGCTGAACACGAGGATGGCGCCGACGACGACCAGCACGAGGACCGCCACGAACAGGATCCAGTCCGGTTTGAGCTTTCTGGCCATCCCCTAGGAGCCTGTGGTGAAACCCCGCGTCGCACCGAGACCGGTGAGGCGCCTGTCTGGCAAGGCGCGAGAAGGGAGCATATTCCCGATATGTGATCGACGAGCAACGCAGTCCAGACGGGATGCGTCGCCGGTCGAATGCAGCAGGCGTTTCACCACAGGCTCCTACTCCGTCCCAACTGCGGCGCGCGCCGCCGGGCGGGCGGTAGACGGGAGCCTCATGCCCGCGATTCCGCGTACGACCGCACGGCGTTCTTGAAATCGTCGCCGCGCGCCGCGTAGTCGTCATACATGTCGAAGCTGGCGCATGCCGGCGCCAGCAGCACCACGTCTCCCGGACGCGCCGGCTCGAGGGCCAGGTCCAGCGCCTCGGCCATCGACGCCGCGCGACGGCTGGGGACGGCGCCGCCGATCGCCGCCTCGAGCATTTCAGCCGCCGCTCCGATCAGGACGGCGCGGCGTACGCGCCCCTTCATGGCCCGCACCAGGGCGGCCGGCGAGCCACCCTTGTCCTGACCGCCCAGGATCACGATCACCGGGCCGGAGAACGATTCCAGCGCCTTGACGGCCGAATCCACGTTCGTCGCCTTGGAATCGTTGACGAACTCGACGCCGTCGACGGTCGCCACGGTCTCGAGCCGATGCTCGACGGCGCGGAAGGAGGCGACGGCGGCGGCGGCGGCGGGTCCGGTAATCCCGTAAACGCCGCCGACAACCAGCGCCGCGAGAACGTTCTCCACGTTGTGCGCTCCGCGGAGCGGCACACGCGACAACGGCATGACCGAAGTTCCGTCCAGAACAACTTGCCCGTCGGCGACCCAGGCCCCGGCCTCAAGCACCTGGCAACGGCTGAACGACGCCCGCCGCGAACGGACAGCGGCCGGCAGCGGAAAGACGTTGCCGTCGTCGCGATTGACGACGGCGTGGTCCTCCCCGGTCTGATTCGCGAACATCCGGAGTTTCGACTGCCGGTACGCCTCGAAGGTCGCATAACGGTCCATGTGATCGGGCGTGATGTTGAGGAGCACGCCCACGTCGGGTCGGAACGTCCGGATGCCGTCGAGTTGAAAGCTGCTGACCTCGAGCACGTTGATCGTCTCGGCCCGCGACGCGGCGACCATCGACGACGCGGGGGTTCCGATGTTGCCCCCCACCTGGACGGGCCGCTCGCCGACGGAGAGAATGCGCCCGGTGAGCGCGGTCGTCGTGGTTTTCCCGTTCGAGCCGGTGATCGCGACGACATCTCCCTGAAGGTAGCGCGACGCCACCTCGAGCTCGCTGATGACGGGCGTCCCCCGACGGCGGGCATCCTCCAGCGGCGCGATCCCGAGCGGCACGCCGGGACTGACGACGATCTCGGCCGCGCGGCCGAGAGCGCCCGCCGAGTGCCCCCCGGTCTCCGACGGGATGCCGTCGCGCTCGAACTCCCCGGCCAGGGGCGGGTCGGTGAGGACGTCGCTGGCGAAGACATCGAAGCCCGCCTCGCGCAGGAGGCGCGACACTGCCAGGCCGCTGCGCGCCATGCCCATCACCACCACCATCGTTCGGTCCTCATCTCAGCTTCAGCGTCGTCAGGCTGAACAGGGCGAACAGCAGCGCCGCGATCCAGAAACGGATGATGATCTTCGATTCCTGCCACCCGATCAGCTCGAAGTGGTGATGCAGCGGCGCCATCCTGAATACCCGTTTGCCGCGCATCCGGTACGAGCCGACCTGGATGATGACCGAGAGGGCTTCGACGACGAATATCCCGCCGAGTGAAATCAACAGCAGTTCCTGCCGGATGACCACGGCCACGGTGCCGATCGCCCCGCCCAGCGCGAGGGAGCCGACGTCGCCCATGAAAACCTCGGCGGGATGGGCGTTGTACCAGAGGAAACCCATGCTGGCGCCGAAGATCGCGCCGCTGAAGATCGTCACCTCGGCCACCTGTTCCACGTGCTGGACGTCGAGGTATTCGGCGAAAACCGCGTGGCCGGTCACGTAGGTCAGCACCGTCAACGCGCCCGATGCGATCGCCACGCAGCCGATCGCGAGGCCATCCAGCCCGTCGGTCAGGTTGACCGCGTTCGAGGAGCCGACCACGACGAGTCCCGTGAAGACCAGGAACGGGAGAGCGCCGATCAGGCCGAGCGCCGTGGCGTCCATGGTCCCCAGCACGAGGTCCGGGGTGAACGCCTTGAAGAACGGTACGGTCAAACGGGTCGAGAACAGCTCCCGGCCCGACAGGTACAGGAGGACGACGCCCACGGCGAACACGGTTGCGGCCTGGAATCCAAGCTTGGCGCGGGCCTTCAGCCCGAGCGACCGCTTGCGGACGATCTTCAGATAGTCGTCGGCGAAACCCACGGCCCCGAAAGCCAGCGTCGACGCGATCACGATCCAGGTGTACGGATTTCGCAAGTCGGCCCACAGCAACGTCGCCGCCACGATCGACACGACGATCAGCACACCGCCCATCGTGGGCGTTCCGGCCTTCGACCGGTGCGATTGGGGTCCTTCCTCGCGAATGTTCTGCCCGATCTCGAAGCGCCGGAGCTTGCGGATGAGGCCCGGCCCCAGGATCAGGCTCAGGATCAACGCCGTGACGCTGGCCGCGGCCGTACGGACCGTTATGTACTGGAAGACGCTGATGGCCCCCAGTCCCGGGACGTCGGCCACCGCCGGATAGACGATTTCCCAGAGGAAGTGGTACAGCATCAGGACTCCACCGTGGTGAAGGCGCCGCGCAAGGCGTTCAGCGTGCGCTCCAGCTTCATCCCGCGCGAGCCCTTCAGGAGAATCAGATCCCCGCGCCGGACTTCTTCCGCCAGCAGGCCGCCGGCTTCGTCCGCGTCGCGCGCCCGCCGCAGCCGCGCGGGGTCGGCCCCGGCGTCGCGCGCGCCGTCCACCAGCGCCTCCGCCTCGCTGCCCACGCCGATGATCAGGTCGACGCCGGCCTCCACCGCGTCGCGGCCGCAGCCGGCGTGCAACCGCCGGCCGTCATCGCCGAGCTCGAGCATGCCGCCCGCCACCAGGATGCGCCGGTCATAGCCCGGCGTGGAACCCAGCAGGCGAATCATGTCGCCGAGAGCCCGCGGATTGGAGTTGTAGGAATCGTCGATCAGCGAGAAACCTTCGCGAAACTTGACGACGGAGCCCCGCATCGCGGCGGGCCGCATGTTCTTCACGGCTTCGGCGGCGTCGCGCCAGCCGAGCCCATGCGTGACGGCGACGCTGATCGCGGCGATGGCGTTGCCGACGTTGTGGGTCCCGAGCAGCGGCAGAACGAAATCCGCCTCATGGCGCCGGTGACGCACCGTGAACGAGGTACCCTCCGTGCCCCGTTCTTCGATCCGGTGCGCGCGGAACGCCGCGTCCGGACCGGCGCCCCAGGTGACGATCTCGCCGTCGAACCGGGACGCCATGCCCCGAACGCGCGGGTCGTCGTTGTTCAGGTAGGCCCGGCGCTCGCCCGTCAATCCGGCCAACAGCTCGGCCTTGGCGTCGGCGATCGCGTCGACGGATGCGAAGAACTCCAGGTGAACGGGATGGACATTGGTGATCACGCCCTCGTTGGGTTCCGCGATCGAGGCCAGCGCGCGTATCTCCCCCGCGGCCGACATCCCCATCTCCAGGACCGCGACGTCGTGTTGCGGTTCCAGGCGCAGCAGGCACAGCGGCAGGCCGTAGGCGTTGTTCAGGTTGCCCGTCGTCCGAAGGACGCGCCCGCGCTTGCCTAACAGGTCGGCGATCATCTCCTTGGTGGTCGTCTTCCCGATGCTCCCGGTCACCCCGATGACGAGCCCGCCCCACCGGCGACGGACCGCGCGCGCCAGCGCGTGAAGCGCTTCCAGGGTGGCGCCGACGCGAATCAGCGGCCAACCCTTTGGCGGGGACACGTCCCCGGACACGACCGCTCCGGCGGCGCCCCGGGCGGCCGCCTCGGCGACGAACGCGTGGCCGTCGAAGCGCGGCCCGCGGATCGCGAAGAAAAGCTCGCCGGGCCGGATCGAGCGGCTGTCGATCGAGTAACCGAGAACCTCGGCGCGCGTCGCGCCTTCCAATCGTCCTCCCGTGTGCCGGGCGACTTCGTCGAGAGTCAGGTTCATCGTGTTTCGAGCAGCTCCCGTACCACCTCGCGGTCGTCGAACGGCAGCACCTCATCGCCGACTACCTGATGCGTCTCGTGCCCCTTGCCCGCGATGACGACCGTGTCTCCGGGGCGAGCGACCTGGAGAGCGCGCGCGATGGCTTGCCGCCGGTCGGGCACCTTCTCGTATCGACCTCCTGCAAGCCGGATGCCGTTCTCGATCATACCCATGATCGCCAGCGGGTCCTCGTTCCTGGGGTTGTCCGAGGTCACCACCGCGAGATCGCTCAGGCGGGCCGCGGTCCGCCCCATCCGTTCCCGCTTGCCGGCGTCGCGGTCGCCCCCGGCGCCGAAGACGACTATGACCTGCCCGGACCCGGTTCGCCGCGCCGCGTCCAGCACCTGGGCCAACGCATCGCCGGTGTGGGCGTAGTCGACGATGATCCGGAAGTCCTGGCCGCATCGGATTCTCTCGCATCGCCCGGGAACGGCCGGGAGCGATGCGACGCCGTCGGCGATCGCCCGGTGCGGCAACCCGAGGGCCAGTCCGATCGCGGCCGCCGCGGCGATGTTGTACAGGTGGCAGCGCCCCAACAGGGACGAGCGCAGGGAAATTTTCCCTGACGGCGCGGCCAGCTCGCCGCGGATGCCCTCGGCCCCGAGCTCGCAGTCGACGGGACGGACGTCGGCATCCGCCGTCAGCCCGTACGACACGATGCGATCGTTGCCGCAGCCGGCCAGCCGGTCGTAGAACGGATCGTCACGGTTCAGGACGGCCACGGCGGGAGGCGTCCCGTCCAGACCGTCGAAGAGCCGCTTCTTCGTCCGGAAGTATTCTTCGATCGTACCGTGAAAATCCAGGTGCTCCTCCGTCAGGTTGGTGAAGGCGGCCACATCGAATCGGAGCCCGTCGACGCGGCGCATCGCGATCGCGTGAGACGACACTTCCATCACCGCGTGGCGGCATCCGGCATCGACCGCGCGCCGGAAGAAACGTTCCAGGTCGGGGGCCTCGGGCGTGGTCCGGGCGGCGGAAACGCGGTACCCCGGGAAGCGGTAGTCGATGGTTCCCAGCAACGCGGCGGGAGCGCCCGACGCGGCCAGGATGGATTCGACCAGGTGCACCGTCGTGGTCTTGCCGTTGGTCCCGGTGACGCCGACCAGTCGGAGGCCGGCCGTCGGACGGCCGTAGAACGCGGCCGCGAACTCGGAGAGAGCGCGCCGGTCCGAGGACACGCGGATCCACGCCGGGGCGGGCGCCGGCGGCGCTTCCGATACGACAGCGACGGCGCCGCGCGCCACCGCGTCCTGCACGAAAGCATTGCCGTCAAATCGCTCGCCGCGCACGGCGATGAAGATGGAACCCGGCCCGACGACGCGGGAATCGTATTGGACGCTGGTCACCTCGGCCGAGACGTCGCCGGTGACGGTTTCGACGTCGATGCCCGTCAGCAGATCGTTCAATCTCATTCTGCGACTCGACCCCGGTGCGCCCGGCGGGGACACGCATCCCGAAGACGCCGGCGCGCGTCGCGGCCGTCACCGGATGGGCGGCTCAGCGATCGCCGGCGCCCGCCGGCGCCGGATGCGCATCCACCGCCCCGTCATGGCCGGCCGAGAAGCGGATGTCGACGCGTGCGCCCGCGGGGACTGCACTGCCGGGAACCTGGGACTGCCCGACGGCGCGGCCGGACCCCTGATAGCGGCAGTCGAGACCCAGTCTCCGGCAGGCTTCGACCGCCTGCCGGACTCCCCGCCCGCGAAAGTCGGGAACAACGACGCCGGCGCCTGCGAATGACGACTGCCCTTCCGCAGGACGGGCCCCGGCTTCGAAAGCGGCGTCCAGGATCTGCCACGACTCGTCTCCCTCGGCGGGCGGCGTCCGGGGCTCCGGCCTCGCCTCGGGCGCCGTCTCGGGCGCCGCCGCTTCCCGGCCGCCGGCCGGGTCCGGCAACGCCCGGGGGATGTCGGGCGGAACCGAACGGTAGCGCAACGTCTCCTCGACGATTCTCTTGAAAGCCGGCGCCGCGACCTCGCCCCCGCCATGCGGCCCGACGGGCTCGTCGATGGTCACCACCACGGCCACGTCGGGCCGGGTGGCCGGCGCGTAGCCCGCGAACGACGCCACGAACGCGGTCGGCGAATAGGCCCCGGTGGCCGGGTCGATCTTCTGCGCGGTGCCTGTCTTCCCGGCCGCGGTGTAGGCGTCCATCCCCGCGTTGACGCCGGTGCCTCCGGTGACGACCGACTGCAGGGCGTCGTGCAACAGGCGCGCCGTCCGCTCGCTGAGAACGCGTTGGCCATCGGGCAGCGTCCGGGTCGTTCGGCCGGTTCGAAGATCTTCGACGCGTTGGACCAGGTAGGGGCGGTAGAGCGTGCCGCCGTTGGCCACCATCGACAACAGGTTGACCACCTGCAGAGGCGTCGCGCCGATCTCCTGGCCCATCGAGATGGCGCCCACGGACACGCTCGACCACTCGGCCGCCGGCTTGAACAACCCACGCTCCTCGCCGGGAAGGTCGACGCCGGTCTTGCGGCCGAACCCCATCCGGGTGATGTAGTCGGCCAGGAGCGGGTCCCCCAGACGCATGCCGAGCTTGATGATGCCCACGTCGGAGGAGTATTGCAGGATCTCGCGCACGGACAATATGCCGAAGGGCTTATGGTCGTTGATCCTGTGCCCCATGATGTATATGTGGCCCATCTGGCAATCGATCAGCTCGTCCAGCGTCGTCAACCCCTGTTCCAACGCGGCGCCGGCCGTGACGATCTTGAACGTCGAGCCCGGCTCGTACACCTGCGCCACGGCCCGGTTCCTCCAGTTCTCGGCCGGGTAGCGCCCGTACTCGTTCGGATTGAACTGCGGATAACTGGCCATGGCCAGAACTTCGCCGCTGTGGGGATCCATGACGACGACGCTCATCGCCCGGGCCCGGGTCGCGGCGATCGTGCGCGCCACTTCCTTCTCGACGATGTACTGGATGTTCTGGTCGATCGTCGTCGTGAGGTGGGCGCCCTCGGTCGGCTGTTGTTCCAGAGTCTGGAAGCTCCGGTTCCGCGCGTCCCGGACGACGACGGCCGTTCCCTCCGACCCGCCGATGATGTCGTCGTAACGGAACTCGAGGCCGGCGCCGCCCTCGCCGTCGATCTGGACGAACCCCATGACATGCGCGGCCAACTCGCGGTTGGGGTAGTAGCGTTCGAACTCCTTCTGGAAATACAGGCCCGTGATCCCGGCGGAGCGGACCCGGTCCGCTTCCCGCTTCGACAGCTTTCTCCGGATCCACGAGAACGACCGGCCGGAATTCAGCCGGGACTCCAGATCCGGGGCGGGCTCGTTCAGGACCTCCGCGAGAAAGTCGGCCACGGCCCGGGGGTCTTCGATTTGCGACGGATCGGCGAAAAGCGAGTCCACCTCGATGCTGACCGCCAGCTCCCGGCCGTTGCGGTCGAAGATCGAGCCCCGCCGGGCGCTGATCTCGACAACTTTCTCGCGTTGATCGCTGGCCCGTTGCCGGTAGTCCGCGGACTGGACGACCTGGAGCGAGTAGAGACGGACGCCGATCACGGCGGCCCACAACCCCATCAGCACGGCCACGATGGCGATGCGTTTCTGCACCGATACGCCCCCAGTGCCCGTCTCCGCCCGCCGGAAAATCAGCGGGTCGCGCGCCGGGCCAACTGAATCTCACCCGATTCGGCGTAGGCCGGCTCGCCCTCGGCGCCGGCGTCCCAGATCAGAACCTGCTCCGTCGACGGCGCGACCATGCCCATGGAGCGCGCCACGCGATCGATTCGTTCGGGGCTGGCCATCGTCTGGCGCTCCAAGCGCAGCCGGCGTCCGGCCTCGGTCAGATCCTCGACCGTCCGCTGCGCCTCCTCGATCCGGTAGCCGTATTGAATCCACTGGTACTGCTGCCAGCCGTAGAAGAGCGCGCTGACCACGAACAACCCCCCCAGCAACGTCAACAACACGTACTCGACGCTCCACAGCGACTCCAGGTCCCGTCGAATCCTGGAGTTGTCGATCCTCTTGTCGAACTGAATCTCGATCGTGGACATCAGTGTCTCTCCATGACGCGAAGCTTCGCGCTGCGCGAGCGGGGATTGGCCGCGCGTTCGGGTTCGTCCGGACGCACGACCTTGCGAGTCACGACACTCCCGATGGCGCGCATCCGGTGCTTGACGATCCGGTCTTCCAGAGAATGGAAACTGATCACGGCGAGCCTTGCGCCTTCCGCCAAGAGCGCGGGGACGCCGTCCAGGAACGCCTCCAGGTGTTCCAGCTCCCTGTTCACCGCGATGCGGAGGGCCAGAAACGTGCGCGTGGCGGGATGAATCCGCCCGTGACGGCCGCGGCCGCTTACCGACTCGATCGCGCCGGCCACGTCGCGCGTGCCTTGATGCGGCCTTGCCCGGACGATGGCCCGGGCAATCGGGCGCGAGCGGCGCTCTTCGCCGTACTTGTAGAGGATGTCGGCCAACTCGGTCTCTCCGGCGCGGTTCACGATGTCCGACGCGGTCACGGTCTGGCTCGGGTCCATACGCATGTCCAGGGGCCCGTCCTGCCGAAAGGAGAAACCTCGATGGGCGTCGTCCAGCATCATCGAGGACACGCCCAGGTCGGCGACCACCCCGTTCACGTCCCGGAACCGCTCCTCGTCGGCCACCGCGGCCACGTCGCTGAAGTTGGCGCGGCGGAACACGACCCGGCCCGCGTAGTCGGCCAGCCGCACACGCGCCAGGTCCAGGGCCGCCGGGTCGCGATCGATGGCGAGAAGCCGGCCGTCGGGACCCGTCCGGTCCAGAATAGCGGCCGCGTGCCCGCCGGCGCCCACGGTTCCATCTATGAAGTGGCCGCCGCTTCGGGGCGCCAGGAACGCGATCACCTGCTCGAGCAGCACGGGCCGGTGCGCGGCCTCCGGTCGACGGGCCCCCGCCGGCGCCTCGCCGCGCTCGGCCGGGCGGCCTTCCGCCGTCCAGCGGCGCTTTCGCGCAGGACGCGGTCTCGCCCGGAACGCAGCCATGCACACGGCCGTCACGTCCCAGGAGCCTTTGGTGAAACCCCGCGTCGCACCGAGACCGGTGAGGCGCCCGTCCGGCAAGGCGCGAGAAGGGAGCATAGTCCCGATATGTGACCGACGAGCAACGCAGTCCGGAC
>JAJEDW010000291.1 GCA_022821265.1 Acidobacteriota bacterium
GCGACACATCCCGCCGCCGCAGGTCGACGCCGCCCGACGGCCCGGTCAGGCCGCCGATGGCGAGCCCCCGATGGTCGGCGTCTCCGAATCCGAGTCGAAGGAAGACCCGACCGGCCGCCGGCGTCCGATGATCCAGCCGCAGCGATGCCCGATGCTCCCCGGTACGGGCCGGGAAAACGCCGCTCTCGCCCCCGAGCAACGCAACCGTCGCCGGGTGGGCCGCCTTCGAGGTCGTCAGCTCCGCCGACAGCGCCGCGCCCAGGGATCGGAGCTCGGCGGCGGGCGCCGCGTCCATGGCCGTCAGCAGCTCCGCCTGGGACGCGGTCGGACCGAGGATTCCCTCGCCCTCGAGGAACGTTGCGACCTCGGAACGCCTCTCGGAACGTCCGCCGTAGGAGGCGAAGACGAAACTTCGGTCCCGAGCGATCGGTCCGCCCAGCCCGATGCCCGACTGCACGCGCCGAAAGGGCGCGCCGTCGCCGCCCGGACCGGACACGAACGGATTCGCCGCATCCAGGGCCTCGTGCCTTCCGAAGGCGAAGGCCGAGCCATGCCAGTCGTTACCGCCGGAGCGGGAGACGACTTGGATGACGCCCGTCCGGGCACGGCCGAACTCGGCCGGTAAACCGGCGCGATGGATCCGGAACTCCTCGACGGCTTCCGGACCGATCGCGGCGCTACCCGACGCCGGGTCCGTGTCCAGTCCGTCGACGGCGACACGGTGGGCGCGTCCGCTCCCGCCCGTGAGCGAGAGGCCCGAGTCCGGAGTCCACGGAAGCTCGAACGCGTCCAGGCCGCGGGTTCGCGAGACGCCTGGCGTCAACGCGCCCAGGTCCAGAACCATCCGGCCGTCGAGGGGCAGGCTCTCGATCCTCAGCCGGGGGACCGTTTCGGCCGCATGGGTCCGGGAGGACTCGACCAGCGGCGCGCCTTCCGTCAGAAGCAGTTCCCGTCCCGCCGGCGCCGCCGTCAACCGGGCGTCGATGCGGACCCTCTGCCCGACACCGACGTGTACCGGACGCCGGGTGACGATCGTGAACCCGTCCAGCAGAAACTCGATTTCGTAGTCGCCGGAGGGAAGCAACGGGAAGGCGTATTCGCCCCGTGTGTCGCTCGCGGTCCGCCACACCATCCCCGTTTCGGGCCGCGTGGCGAACACGCGAACGGCGGGCAGGGCCGTGCCCAGGGAATCGGCGACGGTCCCGCCGATCCCGCCGTCCGCCGCCCGGGCCCATCCGGAAACGCCCGACGCCAACGCGAGAACGCCGCACAGAAGCGATCGAACGTTCATCGGCAGACCGTCGGGTGGGCCCTCGCCCATGCCCTACGCGTCCGTGACGGCGTTCTCGGCCTCGACCAGCCGTTCGTACTCGTCGCGAAGGCTTTCCAGGTGCGAACGTTCCTCCCGCGCGAACTCGCGGAAGATCTTCCGTCCGCGCGGATCATCCAACTGCTTGGCGAAGTCGTTGAAGAACTTGTGGGACTTGCGTTCGATGTCCATGGCCAGGTGAAGAGCCTCGACGTGGGTCATCGCGTCCCGGACGTCGATCGACAACAGATCTCGCTCCGGAAAGATCCGGTCGGCGATCTTGCGGCTCACCGGCAACCGGGCGGGCTCGCGACGGAGCCACCGGTGCTCGGCCAGCAGCGCCTTGTACTCGCCGCGAAGACGATCCATGTGCCCAGCCTCCTCCGCGGCCAATTCCTCGAACATGCGGCGTCCGCCGGGATCCCGCGTCTTCTTGGAAGCGTTCGTGTAGAAACTGTAACCGCGGCGCTCCACGGCCAGCGTCAACTCCAGGGCGTCGCGCGCCAGGATCTTCCGCTGACGCTCGTCTTCCCCGAGCCCGGTCGCCTCGGCTTCCTCCCGTCCGCACGTCCGGCAGGACCCGTAGATCGCGTAGCGGCTGAACACGGGCTGAAACTCGTACTTCTCGGTTTCCGCGGCGATCAGGCGCTCGATCCGCCGCGACGGGAACTCCTCGGTGTCGCCGCAGCGGTTGCAAATGAAGTGGATGTGATTCGGCTGGCTGATCAGGGGCTCGTATCGCGTCGTCCCGTCGTGCATGGCCTGACGGATCATCCCGGATTCCAGGAGGATCTTCAGCGTCCGATAGATCGTCGAAAGGCCGATGCGGTGACCCTTTTCGATCAACCGTTCGCGAATCTCCTCGACCGAGGGGTGATCGTCCGCCTCCAGCAGCGTCTCCCATACATGGGACCGCTGCGCCGTCTTCTTGAGCTTCTTCTCGGAAAGGAATTCCTGAAATCGTTTCTGCTGGCGCATCGTCGTCGCGATTATATGCGTCCCCGTCCGGTCATGTCTCGCTATTCGCCTCCGGCGACGACAGGTCGGCCCGCATGCGCCGTGTGGTATAGTTGGACGCGATACGTCCGGCGGGGGTCGTCATGAAGAACACGTTGCTCCTGAGCCTCCTGGCCGTCAGCCTGGCCGGGTGCTCCGCATCCGTAACCACTTCCGACGGCGAGATCGCCAGTGACCGCACGCCGGCGCCGCCGTTCGAGTTGTCGGCGTTTCCCGACGGGGTGCTGAACTCCGACGAGCTCCGCGGAAAAGTCGTGGTCGTCGATTTCTGGGCGACATGGTGCCAGCCCTGCATCGCGGAGATCCCGCATCTCAACGCGCTTCACAACGAACAGGATCCGGACGAGTTCGCCGTCATCGGCATCACGATCGAGTCCGGAGCCTACGACGACATCCAGGCCGAGCTTGGCCGGTTCGGGATCGAGTATCCCGTCGTGATGGGCGACGAGGCCGTGGTGGACGGTTTCGGCGGCATCCTGGGATTCCCGACCAAGTTCGTCGTGGCGCCCGACTGGACCATCTACAAGAGGCACTTCGGCGGAGGCGAGCACATCAAGGAACAGATCGAGCAGGATATCGCCGATCTGCTCTGAACCGCCGACGCCGCAATCACCTGCAGACTCCGTCGGTTCGGAACGACACCCGGTAACCGACGGCCGCCTCCGATCAAACGGGCACGAATACGGAAAACAGCAGGAACTTGGCGAAGAACTCGCCGAAGAGCAGGGTGACGACCACCAGGTACAACAAACCCGTCGCCGCCTGCGTGTGCCGGATCCGGACTGTGCTCCACGTCATCACGCCCAGGATGAGCGGTATCGCCACCCCGAAGATCACCCGCGGCCAGAAGAACAGCCCCTGGTCCCGCATGAGCTCCGTCGCGATCCCGGCCCAGGTCACGCCGTCGCCGACGGATGGCAGCACCGACAGGCTGACGCCGATCGTCAACGCGCGAAACGCGACGGCCGCGATGTAGACGCCGGTCAACCGCTTCAGCGGTTCGATGGACAGCTTCGGGACAACGAGGTACCAGTGGCCGAAGACCATGGCCAGCACGCCGGACCCCAGCAGGGCCGTCGCCGCCAGGTGATGGAGCAGCAGGAGCCACCGCTCCCCCCCGCCCATGTCCGTCAACCGCGTGAACGCGAGGGAGTCGGCGGCGACCGCTCCCAGGCCCGCGGCCACGGCCGCGGCCAGGAGCACGAACGCCGCCCGGTGCTTTCCGATGTGAACGGTGCGGTTGTAGACTCCCCCCAGCACGGCCGACGCGGCCAGGAGCACGAACGGCAGCGCGCTATCGCGGGCGGCGGGCGGGAACAGGTAGTCGAATCCCAGCGCCACGCCCATCAGGATGGCTGCGGTCTTGCTTGCGAACTCGAAGAAGCTGTTGCCGATCGAGCGGGGCGAAATGGCCAGCAGAGTCGCCAGCATGCCGACCGAAAGTTGGGAGAACAGGAAAAAGAATGTGGATGAGATCATGGCGATTCGAGCACTATAGCAGTCCGAGCCGCGCCCGCGCCCGGCGGTCGAGGGCGCCGGGGAACAGTTTCATCCGCGCGGGGGCGCGTCTTCACCGGGCATGGATTGTCGGCGTCTGTGTCCAGGCCGGCTGCGTCTCGCAACCGACGTTGGAGACCTTCCGGGCGGACGATCCGCCCTGCTACGACCGCTCGGTTCAACCCCAGACGGCCGTCGTCGACAGCCACGTGCACTTCCGGCCGTTCGGCGGCGCGGCCGTCCCGTTCGCGGAAGTGATCTCGTATCTGGAAGACGCCGGGGTCCTGTTCGCCAACGTGTACGGCATCGGCCAGATGCTGCCCGCGGCGTCGACGTGCACCTACTATCTGGATTGCCCGGGAACGCCCGTGACGCCGACGTTGAAGAACGACTTCGTCAACGCGGCCAATGTCGTCGCCCACCGGCCGCAGCGCGTTCACCTGACGCTGTCGATGACGTTCCCGGACCTCTCCCGGCCCGAATCGATCCTTCCCGGGATGCAGATCCTGGACGCGGAGTTTCCTGACGTCTTCCGGTGGATGGGGGAGGTCAACCTCGTCAAGCAGGCGTTGTTCGAGAACGGACGCGACGCCATCGCGATCGATGTTCTGCCGGGATGGGCGGCATTCATGGAAGCCTTGCGGGACCGGGACATCCCGCTGGCGATTCACTCGGACCTGGGCAACGACGCCGATCCGCTCCGCTATCTGCCGCACATGGAGGCAGTGCTGCGACTGTACCCGGACAACGCGATCGTATGGGTGCACATGGGCCTGTCGCGGGAACTGGCGGACATGGACGCGGGCCGTCATATCCGCGTGATGACATCCCTGCTGGACCGCTATCCGCGGCTGATGCTGGACATCTCGTGGCGGGTCCTGGACGACGCCTATTTCTCGAGCCCCGAGAAGCGGCCCCTCTACGTGGCGTTCTTCGACGAGTACTCGGAGCGCATCCTGCCGGGAACCGATTTCCTGGCCTCCAGCGACAAGGATTTCGGCGTCTATCGGGAGGAGCTTCGGGCCACCAGCCGGATTCTCGGCGAACTGGACGACGCGGCGTTCCGAAACATCGCCCTGGGCCGGAACTACTTTCGGTTGCTGGGCCTGGACTACGACGCGCCGCCGGTGTGCACGTCGCCGTGAGGCCATCGGACGTCCGGAAAACGCCGGACGTCCCGATAACGCCGGACAACGACGGGCGCGTCGATGGCGCCTCGATCCGGATCAGCTTTCCTCGTAGTCCTCGGGCATGAGGACGAACTCCGGATACGCCTCGATTCCGAGCTCCGCGACGTCCTGACCCAGTTGCTCGACCTGCGCCTCGACGCGGATGCCGATGGTCATGTCCAGGATCTTCCAGACGAGCCCGGAAATCACGAAGACGAACGCTCCGATGGCCGCGATGCCCGCCAACTGCACCCAGACGCTGCCGCCGCCGAAGATCCCGACCGCCAACGTCCCCCAGACACCGGCGAACAGGTGCGCCGGAACGGCGCCGACCACGTCGTCCACGTGCACGACCTCCAGAAGTTTCATGGCGGCCGTGCAGACGACGCCGCCGACGGCGCCGATCAGGATCGCCCAGTGGTGGCCGACCAGCGCGGGACCGGCCGTGATGGAGACCAAACCCGCGATCGCCCCGTTCAAGCCGACGAGCAGGTCGACGCGTCCCATCAGCGGGCGCGACACGGCGATGGCCGCGATGACGCCGGCCGCGCCGGCCAGGTTGGTGTTGACCAGGACCTGGCTCATCGCGACCACGTCCGCGGCGCTTCCCAGCGCGAGTTGCGAACCCCCGTTGAAGCCGAACCAGCCGAACCAGAGAATGAACACGCCGAGGGTGACGACCGGAACATTGGAGGGCGGAGTCGGCTTGACGGCGCCGTCCGGCCGATACTTGCCCAGACGCGGCCCGACCAACAGCGCTCCGGCCAGGGCCGCCCATCCCCCCGTCCCGTGAACGATCGTCGAGCCGGCGAAATCCTGGAATCCCAACTGCGCCAGCCATCCGCCGCCCCATGTCCAGGCGCCCACGACCGGATAGACGAGGGCCGTCAGAACCAGCGTGAACGCGAAGAACGACCACATCTTGACACGCTCGGCCAGTGCTCCCGACACGATCGAAGCCGCCGTCGCCACGAAGACCATCTGGAAAAACCAGTCCGACATCACCGCGTACCCGTTGGCGACGACCGCGGCCTGGGCGCCGGCGTCGGCCTCGCCTGCCATCAGCGCGACCTCCTCGGGCGACGGGCCGTAGAACAGCGCGAACGAACCGATCCATCGACCGACGTCGACGTACATCAGGTTGTAGCCGATCACGAAGAACGCGATCCCGGCGACCGAGTACAGGCCGATGTTCTTGAGGCAGATGACGGACGCGTTCTTGGTGCGCACCGATCCGGTCTCGAGCATCGTGAAGCCGGCGGCCATCCACATCACCAGGCCGCCCCACAACAGAAAGGAAAACGTGTTGAAAATGAACTGGGCTTCATCGCCGACCTGCGCGGTGGCCGGTGTCGCGATCGAGAGCATCGCCAGGACCGCCGCGCTCTTGAGCGCGATGCCGCATCGCCGTCCTGCTCCAGTCCGATTCGCGATTCCGCGCACCTTGTCGAGTTCCGGCATCGGTCCTCCTCTGGCGCACCCCGTACGAAAAAAAAGGCGCAATATCCGGAGCCTGCGCGGAGGAGCGAACAACTCGCGCCGGTCCAGCACACGCCACCGATACGATTATTGGATTTGACGCGCCCACTATAGACAACCGACCCCGGCGGGACAAGGCATTCGGTGTCCAGCCCCCGAGCCGCTCCGCGCGCCGCTCCGCGCGCCTGTTGCCATGCGTTCGCTCTTCTGCGACGATGGCTCCGTCGGCGGGACGGTCGAATCCCGCCGGGCGCAGGCACGACGGGGGAATCTCTATGTCACGCGGAGCGGTCGAGGACGGAGGTGGCTCGGGACGCGGGCGCCTGTTCGCGGGTTATGCGCGGAATCCGGACTTTTACGACGAGATGTTCGGGGAAGACGGCGCCGCCCGCCCGCATTCCCGTCACCTCCGGAAGACTCTCGACGCGATGTCGGTCGAAGAGATCGCGCGTCTACAGGAACGGGCCGAACGATCCTTCCTGCACGAGGGCATCACGTTTTCGGTGTACGGCGACGCGGGCGCCGAGGAGCGGATCATACCCATCGATGTTCTGCCCCGGATTCTCGACGCCGTCGAATGGTCCTTCATCGAGCGCGGGTTGCGGCAACGGCTGGAAGCCCTGAATCTCTTCCTGGCGGACGTGTACGGTGCGGCGCGAATACTCGCCGACGGCGTCGTGCCCGCGGACCTGGTCCTCGGCTGCCCCCAATACCGCCCCGAGATGCGCGGGGCGCCCGTGCCGCACGGCACCTACGTGTCCATCTGCGGAACCGACATCGTGAGGACCCACGACGGGTTCCTGGTCCTGGAGGACAATCTGCGCGTGCCATCGGGCGTTTCCTACATGCTGGCCAACCGGCGGGCCGTCCGGACGAGCCTTCGCAGCCTGTTCCGCCGGTGCCGGGTTCGAAACATCGAGCACTACGGCAGCCTCCTCCGGGAATCGCTGGCCGAGCTGGCGCCCGCCGGCGTGACGGATCCCACGATCGTCCTGATGACGCCGGGCGTGTACAACGCCGCCTTCTACGAACACATGTTCCTGGCGCGCGAGATGGGCGTCGAGCTGGTCGAAGGCTCGGACCTCGGCGTTGACGATGACCGCGTCTACATGCGCACGACGCGCGGCCCGCGGCCGGTGGACGTGATCTACCGCCGCATCGACGACGACTTCCTCGATCCGCTCGCGTTCCGGGGGGACTCGCAGCTCGGGACGCCGGGCCTGTTCTCGGCCTTCCGGAAC
>JAJEDW010000058.1 GCA_022821265.1 Acidobacteriota bacterium
GTCGACCTTCTGCGGTCCGGGCGGCCAGAGGCCGCGGCCGAGCTTCAGCTCGTCGGGCGCCATGTCGCGCGTGCTCAGCCAGTCTCCGGCCTCCAGCCCGATCACGCGCAAGCCCGCCCGGGCCAGCGGCAGCGCGGCGACGCCCCCGGCGGCCCCCGCGCCCACGATCACGACGTCGGCGTCGGGCAATTGCCGGGGCATCAGATCTCGCCCTCGTCGAACATCGTGAAGTCGTAGACGGAAACGTGGTTGGGTGCGTGGTCGCCGTCCATCTGCTGGTAGGCTGCCGGAACCGCCGTGCGTACGCCCGGATACCCGATCATGTCCCAACCCGTGAAGTTGTCGTTGCCGCCATAGAACGGGTCGGAGAAAGTCCCCTGGATCGTGTGGCCCCGGACCAGGTTGAAGAACTGCGCCGGGTTGGCGGCGAAACCCGTGGCGTCGCCGTCTTCGACCTCGGCAAGCACTCGGTCCTGGTCGGCCTCGGTCAGGTTCCGGAAGCCCTCGCCGCGCGAGCCGCGCGCATAGGCGTCGAGTGCCGCCAGTCCTTCCCGATACGCGGCCAGCGATCCGGAGAGCGCGCCTCCGAGCCCACGGTCGATATAGCGCGCGGCACGGGCCTCGCCCGCGCCCGGGCCGTTCTCGTCCGCCGGTATGATTCGGGCGCAGATCGCGTCGAGCGTGGCGTATTCCTCCGCGGTCAGGATCGCAGGCTCCTCGCCCTGCGCCCGGAGGCCCGCCCCCGGGACCACCACCGCGGCGCCGCCGGCGATGCCGGCCGCCCGCAGGAGGTCCCGGCGCGATACCCGTTTCCCCTCCGTCCGATCCGGAGTCTTCATGCGTGTCGGCCTCCGGCCGCACGATAGAGACCCGCGGATGCGAACTCAAGCCTTTTTGAGGCGCGCGTGGGTCGGTTACCATGGCGTCGGGCGCGCCCCCGAGGCGCGCCGACCACAAGGAGGCACTCAATGAGGGGCGCGCTTCTGGTTTTCGCGGCGCTGCTGATGGCGGCGCCGGTCGCGGCCCAACCCCCCGGCCGCCCGCCGCTATCCATCGACGGACCGGACCTGGGCTACCGGGCCGTGCCCGCCGGGGAGGCGTTTCGCATGCCGGCCGACACCGTCTTCGGGCAGGTGGCCGGCGTGGCGATCACGCCCGCGGGCAATCTCATGGTCCTCCATCGCGGCGATCGCGCGTTCCTGGAGTTCGATCCGGACGGGAACTTCGTGCGCGGCTTCGGCGAGGGGATGTTCGGACGGGCGCACGGGTTGCGCTACGACGGGGACGGCAACATGTGGGTGACCGACGGCGGCCGGCACACGGTGATGAAGCTGGACCCGGACGGCGCGGTGCTGATCGCGCTGGGCGTGCCGGGAGAACGCGGCGTGTGGGACGAGGCCGCCGGCCGCCGGACTTTCGACGAGCCCAACGACGTCGCCGTCGCCTCGAACGGGGACGTGTTCGTTGTCCAGGGCCATACGCGCGGGGAGCCGCGGGTCCTGAAGTTCGACCCCGACGGCAACTTCCTGACGATGTGGGGGAGCCGCGGCGACGGTCCGAGCCAGTTCTCGGTGGCGCATTCCATCGTGATCGACGCCGAGGACCGGCTCTACGTGGCCGACCGCGAGAACCAGCGGGTCCAGATATTCGACACGGAGGGGCGCTGGCTGGACGAGTGGACGTTCTCGGCGATGGCGTGCGCGTTGTACCTGGGCGAGGACGGGTTCATGTACATGACCTCGGGGTTCGACGCCCAGATCGTGAAGCTGGACATGCAGGGGAACGTCCTCGGCGTGACCGGGAGCTCGGGCGACGGCCCGAACCAGTACGGCGAGGCCCACTACCTGACCCTCGGTCCGAACAGCGAGATCTACGTGGCCGACGTGGTCAACCGCAGGGTCGAAAAGCTGGTTCCGGAGTAGGCGCCGCCGACGGCGCGATTGTTTGACTCGCCGGACGGCGACGCATAAAGTGGCCGGACACCGTTCGGGCATCTGGCCCGGGAGGATTCGCATCATGAAGATCTCGAAGCATCGCTGGATGCCGGCGGCCCTGCTCGTCCTGCTGCCCGCGGCCCTGTTCGGCCAGGCCCGGATCGTGCAGACCAACTCCAGGGACGGCAGCGTCCATATCATCAACCCCGAGAACGGCCAGGTGACCGCGCGCATCGACGGCATACCGATCAACCACGGCGTCGCCATCGCCCCGGATCAGAGCCGCATCTACCTGAGCAGCGAAGCCGACGAGGCGCTGTACGTGGTGGACGCGGCGACGATGGAGATCGAGCGCAGCGTCCCGTTGACCGACCGGCCACACAACATCTCGGTCACGCCCGACGGGAGCAAGGTGTACGTCGGCATCATCGTGCAGCCCGGCGCCGTCAACGTGGTCGACACCGAGACGTTCGAGGTCAAGGAGATCCCGCATCCCGGCGGTATTCACAACATCTACGTCACGCCGGACGGGAAGAACGTGATCGCGGGCTCGATCGGGGGACGGCGCTTGACGGTTTACGACACGGCGACCGACGAGGAAGTCTGGACGTGGGAGGGCAACCCGATCCGTCCCATGGCCATCAGTACGAACCCGGACGGTTCGACCGACAAGATCTTCGTCCAGATCTCGCTCCATCACGGGTTCGTCGTCCTGGACTGGGATACCCGCACCGAGGTGGCCCGCATCACCCAGCCGGACGTGCCCGAGGACGAGCGCGAGCCCGGTCCGTACAACAACGCGCCGGCGCACGGCCTGGGCGTGTCGCCGGACCAGACGACCGTGTGGTCGACCAGCCGGATGAACAGCCACGTCTACGTCTACTCGCTGCCCGACCTGGAGCTGGTGGCGAGCGTGCGGACCGGCCGGGACCCGGACTGGGTGACCTTCACGCCGGACGGCCGGTACGCGGCGGTGTCGAACGCGATCGACAACAACGTGTCGATCATCGACATGGAGACCTACATCGAATTCGCCCGTGTTCCGGTCGGGGAGTCGCCGAAGCGGAACGCCGTGATCATGCTCGAAGAGGAATAGCGTCCGCTCTCACCGATCATGCGAACTGAGGCGCCGTGGAAGACCGGCGCCTTTTTCGAGTAAACCGTTGAATCATTTGGGCCCTGTCTGCTATAAAGCGGGGATGGCCCGGCGCCGCCGGTTCCGCATGAGGTTTCGATGAAACGCGGCCACAAGCTCAACCTGCTCGAGTTGAACCGGATGAAGCGGACGGGCGAGCCGGTCACCTGGATCACGGCCTACGACGCCCCCCTGGCGCACGCCGCCGAGCAGGCCGGAATCGACATGATCCTGGTCGGCGATTCCGGCGGCATGGTCCAGCTCGGTCACAAGTCGACCAACCCGGTGACGATGGACGAGATGATCGTGCTGGCGCAGTCCGCCCGCCGCGGCGCGCCCGCCACGTTCATCGTCGGGGACATGCCGCAGGGGTCCTTCGAGGTCAGCGACGAGGACGCGGTGCGGAACGCGGTGCGTTTCGTCAAGGACGCCGCCTGCGACGCCGTGAAGCTGGAAGGGGGCCGTCGCGTCTCGTCGCGCGTGCGAGCGATCGCCGACGCCGGCATCCTGGCGATCGGGCATCTCGGCCTGACACCGCAGAGCGCGACGTCGTTCGGCGGGTATCGCGTCCAGTGCAAGACTCTGGAGAGCTTCGAGTCGACCATCGAGGAGTCGCTGGCGCTGGAGGAGGCCGGGGCGGCGGGGCTGCTGCTGGAGGCCATGCCCTCGGAACCGGCCGGCCAGATCGCCCGCTCCCTGCGCATCCCCGTGCTCGGCATCGGCGCCGGGAGCCAGGTCGACGGGCAGCTCCTGATCATGCACGACGTGCTCGGCTTCTACGCGGACTTCCGCCCGCTGTTCGCCAAGTGCTACGTTCCACAGGTCATAGACCGGTTCCGCGACCACCTGGCCCGGCATGCCGACCTCCGCCGCCTGGGCCGCGAGGAGCGCGCCGACGGACTGCTGACGCTGGCGCGGCTTGCGCTCGAGGAATACGTCGGCGAGGTGCGTTCCGGCCTGTTCCCGGGCGAGGAATACTGCTACCCGATCGAGCCCGGCGACCTGGAGATCCTGGAACGCTCCAAGTACTGGGTGAAGACCCGCGAGTTGACGTCTACGTAGCCGAGCCCCGCAAGAGTCCACGAAAGCGTATCGCTTGCCGCTGAGCACCCGCGGCGCTCCCTTATCATTGGGGACATGTTTTCGCCACTGAGGCCGCCAGCACTCTGGTTGCCTGTACATCAGTAGCGTCTCAGAGTAGCGTCCCAGCCCGTGGCGTATGAAGTGCCTGGGAAGAGCGCGAGGGCATAGCGCGGGCGATGTTGCCCGGCGAGGCCGCCGAAGAAGGGTGCTCGAAGTGGTTTCGGGTTAGGGTTGTAGTTCGTCCAAGACCTTTGACCTCAAAGGCGAAACGACAATAGCTCCGAATCGGAATCGGAACGATGCGAACAGGAGAAAGAACGATGCTTGCGACGATGCTGATGGTCGGAGCGGCGACTTCGGCGATGGCCCAACACACATACGTGCTGCCGCACTTGGCAAAGAACGCGGGCTGGTCTTCCACGATCATTGTGTCGAATCCGGCAGAGGTCGAGCCTACAGGACCGATGCTCACATGGTGGCGTGTCGGTTGGAGCTGCACGGAGACATGGGACTGTGGCGGCCCGCTGGGCAGTCCGCCGATTTCGAGCCGGCGGAATACGCGGGCGCCCAGACAGACCATTACACCTGGACGAGTCAACTCACCGGATCGCAAGGCTTCGTCTTCGAGATCGATGGAAGCTCCATGCTTGTCTTGCGTCCATCTCCCATTGTCGTGGACGAGCCGTTGAAGACGGGTTGGGCCATCCTGGAATGCGACAACCCCGCCGAGGTTTCGACCGTGTTCGCGCGGCTGGACGCCGACGGGACAGTGCTCGATAGTGTCTCGATCCCGAACGGAGCCGCCACGGAGGCGGCCCAAATCTACGCGCCCGACGTGTTGGGCATGGCGTTTGCGTTGACGAATACCAACGAGACCGCCGTCGATTGCTCGCTCCAGTCGTCGACCAATACACAGATCCATGCTCAGGGAACAGTCTCGATCGAAGCCAAGACCAATGTCGTGTCCATGCTGTGGGGATTGATCGACGGGCTCGAGGCCGCGGATTCGTGGACACGGCTCGGCATCACCTGCGAAGAGCCGATATCGATGTTGGCATTGTACATACGCGATGGGCAAGTATCGGGCGTGCCGTTGACGCCCCTGCGTGACGTTGCGGTGGCAAGCGAGAATGGGGAAGACGGAGACGATGACGGCGAAGGCACTGACGATGGAGAGGCCGGTGAGCTGAATGGCGACGGCTTCACGGTCCGATATCCCGCAGGCTATCGCGATGACGCGGAGTTCGTCGTGCGAGTCGGGAACGAGGCTGCTGCGAAGTTTCGAGCGAAATACGGAGACTCACCCACCGAGACCACGTTCCATCTTCACGGGCACTCGCAGACGATCGAGGGATTGAACTGGCGCGTGCAGCCTGGAGCGTCTCTCGCGTATGGCGGCGTCCGCGCAATGGATATCTACGTGATGGCCCGCTCGTCTCCCGAAACGGATCGGTGCTGCAACGGCATCGGTCTCAAATTCA
>JAJEDW010000316.1 GCA_022821265.1 Acidobacteriota bacterium
GTTCCGCGTGTCGGGCTGGTACACGTTCCTCGACGTCGAGGTGACGCAATCGTTGACGGGCGGGGCCCTGGAGCCGAGCGTCAACCCGGCGTTTCCAAACATCGAGATCGGACAGTACGCGCCGCTGGTCGGCGCACGGCCCTTCCGCCGGCCGGCCCACTCCGGACACCTCCTCGTCACCTACGGGCGCGGACCCGTGCAGGTGTCGCTCGCGGGCAGCTTCGTGGGACGCCAGGACGACAGCACGTTTCTGAGCGACGCGTTCTTCGGTCCGGCGATGCTCCTGCCGAACGCGAACCTGTCGGGCGGTTACCGAAAGATCGACCTGAGCGGTTCCTACCAGGCGCACCCGCGCGTCCGCCTGTACTCGACGATCGAGAACCTGTTCAACGAAGAGATCACGGCGACCGCGGGTTTCCCGGGGTTGCCGTTCACGATCCGGAGCGGCGTCCGATTCATCTTGGGCGGCGAGAGTATCTAGGAGCCTGTGGTGAAACCCGTGCTGCATTCGACCGGCGTGGCATCCCGTCTGGACTGCGTTGCTCGTCGGTCACATATCGGGAATATGCTCCCTTCTCGCGCCTTGCCAGACGGGCGCCTCACCGGTCTCGGCGCCACGCGGGGTTTCACCACAGGCTCCTGGCGCCCCTCACCCGCGCGCACTTCGTTATGGTACTCTTCGAGAGATGAAAGAGATCTCCATTATGGACCTGAAAAGGAGCCTATCCGCGTTCATCAAGGCGGCGGCCGGCGGTGCGTCATTCATCGTCACCAGCCACAACAAGCCCGTGGCCGAGCTTCGAAGCGCGGATCCGGCCTACCTGCACCGCGGTGTCCGGTTCGGAACGGGGACGGTCCGGCCGCTGTTTCGCTCGAAGACACGCGGGAGATATCTGGAAGTCCTTTCCGACGATCGCCGGGAGCGCGTGGGCCGGCCGGATGGGCCTTGATGCGACTGTACGTCGATACTTCGGCGTATCTTTGCATGCTGTTGGGCGAGCGCGGATCCGTACGGCTCGAGCGGGAAACCCGCGGCGCCGACCGGATGTCCAGTTCGCTGCTGGTGCTCGAAGCCGGCCGGAGCCTGCTTCGGCTCCTGAGGGAAGGGCGTCTGAACGAACGTGACTGTCGCCGCGCTCAGGACCGCCTGGAGAAGGATATCGAACTGTTCCTGCTGCGGGATCTCACCCTCGACTTGTGCCGGCCCGGGATCGTCCCGGCCATAACGCTGCCGCGTTCGCTGGACTTGGCGCACCTGCGGACCGCGTTATGGTTCCATGGTCAGGCGCCTCTGGATCGCTTCGTCACGCTCGACCGGACACAGGAGGAGGCGGCAACGGAGTTGGGCCTGCCCACTTGAGCCGTTCGCGCACAAGTGTCGACGCCCGGAATGGCAATCTGTCGGCCGTGGGCGCTTGCTTGACTTCGCCTGCGACCCCGCCTATCGTCGCAATGCCCGTCAGGGCGTGAACTTCCGACGAACGAGGAGACCGCGATGCGACGATGTCTTGGTTCCGCCTGCGCCGTCCTGTTGCTGGGTATCGGTTCCGGGTCGGCCTTCGGGCAGGACGCCGGCGCGGCCGGGGAATGGCGCGCCTACGCCGGCGACGAGCGGGGACTCCGCTACTCGCCCCTGGACCAGATCGACGGCGAGAACGTCGATCGCCTGGAAGTTGCCTGGACCTGGAAATCGGACAACTTCGGCGGCACCGAGTTCAGGAGCCAGACCACGCCCTTGATGGTCGACGGCATGCTGTACTTCACGGCCGGAAACCGCCGCAACGTCGTCGCCGTCGACGCCGGGACCGGCGAGACGCTGTGGATGTGGCGGATGGACGAGGGCGAGCGCTGGGAACGCGCGGCTCGACGGAACTCCGGCCGCGGGGTCGGCTACTGGGACGACGGCGAGGCGGGTCGTATCTTCACGATCACGCCGGGGTTCCACCTGGTGGCGCTGGACGCGAAGACCGGCGTCCCGGAAGCGGAGTTCGGCGGCGATGGCGTCGTGGACCTGCTCACGCTGCTCGACGCCGACGTGGACGACGTGTCCGAGCTGATTGGAACGATCGGCAACACGTCGCCGCCGGTGGTCGCGCGCGACACGGTCATGGTCGGGCCGGCGCTACGCCCG
Source organism: Acidobacteriota bacterium (assembly GCA_022821265.1). GTDB lineage: Bacteria > Acidobacteriota > Terriglobia > 20CM-2-55-15 > 20CM-2-55-15 > JAJEDW01. Next base: position 2,132 of record JAJEDW010000316.1, read on the forward strand.
GGCGGCCGCGTGAACCGCGAGAACACGAAAGGCGACGTGCTGGCCGTCGACGCCCGGACCGGCGAGAAGCGGTGGGCGTTCCACACGATCCCGCGACCCGGCGAGTTCGGATACGAGACCTGGGAAGACGACTCGGCCCTGTACACGGGCAACGCCGGCATCTGGGGTCCGTTCTCGGCCGACGAGGAGCTCGGGTACGCCTACCTCAGCATCGAGACGCCGACCAACGACGCGTACGGCGGGCACCGCCTCGGCGACAACCTGTACGGGAACTCGGTGGTCGCCGTCGACATCGAGACGGGGGAGCGCGTCTGGCACCGGCAGTTGATCCACCACGACATCTGGGACTACGACAACCCTCCCCAGCCGATCCTGATCGACATCACCGTGGACGGGGAGCCCGTCCGGGCGATCGTGAAGTTGACCAAGCAGGCCATCGCCTACGTCATGGACCGGGAAACGGGCGAGCCAGTGTGGCCGTGGGAGGACCGCCCGGCGCCGCCGTCGGACGTGCCCGGCGAGCGGGCCGCGGCGACGCAGCCGTTCCCGACGCGGCCGCCGCCGTTCGACCAGCACGGCATCACGCCGGACGACCTGATCGACTTCACGCCCGAGTTGCACGGCCAGGCGCTGCAGGCCATCGAGTCGTTCCGCATCGGCCCGATCTACACGCCGCCGTCGCTGGGCGACGCCTCCGACGGGACGCGCGGCACCATCGTGGTGCCCGGGTTCGGCGGCGGCGCCAACTGGGAAGGCGGGGCGGGGGATCCCGAGACCGGCTTCGTCTATGTCGGCTCGGCCACCAGCCCGACCGCCGCGGCTTTGCGGCCCCCGCCGGAGGGCGCGACGAACGCCGACTACAACATGGGGGGCGGGCTGCCGCTGCCCCGGATCGAAGGATTGCCGCTGATGAAGCCGCCCTACGGGCGCATCACGGCGTACGACATGAACGCCGGCGAGATCGCATGGCAGATCCCCAACGGCGACACGCCCGATGACGTGCGGGACCATCCGGCGCTGGAGGGCGTCGATTTTCCGCCGACCGGAATCCGTTCCCGGGCGGGGCTCCTCGTGACCCGGACCCTATTGTTCGCCGGCGAGGGCAGTGGCGGCCGCCCGATCTTCCGCGCCTACGACAAGGCGACGGGCGAGGAGATCTGGAGGACGGAGATTCCCGTCGGGCCCCAGCAGAGCCTGCCGATGACCTACATGCACGAGGGGCGGCAATACATCGTCTTCGCTTCCGGCAACGGGGCGGAAGGCATACCGGCCCAGTTGCTGGCGTGGGCGCTTCCGGAGGACGAGGAATAGCCGCGCGGCGGATTCAGACTTTTCCGTCCAGCGCGTCCCGCAGGCGCGTACAGAAGGTCTCCAGAACCTGGACGCGCGCGTGGCGCTTGTCGTTGGCGGCGACGAGCGTCCAGGGCGCGTCGGGCGTGCTGGTGCGGGCCACCATGTCGTCGACGGCCGTCCGGTAGGCGCCCCACTTCTCGCGGTTGCGCCAGTCCTCGGCCGTGATCTTGTGCTTCTTCCACTCGGTTTCCTGGCGCTCCCGGAAGCGGCGGAGCTGTTCGTCCCGGCTGATGTGCATCCAGAACTTCAGCAGGACGACGCCGGCGTCGACGAGTTGTTCCTCGAAGTCGTTTATTTCCAGGTAGGCGCGCTGCCATGCTTCGGGCGGGGCCAGCCCCTCGACCCGCTCGACGAGCACGCGTCCGTACCAGGACCGGTCGAACAATGTCATGTATCCGGACCGCGGAACGTGGCGCCAGAACCGCCACAGGTAGTGACGCGCCGCCTCCTCGTCGGTGGGAGCGCCGACCGGAACGGTGCGGTACAGCCTGGCGTCCATCGCCTGGCTCACGCGCCGGATGGCGCCGCCCTTGCCCGCCGCGTCCCAGCCTTCGAACACGGCGATCGTGGACACGCCGCGCGTCCGGGCTTCCCAGGCAAGATTCGACAACCGCCGTTGCGACGCGTCGAGCTTCGTCCGGTACGTCTCCGGCGACAGGGAGAGTGAGAGGTCCACGCGATCCAGGACGGTCACGGCGTCGGGCTCCGGTTCCGGGTCCCGGGGGATCGACGGCGCCGTGGGCCGTTCCTCCAGCCGCGCTCGAATCGCGGCCAGCAGCGTCTCTCCGGCCGTGAGGTCCCGGTATTTCGCGTCCGTGGACTCGATCAGACGCCACGGCGCCGCTTGGGCGTCGGTGACGCGGACGGCGCGCTCGGCGAGCCGCATCAGCAGGTCGTAGTGCTCGAGGATGTTTTCCGTGTGCGGCGAGACGGCCTGCCCTTCCGAGCGGGCTTTCCGGAGGCGTTTTCTGTGTTCGTTCCGGGACAGGTGGAACCAGAGCTTGACGATCAGCACGCCGTCGTCGGTCAGCATCCTTTCGAGAGCCGCGATGCGGTGCAAGTCCGCTTCGTAGCTCGCGTCGTCGCTGGCGTCGCGGGCCCGGTCCAGTATCGCCCGCGTGTACCAGGACCCGAACATCACGGCGATCGAGCCGGCGCGCGGAATCGCCCGCCAATAGCGCCAGAACCGCGGGTGCTCGCGCTCTTCCTGCGTTTCGTCCCAGAACGCGTGAGTCTCGACGCCGCGCGGGTCGAACCACGTCGCCAGGCGGTGAACGACTTCACCCTTGCCCGCGCCCTCGGCGCCGGCCACGATGATGATGACTCCGACGCCGCGCGCCCGCAGGGCGCGCTGGGCCTCGATGAGCGCGGTCCGGATTTCGGGCTCCCGCTTGCGGAAAACGTTCTTGTCGATTTTTTGTCCGATTTCGGCGGTTTCGAACACGGTATGATCGATCCTCCCGAGGCCGACCGTCGCGATCGACCCGAGTGCCACTTTAGGTCCATGGATACCCGCGTGCAAGCGGGGATCCGGCCGGCCTTCACGAAACAGCGACGCCAGGAGTCCACCATGCCCGAACCGGTTGTTCTCGAAGTCTTCACGGACTTCGTCTGACCGTGGTGCTATCTCAGTACCGTGCGTATTGAGCGTTTGAGGACCACCTACGATGTCGATGTCCGTTGGCGGTTCTTCCCGCTGCATCCCGACACGCCCGACGAGGGCATGCCCCTGGAGACGTTGTTCGCCGGCCGCGGCTACGACCTGGAGGAGATGTACCGGAAGATGAAGGCGCGCATGGACGCCGAAGGGTTGCGCTACGCCCCTCGGACCCACACCTACAACAGCCGGCTCTCACAGGAACTGGCCAAGTGGGCCGACACGCAACCCGGTTTCGAGGCCGTGCACGACGCGCTGTACCGCGCCTATTTCGTCGACGGCCGGAATATCGGCGATCCGGACGTGCTCGTCGGCGTCGCCGCTTCCGTCGGGCTGCCGGCCGACGGCGCGCAAGCGGTCCTCGAAGAACGCACGTTCCGGGAAGCCGTGGACGCGGACTGGGCGCGCGCCCGCCGGTTGGGCGTCACCGGCGTGCCCACCTACGCCTGCGATGGCCGTGGCGTCGTCGGCGCGCACCCCTACGAAGTGCTCGAACGCCTGGTTCAGGACGCCGGCGCCGTTCTCCGCGTCAACGGCGGTTCACGGGCGTGAACGCCTCGGAACCGCCCTCGGGGATCGGGTTGCTCCTGGTCAATCTGGGAAGCCCGGAAGCGCCGACCCCGGAGGCGCTGGACCCGTACCTCAAGGAATTCCTGATGGACCCGGACGTCATCGACGTTCCCGGGTTCCTGCGCTGGCCCCTGGTTCACTGGTGGATCGTGCCGAAGCGGAAGAAGGACTCGGCCGCCCTGTATCGCAAGATCTGGACCGATGCGGGCTCGCCGCTGCTGGTGAACTCCCGGGCCTTCGCCGCCGCGATCGGCCGCGAACTGGAGAGCGAGCCGGGCCTGCGGGTCGCGCTGGGCATGCGGTACGGCAGGCCGTCGATCCGTCAAGCGCTCGATGCGCTGCCGGTGGCCGGTCTGAACCGCCTGATCGTGTTCCCGCTCTATCCGCAGTACGCGCAATCGTCCACGCTCACCGTCCAGAAGAAGGTGCGGGCCGAGCTGGGCGCGATGCCGCACCCGACGCCGGAGCCCGAGTGGGTGCCCCCGTTCTATGCCGATGTCCGGTACATCGAGGCGGTGGCCGCGGTGTCGGCCGGACCGTTGGCGGACTTCGAGGCGGACTTCACGCTGTTCAGCTTTCACGGCGTGCCCGAACGGCACCTGCGGCGCCTCAACCCGGTCTGCCTGTCCTCGGAGTCGTGTTGTGACCGGGTGACCGGTGAGAACCGAAACTGCTACCGCGCGCAGTGCATCCAGACGGCGCGTTCGATTGCCCAGGCCCTGGGCGTTCCGCGGGAGCGGCGCGCGGTGGCGTTCCAGTCCCGGCTGGGCCGCACGCCGTGGATCCAGCCGTTCACGGACCGGTTGATACAGGACTTGCCCCGGCGGGGCGTCCGGCGTCTGGCGGTCTTGTGCCCGTCGTTCGTCGCCGACTGCCTGGAAACGCTCGACGAGATCGAGAACCGGGAACGCGAGCGCTTTCTCGAGGCCGGCGGCGAGGCGCTCGAGCTGGTGCCGAGTCTCAACGCCGAGCGGACCTGGGTGCGGGCGGCCGCCGGGATCGTTCGGGACATGATCGGAGTGTGAGCGGCTATAATGGAGCCGCGCGCCCGGCGGCGCGAAACGAGGCTTGCATGACCAAGGTTTCCGAGTTGATCCGCCAGAAGGGACGCCAGGTGCGCCGGGTCCAGTACAACACGTCGGTGGCCGACACGGCGCAGGCGTTTCTGGACAGCGGCGTGAGCTCGTTCCTGGTGTGCGACGGCGAGGACGTTCTCGGGATCTTCACCAAGAACGACCTGGTTCGATGCTGCGTCGCGGATCCCGGCGGTTTCGGGCGCCGGCCCGTGGCCGAGAGCATGACGACCGACCTGTTCACCGCGGCGTCCGACGACGACCTCGACGACGTGGTCGAGGAGATGGTCCGCCGGGGCCTGCGCCACGTTCCGGTCGTCGACGGGAAGCGCGCCATCGGCATGATCACGCCGATCGATATCCTGCTCTACCAGACGAACGCCGTCCGTTCCGAGGACCGGGACATGATGCGGTACATCAACGGGAGCTACTGAAGGGGTCGCGGGTGGCGACGATTCTCCTCAGCATTGCCGTCCTCGGCGCGGCCGTCGCCCTGATCGCCGTCCGCCTGTTCTTCGTCCGGGACGGCGAGTTTCGCGGGACGTGCGCCACGAACAACCCCTACCTGCCCGAGCTCCGCCGATCGAACGGCGAATGCTGGGCCTGCGGGGAACCGCCCGGCGGCGTGTGCCCCCGGCCGGAGGAAGAACATGCCTCCGCGCCCCTCGGCCGGGGTCGTTAACGCGGCCGGCGTCCCTTCCGATGTCGGTTCCGTTCCAGGCTGAGACGGTCCAGCCGCGATGCGACTCCAAGCCGTAACCGGACTCCTCCGCCGGAGCGAGTCGTCGACCGCGGACACGGCGGCGGCCATACGCGCGCTGCACCAGCGACGCCGCGTCCGCGTTTTCGACGATGAATACGCCCGGGTGCTCTGCGGCGGCTTCTGGCGGCTGGTCCTGGCCGTCCGGCCCCTGGAGTGGATTCTGGGGCGCCTGACGCGGCCGACGGCGCCGGTCGCGATGTGCGTGTTGATGCGCGCCCGGTACGCCGAGCAAGCCCTGGAGCGCGCCGTCGCCGACGGGGTCGAACAGTACGTCATCATCGGCGCCGGCATGGACTCGTTCGCCTTCCGCCGAGGCGACCTGAGCGGGCGGATCGACGTCTTCGAGGTGGACCATCCCGCGACGCAGGCCAAGAAACGCGAGCGCATCCGGCGCGCGGGGCTGGAGGTCCCGCCGCGGCTGCACTTCGTGGCCGCCGACCTGGAGCAGGTCGCGCTCCTGGACGCGCTGTCCGGATCGCGTTTCGACGCTTCCCGTCCCACGTTGATGACGCTGCTGGGGGTGACCTACTACCTGACGCCCGATTCGCTGGCCGAAACCGCCGGCTCGATCGCGCGCCGCATGGCTCCGGGCACGCTCCTGGTGATCGACTACCTGCTGGACGCGCCCTCGGGCCGCCCCGAGCACCGGCCGATGCGTGACGAGTTGAAGGCCTTCGTGGCGCGCATGGGAGAACCCATGATCAGCGACTACTCGCGGGCGGCGATGGATTCCCTGATGGAATCGCTGGGATTCGAGACGGTCGAGAACCTGGCGCTTCCCGAGCTGGAGTCGCATCTTCGCGAAGAGATCGGCGAGCTGCCGCTGGAAATTCCCAGCTTCTTCGGATTGGCCGTGTTCCGGGTGGCGGCTTCCGTTCCGCGGCCGGCGTGAGCGGTACGGCGTCACGGCGGTGATAGAATCGACGCACGAGCGGGGAGGGATGGCGATGCGACGAATCGGCGCCCTGGCGCTTCTGGCGGCGGTCCTGTTTCCGGCCGGCGGGGCCCGGGCCCAGGAACCGGCCTTCGAGCCGGTCGGCTCGATCGCCGACATCATGCGGGAGATCATCTACCCGATGTCCGACGAGCTGTTCTACGTGATGCGCGCGCCGCCGGAGACCGATCTCGAATGGAACGCCTTGCGGCGGAGCTTCCTGGTCTTGGCCGAATCCGGCAACCTGATCATGATGGAGGGCCGCTCGATCCCACGGGACGACTGGATGGACCATGCCCGGGAACTGGTCGACGTTTCGGTGGAGGCCTACGAAGCGGCCGGCGCGAAGGACCTGGACGCCGTTCGGGCGTTGAGCCCCCGGATGGAAGCCTCGTGCCGCGCCTGTCACGAGCAGTACCATCCCCGCTACCGGCGCCGCGCGGCATCGCCGCCGGACGATCGATAGCCGCGGCGCCGGGGCGTTCGCCCGGTCGGGCGCCTGTGGCGCAACCCCGGGTCACACCACAGGCTCCTAGAAATCGACGTTCATCGACAGGCGGATCGTCCGGCCTCCGGAGAATCCCGTTGGTTGCCCGAACAGCGGCGAGGTCAGCACCCCGTTGTAGGAACGCGGCTGGCTGTGGTTCAGCAGGTTGCTCACCCGGGCCTGGAAACGCACGCGCGTTTCGCCCTCCCTCGGACCGCGTCCCCTGCGGTCCCGGCGCTCGGTCCGATCGGGTTCCTCCCCCTCCGGGGCGTTGGCCGTTCCCAGGTAGAACTCCTTGGTGAATGTCATGTCGAGGTTCCAGCGGCCCGGCCCGACCTCGGTGTTGCGCGCGACGCCGGGAGGCCGGTCGCGCGAGGACTGGTCGCCGTTCAGGTCGGCGCCGGTCCGGAGGCTGTACAGGTTCCCGGTGTTGGCCTGGAAGTTGAAGTTGAAGTTCGTGCCGGCGTAGGTCGCGCGAGCCAGCGTCCGCATGACCGCGTTCGTGAAACCGGCGTTCTCCGGAAGGCGAATCCGAAACTGCGACCGGACCTGGTGCTGCCTGCGGCTGGGGCCCCAGAGCCGGACGTAGGGATTGTTGAAGTCGTTGTCGTCGGACCCGGTCCGGTAGCGGTACTCGATCTCGCCCGACACGCGCAGCCCGCGCACGTTCAGATCCCTTCTGGGCTGGATCCGGAATCGCAGGTCGCGTCCGAGGGAACGCCCCGTGGATTCGATCTGGTACATGTTCCCGACAAGCGGATAGAACGGACGCATCCGGTCGATGGCGGCCTGCCGTTCATCCCGCGGCAGACTGCGAACGTCATCCGGCAGCGGCGTGCCGGGGTAGGGCGCGTTGATGTTCCGCGTCCGCTGCTGATGCACGCCGAGGTTCCAACTGAACGAAAAGGCCAGCCGGACGCCCCCGGGAATGTCCTGGTTGACGCCGACCTGCGGCCTCGCCGAGTACGGGGACTGGTAGGCGGGATCCAGCAGCCACAACGACGTGTTGTTCTCGTCGACGTCGATGAAGTCCTCCGTAAACGGGTCGGGAAACGGCGGCGAGGATACGGACCGCTCGAACAGACGCGACCGGCCGTCGTACCGAAGCAGACGCTCGTATTCCTGGAAGTCCCTGAAGTCGAGCTCCGTCCCGATGCTCACGAGCGTGTCCGGGAACGGACGGTACTGAAAGTTCAACGTGGGGTTCACCCGAAGGAAATCGACCGAGTGGTTCGTCGCGTCGTAGGACAGTCCCATCCTCAGGCTGGCCCGCTCGCCGAACCCGCGATCGACCTGGAAGAACGTGTTGAACGCGAAGGTGTGGATCCGGATCAGGCCGTTGCCGGAGGTCTGTGTGAACGTTGTCGGAGTGCCGGTGATCTCGACCTCGCGGCCGCGCCCGTCCAGGTAGACCGGCGTGATTCCGTCCGCGCGCGCGTCGGTCACGATCCGTCGCGTTTCGGCGCAGTTCGCCCCTTCGAAGCCGGTCGCGTCGCAGTAGTCGTGCAGGCTGGCGAATTCGTACGTGCCGTTGAAGTTGTTCTCCGACAAATCGCTGGTCTTGAGGTATTCCGCCTCGACGCCCCACTGCAGTCTCCAGTCCCCGCGTTCCCAGCGGAGCCGGTTCTCGGCCTGGAAGCGCGTGTCCTCGTCCACGTTGCGTTCGGTCCCGCCGCCGCCGTTGAAGGATCCGGCGACGTTCAGGGCGTACCCCGCGGTGGTGGGAACCGACCGGTCGCGGCGGCGGCGCACGCGAAACTGGAGATCGTTGGTGTGGTCTTCGCCGAAGGTCCGATCGCGAACGTGGATCGACCATGCGCTGCCGCCCTCGTCGGATCCCCGTTCCGGCAGCGTGAAGCCGCCCACGCCGCCGTTCTCCGAGCGGGTTCTTTCGTACTCGTACTGGACGTGGAGCGTGTGGCCGTCGTGCAGGTTGACGTCCCCCTCGATCGCGAATTGCTCCTCGCGCTCGGGCAGGACGATCCCGCGGAAGACGCTCCCGGTCGGCGTCACCGCTCGCAGCGAGTTCCCGGCCCGTTCATCGACGCGCGTCGACGCCTCGATGTCGATCTCGAGAAAGTCGGGGATCAGGGGGCCCTGCACGCTGAAGTCGGCGTCCCGCGTCTGCCGGGGCTCTTTCCGGATCTCCCCGGGCGTCAGCGCGTTCAGGGCCTCGTCGGCGAAGTTGAACCGGATCGACCGGCGCCACCGGTCGGTTCCGGGACGCGTGACGATCTCGATCCGGGCGCCGCCGCCGTCGGCGCTGAGCGCGTTGGGATCGATGATGATCTGCTGGATCTGGTCCAGACGCGGCAGCCGCCCGTCGTCGAAACCGTCGATCGTGAAGTTGGAGAGGATGTCCTCTTCCAGGTCCCCCGTCGTGTCCGCGCCGGCCAGGAGCATCAGGTAGACGGCCAGCTCCTCTTCGGTCGCCGGCAGCCCCAGGAGCTCGTCGCCGGACAGCGTCGTCGACATCAGGCTCATGGACGTGTCCGCGATCAGTTCCTCGACGGTCGCGTTGACGACGAGGTTCTCCCCGACCGGAGCGAGATGGAGCACCACTTCGATCGGTTCCAGGCCCGGCCGCAGCGCGATCTCTCGCACGTCGGTCTCGAAGGCGGGCGCGAAGACTTCGACCCGGTAGTCCGCGGCCGGCAGGTCCATGCGGAACGCGCCCCGGGCGTCGGTCGTGGTTTCGGAGACGGATTCCGCGCCTTCGAAGACGCGGACGTCGACCGACTGCATGACGGCGCCGCTGACATCGCGGACGACGCCGGAGAGCGGGGCCGTGACCGAGGGCGGCCCCTGTGCGAACGCACCGCCGGCCGTCGCGGCCAGAAACACCAGGGCCGCGGCGGGCATGCTTGTTCCTGTCGTCATGGCCTGTCGACAGGCTACGCGGCGCGGCGTGTCCGAACAAGGTATTCGCGACCCGTGCCGCGACCGGCCGATTCGCGATGCGCCCGCGTTACGGCGCCGCGGGAACCGGAAAACCCGATGAGCGCCGCTCCAGGTAGGTTCCGTCCGGGCCGCTGCTGATGAAATAGGCCTCCAGACCGGGACGCGCGTCGATGACGGCCATGGCCGCCTCCACGCCCGTGACCATGAACGCCGTGGCGTAGGCGTCGGCCGTCATCGCGTCCTGGGCGAGAACCGAGACGCTCAGCAGGGAGGACAGGGCCGGCCGTCCGGACGACGGGTCGAGGATGTGGACGACGCGCTCTCCATCCACGACGGCGAAGTTGCGGTAGTTGCCCGACGTGGCCAACGCCGCGTCGTTCACGGACACGACCGCCTGGAGCGGGTTTCGTCCGCCGCCCCCGGCGGGACGCTCGATACCGATCCGCCACGGCCGGCCTTCCGGGTGTCGGCCCCGTGTCCGGACCTCGCCGCCGATCTCGACGAAATAGGCCGTGACGCCGCGCTCTTCGAGCCACTCCCCGACACGGTCGACGCCGTAACCCTTGGCGATCGCGTTGAAGTCGAGGGCGGCGGCGGGTTCTCGTTTGCGGATCGCCGGCGGGGACTCGCGCCATTCGAACGTCCCCAGGTCCGCCAGCGAGCGCAGTTCGCGGATCGTGTCCGGGGAGGGAAGCCCGCCCGCGCCCTGCGGTCCGAAACCCCAGGCGTCGACCAGGGGGCCGACGGCCGGGTTGAAGGCGCCGCCGGTGTCCGATGCGATCTGGCGGGAACGCACGAAGACCGCCGCGAAATGAGCGTCGACCGGATGCCAGACCGCCGTGTCGTCCGACGCGTTGATCCTGGATACGACGGAGTCGGGCCGGTAGGTCGACATCGAGGCGTCGATCGCGTCGAGCAGGGAATCGACTCCGGCGCGGACGTCGTCCGGCCCGTCCGGCCCCGGCGCGTAGTCCACGCGGTAGGTCGTCCCCATGGCCGGGCCGTCGATGCGCTCCAGGGGCGCCGTCGGCGGAGAGCAGCCGGCGGCGGCGAGAACCAGGAGCGCGGCGATCGGCGGGCGGACGCGCATTGCATCCTACGAGCCGAAGTCGTCGAACGCGATGTTCTCGTCGGGCACTCCGAGATCGTCGAGCATCTTCAGGCAGGCCTGCAGCATCATCGGCGGCCCGCAAAGGTAGTACTCGACTTCCTCGGGTTCGGGGTGCTTGGCGAGGTATTCGTCGTAGAGCACCTGGTGGATGAACCCGGTCGGGCCGTCCCAGTTGTCCTCGGGCAAGGGCTCGGACAGCGCGATGTGGTACTTGAAGTTGGGATACGACCCCTCGATGTCCCGGAAGTGATCCGTGTAGAACAGCTCTCTCAGCGACCGGCCGCCGTACCAGTAGTTCACCTTGCGGCCCGTGCGCAGCGTGTGAAAGAGATGGAAGATGTGCGACCGCAGCGGCGCCATGCCGGCACCGCCGCCGATGTAGACCATCTCCTTGTCGGTGTCCTTGATGAAGAACTCGCCGTACGGCCCCGAGATCGTGACCCTGTCGCCGGGCTTCAACGAGAACACGTACGAGGAGCAGACGCCCGGGTTCACTTCCATCCAGCCGCCGCGGGCCCGGTCGAAGGGGGGCGTGGCGATCCGGATGTTCAACATGACGATGTTCCCCTCGGCGGGGTGGTTGGCCATCGAGTAGGCGCGAAAGAGCGGTTCGTCGTTCACCATCCGCAAGTCCCAGAGCTTGAACTTGTCCCAGTCCGGCCGGTATTCCTCTTCGACGTCCATGTCCCGGAACGGGACCTCGCACGGCGGCACGTCGATCTGGATGTAGCCGCCCGACTGGAAATCCAGGATGTCGCCTTCGGGCAGGCGCACGACCAGTTCCTTGATGAACGTGGCCACGTTGCGGTTCGAGACGACCTCGCACTCCCACTTCCGGATGCCGAAGATCTCGTCGGGCACTTGCAGGCGCATGTCCTGGTTGACTTTCACCTGGCAGGCCAGGCGCCAGTTCTCGGACACTTCCTTGCGGTTCAGGTGATTGGTCTCCGTGGGCAGGCACTCGCCCCCGCCCTCCAGGACCTGGCACCGGCACATGGCGCACGTGCCGCCGCCCCCGCACGCGGACGGGAGGAAAACCGACCGCGACGCCAGCGCTCCCAGCAGCGTCGTGCCGGGCTCGACCTTCAGCGGGCGGTCCTCGTCACCGTTGATGACGAGCGTCATCTCGCCGGCCGGGTGCAGTTTCTCCTTGCAGGCGATCAGGATGCCGACCAGGACCAGGATGACCACGCCCGCGGCGACGGCGCTGGC
>JAJEDW010000267.1 GCA_022821265.1 Acidobacteriota bacterium
ATGCCGCCGCGGGACGATTCGTGGAAGCCGCGGCGCTATACGACGCGGCCGTCGTCCGGCTCGATGCCGCGCTCGGCGTGGATCACCCAGCGGTCGCGGCCGCTCGCGGGCGGCGGGCCGCGCTCGGTGAACGCCTGGTCCCGGCTCTGCTGGATCGATTCTCGGCCATCGTCGGCTTGGCCGAGTTCAAGGACGCCGGGTTTCGGGAGGCGGCTGCCGAACTCGAACGGCTGCTGCCGCTGGCGCCGCTGACCGAGCGCTCCTACGTCCAGATGAAGGACATGCTGCTGGAGGCGGCGCTGGGCGAGGAGACCGAGACCGTTCTGCGTCTCGGCCTGGAGAAGTTTCCCGACTCCCGAATCCTTCGCATCTACCTGGCGGACCTGCTGGCGAACACCGGGCGGACCGCCGACTCCCTGGACGTTCTCCGCGAGGCCGCCGCGCTGCCGACTCCAGCGGGCCTGGACGCGGCGACGGACCGGGTGCAACAGGGCGTCATCTTCCAGAGGATCGGCGACATCCAGTCGGCCCTGACCGACTTCGACGCGGCGGCCGCGGCGTACGAGCGCGCCCTGCGAATCGACCCCGCGGCCCCGGACGGGCGCATCAAGCTCGGCCGGGCACACTTCAGCAACAACCGGGTCGGCGAGGCCCTGGCCGAATACGAGCGCGCGGCCCGGGAGAACCCGGACGACCACGAGGCCCATCTCAACCGGGCGGAAGTCCACCTCGCGCGCGGCGAGTGGGAACCGGCCGCCGCGGCGGCCCGGCAGGCGATCGACCGGGGAACGACCGACTCCCGCGCGTTGTACATCCTGGGGACGGCGCTGGTCCGCCTGGATCGCATCGCCGAAGGCCGGGAACGACTCCGCGAGTTCGGGGAAGCCGAAACGGCCATCCGCGCCATCGAGCACCGGAACCGGGAGGTCGACGCGACGAGCCTCGCCGCGATCACGGCGCTTCGGGCGGGCGACGGCGCCGCGGCCGTCGACTACCTGGAAGAAGCCATCGCCGAGTTCCCGGACGCGGGCCGCCTGTACATGAACCTCGCCATGGTCCACAGCCGGCTGGGGCAGCGCCCGCAGGCCATCGAAACCTATGAACGCATGCTGGAGCTCGGCGTCGGCCGCCGGTTCCTCGTCCACATGAACCTGGCCGAGGAGTACGCGGCCCTGGGCGATTCCGAAGCCAGCGAGCGCCATCGCGCCGTCTACTTGGAGACACGCGAAGACGAATTGATCGTCTATGCGCCGGAGTAGAATGATGGGCGGGAACGAGACGCTTGCCGGTTTCGCTTTCTCTTTCCGGCGCTGGCGATTCGAGTTAGCATGACCCCATGGCAACCCCGGCCATCGACACGCTGCGTTACGCGCGCAAGCTCAGAGACGCGGGAGTACCTCCGGATCAGGCCGAGGCGATGGCGGATGCGATCGGGTCCGAACTGGTCGCTCAACTGGCGACCAAGGACGATCTGAACATCGCCACCGCACGTCTCAGCGGCTCGATACGCGTGCTCCAGTGGATGATCGGATTCACGCTGGCGTTCGTGGTGGCCCTGGTTTGGCGCACTTTCGGATAGCAACCCCGCGCCTTCCCGGACCCCGCGGGCGCGGCTGCCGCGCATCCTGTACAGCGCAATGAAAAGCTCCGCAGCGCGCGCGACACTCGCCGTTTCCAAGTGGCGGCTCTTGCTGGCGTTGCTGCTGTTTCCGAGGCCCGGCCCCGCGCAGTCCATCGACTTCCCCGCCTTTCCCGACGTCGCCGCCGAGGCGGGGCTGACGCTGATGAACCTCAGCGGCGAGGGCGCCAACGATTACATCGTCGAGGCCAACGGGAACGGCGCCGCGTTCCTCGACTACGACGGCGACGGCGACCAGGACCTGCTGATCACCAACGGGTCCACGATCGCCCGGTACCGCGAAGGCGGCGATCCGGTCGCGGCGCTCTTTAGCAACACGGACGGGGTCTTCGAAGACGTGACCGGACCGGCCGGGCTCGGCGCGCGCGGCTGGGCGTTCGGCGTCTGCGCCGCCGACTACGACAACGACGGGGACGTCGACGTCTACCTGACGGCCAACGGGCCCAACCTCCTCTATCGGAACAACGGCGACGGGACGTTCGAGGAGCGCGGGGCGGAGGCCGGGGTCGCCGATCGGGGCTGGGGCACGAACTGCGCGTTCGGCGACTACGACCGCGACGGCGACGTCGACCTCTACGTCGCCAACTACCTGACGTTCGACGATACCGTGATCGCGCGCCGGGGCAGCGACGTGTGCCTGTACATGGCCGCGCTCAACGTGTTCTGCGGACCGAAGGGCCTCGCCGGCGAAGCGGACGTGCTCTTCCGGAACGACGGCGACGGCGCGTTCTCCGACGTCACCGCCGCGGCCGGCATCGCCGATCCCGGAAACTACGGGTTCGGCGCCGTGTTCACCGACTTCGACAACGACGGCTGGCCGGACATCTACGTCGCGAACGACTCGGTGGAGAACCTGATGTTCCGCAACACGGGCGGCGGCGCGTTCGAGGAGCTGGGCATGATCTCCGGCACGGCGCTCAACCTGTTCGGAAAGGCCCAGGCCGGCATGGGGCTGGCCGTCGGAGACTACGACAACGACGGACAATTCGACATCTACGTGACCCATTTCGCCGAGGACACCAACACGCTCTACCGGAACCTGGGGGACATGTTCTTCGCCGACGTGACCGCGGCGTCGGGCGCGGCGCGGGCCTCGCGCCCGCACGTGGGCTGGGGCACGGAGTTCGTGGACCTGGACAACGACGGCTGGCTCGACCTGTTCGTGGCGAACGGCCACGTGTATCCGGGCATCGACACGCTGAACGAGGCCAGCCGGTACCTCCAGCCCAAGGAGGTGTACCGCAACCGGCGAGACGGCACGTTCGAGGAGATCAGCCGGGAGCTGGGCGGCGACCTGACGGTGCCGCATCCGGCCCGGGGCGCGGCCTTCGGCGATTACGACGACGACGGCGACATCGACGTCGTCGTCGTCAACACGAACGCGCCCCCCAGCCTCTACCGGAACGACGGCGGCAACGCCCGCCACTGGATCGGTTTCCGGCTGCGGGCCGCCTCCGGCAACCCCGACGCCATCGGCGCGCGGGTGGAGGTCGACGCCGGGGGCCGGACCCAGGTGCGCGAGGTGCGAAGCGGCGGCAGCTACCTGTCGCACAACGACATGCGCCTGCACTTCGGCCTGGGGGACGCCGAGCGCGTCGACGCGGTCCGCATCCGTTGGCCCGGCGGCCGCACGGAGACGCGTGAGGGCATGGACGCGGGCCGGTACGTGACCATCCGCGAAGAGGGACCGTGATCAGCCGCGGCATCGTGCTCGCGGGTCTCCTGTGCGCGGCGGTTCCCGGCTCGGCCCGCACCCAGTGGTTCGTCGAAGCGGCGGAGGAAGCCGGCATCGACTTCCGGCACGAAAACGGGGCGACGCCCGAGAAGTACATGCCCGAGACCATGTCCGGGGGCGGGCTGTTCTTCGACTACGACGGCGACGGCTGGCTGGACGTCTTCCTGGTCAACGGCGGCTCGTTCGTCGACGCCGGCGCGGCCGCCGCCGCGGCCCACCGCCTGTACCGCAACGACGGCGACGGCACGTTAACGGACCACTCCGCGGGATCCGGGATCGGCGTCTCGGGATACGGCATGGGGGCCTGCGCGGCCGACTACGACAACAACGGCGACGTCGACCTCTACGTCACCAGCATGGGCCCGAACCGGCTGTACCGCAACGAGGGTGACGGTAGGTTCGCCGACGTCACCGAAGCGGCCGGCGCCGGCTACGACCTCTGGAGCTCGAGCTGCGCGTTCGGCGACGTCGACAACGACGGCGACGGCGACCTCTACGTCGTGAACTACGTCGACTTCGCCGTGGACAACAACAAGCCGTGCGTGCACACCGGCGACGTCCCGGTCTACTGCCATCCCAACGTCTACAACGGCCGCTCCGACGTGCTGTTCCGCAACGACGGCGACGGCGCCTTCACCGACGTCAGCCGCGCGTCCGGCGTCCACCACGCCGGCGGCAAGGGACTGGGCGTCGTCTTCGCCGACTACGACCGGGACGGCTGGACGGACATCTACGTGGCCAACGACTCGGTCCCCAACTTCCTGTTCCACAACCGCGGGGACGGCGCGTTCGAGGAGGTCGCGCTGTTCGCGGGCGTGGCCGTCGACCGCGCCGGCGAGCCCCTGGCCGGAATGGGCACGGACATGGGCGACGTGGACGGGGACGGGCTCCCCGACGCGTTCGTCACCAACCTGGCCACGCAGACGCACAACCTGTACACGAACCTGGGGGCGGGACTCTTCATGGACTCGACCTACGAGAGCGGCGCCGGCCGCGCCACGCTGCCCTTCGTTGGGTTCGGCACGGTGTTCGCCGACTTCGACAACGACGGCGACCTGGACATCGCCGTCGCGAACGGCGAGGTCATCGACAACGTGGCCCTGTTCCAGGACAACCGGACCTATCCGCAGCGCAACCTGCTGCTCGACAATGACGGGACCGGGCGCTTCACCGACGTGGGCCCGGAATCCGGTCCCGGCTTCGCGCTCGAGAAGGTCGGCCGCGCGCTGGCGGCCGGGGACATCGACAACGACGGCGACCAAGACCTGCTCGTCGTCAACGTCGGCCAGACGGCCGACCTGCTGCGGAACGACGGGGAGAACGCCGGCGGCTCGATCCTGGTCCGCACCGTGGGGACCGGGAGCAACCGCGACGGCGTCGGCGCCGAGCTGACGCTCCGGGTCGGCGATCGGCGGCTCGTCCGCCACGTCAAGGCCGGCTCCAGCTATCTCGCCCAAAGCGATCTGCGGGTCCACTTCGGACTCGGCGCGGCGGAGCGGGCCGAGCGCCTCGAGATCCGGTGGCCGGGCTGAAACGTCGACGTGATCGAGGACATCGCGGCGGGCCGGATCGTGACCGTACTCGAAGGCGACGGCGTCGTCGGCGAAACGCCGTATCCCGTTCGGTGATCCGGGTGGTTTCGTCGCGGTGATTCTCCTCCAGAGGCACGAAAGCTTGACCAAAGACATAACGAGACGTCTAATGAGTCGGGCCGCCGCGGCGCCGTTCCGCCCCGGGCCGACGACGTGGCGACGGTTGCGGTGGTTCGCAACGCCCAAGTCGAGTTCCCGGCGGAGGATCCGATGCTTCGACGCTTACGCTTGGCAACGATCATCGCCACGCTCACCACCGTGATTGGATCATCGGCGACGGCTCAACGCCCGGATGAGTTCACGGACTCGTCTTCCGCATCGCCAGGCATCTCAGAACAGTTCGTAGAGGTCGGGATCTTGTCATGGAAGCCGCCGGGCTCAGACAATTTCTATCCGAGGTGGCGCCACGGATTTCAGGCCTATTTCTCGGATGGATTTCCGCCGTTCGTCCGAGTGTTCGACAGTCAGGGACGGCTCCTGACGGATGCGACGATCGCCGTTCCATCCACTCCGTGGGTCCGGATCACGAACGTTGCCGTGTCTCCGGCGCGTCGCGCCGCGTTTTCGTTTATCGGTCGGGACGATGAAGGACGCACTGCGGACGGGATCGGATGGTTGTCAACGGCCGGGGAGGTCGAGTTCGTTTCGCGCACGGACGAATTCGCACCGGAGCAACTCAGTTTCGCTCCCGACGGTTCGCTTTGGGTCCAGGGGCGAAAAAGTCGTTCGGACGTGCTTGCGCACTACGACGCCATGGGAACGCTGAATGCGGAGTGGGAGATCTCCCGCAAGGAAGGGGCGAACTTCGGCTTCTTGATCCCTACGGCGCTGTTCGCTATCGAGGACAGGGTCGGAATCATCATGGATCAGAAGCGCCTCTGGGTGGAGATCGCGCCGGACGGCGCTCTCTTGGGCCAGTGGCCGACTCCGGGTGGTCACGAGGTGACCGGCGCGGCCATGACGGCGGACGGAGACGTGTACGTCTCGGT
Source organism: Acidobacteriota bacterium (assembly GCA_022821265.1). Classification (GTDB taxonomy): domain Bacteria; phylum Acidobacteriota; class Terriglobia; order 20CM-2-55-15; family 20CM-2-55-15; genus JAJEDW01. Next base: position 5,956 of record JAJEDW010000267.1, read on the forward strand.
GTGGGTTCCCGATCAGACGGTTGATGACGCACCTGGCGACCACCTGATACTCCACCTCGATCGTTCGAATGGCGAGTGGGCCAACGTCGCCTACGATCACTTGAAGATGAGCGGAGACCTTGGAGTCGACCTGCACGGCGTTTATGGCGACAGCCTGATCATACGGGTGGACGATCGCGGTTTTCTCCGAGTGCGGCCGACCGACTAGCCTGGAACCACGGAACGGTCGACAAGGCGACTCTCCCGGAGTCGCGCGATCGGGACGGCAACCACGAGCACGCGCTCAGGGCTGTCCGTCGCCGTGACGTGGATGGGAACCGCCCACAACTCGATGGTTCGACTTTTCGGGCGGCCCGACGGCCGCTTCCCGCTTGACCTCCGGCCCGTTTGGTGGATGATAGGCAGGAGCTTCCGAACCACGGACAAGGAGACATCGAGCGTGCGCAAGAGACTGGCCGCCGCCATGTTCACGATACTGCTTGCGGGAGCGGCGTCCGCCGCCGCGGCGCAGGTCAACCCCGATCCCGAACTCGGGCCCCGGCCCTATCCACCGACGCCGCGCCTGGCCGACGGAACCCCGAACCTGGGCCCCATCGAGCCCAACAAGGGCTACTGGTCGCTCCGGCAGCACCGCGACTACGCGGCGGTGCTGACATCGCACGACGAGATTCCCTACCAGCCCTGGGCGCGGGCCATCGCGATGCAGCGGCGCGAGGAGCTGTCCAAGTACGATCCGCAGGGCTATTGCCTGCCGCCGTCGGGGCCCCGCCTGATGACGACGCCGTTCCCGATGGAGATCCTCCAGTTGCCCGAGCAGGAACGCATCGTGATGATCTACGAGGGCGGCGCGCACATCTGGCGCATCATCTACATGGACGGCCGCGAGCACCCCACGGGCGACGCCTTGAACCCGACATGGCTCGGCCACGCGGTCGGACGCTGGAAGTGCGAAACGCTCGTCGTCGACGTCGTGGGATACAACGAGGGCAACTGGATCGACATGGTCGGGGACCCCCACACCGACCAGCTTCACGTCATCGAGCGGTTCTCCCGGCCCGACCTCTACACGCTCCACTACGAGGCGACGATCGACGACCCCGGCGCCTACACCGAGCCGTGGACGATCGCGTTCGACATCATGTGGGACCCGGACGGCGAGATCCAGGAGTACATCTGCCAGGAGAACAACATCTGGCTGGGCGGTCTGCGCGACGACTTCGGCGATGCGGTCGTGCAACCCCGGTAGCGCCGGCCAATTGCGACATGACGGCGCCCGTTTCCGAGAACTGAAGAGGAGTCTGGAATGGCCAACATCGAGTTCACCCTCAACGGACAACCCCGGACCGTCGACGTCCCCGAGGAGATGCCGCTGCTCTGGGTCCTGCGCGACATCGTCGGGCTGACCGGCACCAAGTTCGGATGCGGCATGGGGCTCTGCGGCGCGTGCACCGTGCACGTCGACGGCGCCGGCGCCCGGTCGTGCCAGACGGCGGCGGTCAACGTCGCCGGCCGTGACGTCACGACGATCGAGGGACTCTCCGACGCGGGCGATCACCCGGTCCAGCAGGCGTGGATCGCGCTCGACGTCCCGCAGTGCGGCTACTGCCAGTCGGGGCAGATCATGACGGCGGCCGTTCTGGTCCGCAACAACGCGGACCCGTCGGACGCGGACATCGACCGCGCCATGCGCGGCAACATCTGCCGCTGCGGCACCTACCAGGCGATCCGGGAGGCCGTTCACCGTGCGGCCGAGCTGTCGGGTTCCGGCGGCGGACCCGCGCCGGGGAGCGCGGCATGAGCGCCATCCGACACGTCCACCGCAGGGATTTCCTGAAGACCGGCGCGCTGGGGGCCGGCGGCCTGCTCCTGGGCTTCCGCATGCCCGGCGCCGCGGCGGCCGCCGCGCAGGCCGCGGGGCCGGCCGAGCTCAACGCGTTCGTCCACATCGGCGCCGACGACTGGGTCACGCTGATCATCGACAAGGCCGAGATGGGCCAGGGCACGGTGACGTCCCTGTCCATGCTGCTGGCCGAGGAGCTCGAGGCCGACTGGACCCGCGTGCGGACCCGGTTCGCGCCCGTCGATCCGGCCTACGGCCCGAATCAAGGCGTTTTCGGCAGCCTCAGCGTCCGCACAAGCTGGAACCGCCTGCGCGAGGCGGGCGCGACGGCCGCCGAGCTGCTGGTCCGCGCCGGCGCGGATCGCTGGGGCGTCGCCCCGTCCGAGGTCCGCGCCGAGAACGGCGCGATCGTCCACACGCGGACCGGAGAACGCTTCCGCTTCGGCGAGCTGGCGTCCGAGGCCGCGCGGATACCGATTCCGCCCAACGTCGCCCAGAAGGACCCGACCCAGTTCAAGCTGCTGGGCACGTCTCCGACGAAGCTGGACACGCCGGCCAAGGTCACGGGCCGGGCCCGCTACGGCATCGACGTCCGGTTGCCGGGAATGCTCCATGCCGTCGTGGCCCAACCGCCCGTCTTCGGCGGCGCGGTGGCCGGATTCGACGACGCCGCGGCGCGCCGGACTCCCGGCGTGCGCGACGTCCTGGAAGTCACCGGCGGCGTGGCCGTCGTGGCCGACAACACCTGGGCGGCCATGGAGGGCCGGCGCGCCCTGTCGATCGACTGGAACGACGGGCCGTTCGCTTCCGAGTCCAGCGCCACGATCCGCGACTACTTCGAACGGCTGGCGTCGGAGCCGGGCGCGGAGGCGCGGAGGGAAGGCGACGCCGAGGCGGCCATCGCCGGCGCATCCGATTCCCTCGACGCCGTCTACGAGGCGGCCTACCAGCCGCACGCCTCGATGGAGCCGTACAACACGGTCGCCGACGTCCGCGACGGCGCGTGCGACGTCTATGTCGGCACGCAGGTCCAGACTCAGTCGCGCAACACGGCGGCCGAAACGGCCGGCCTGGCGCCCGAGCAGGTGAACCTGCACTCGCAGACCATGGGCGGCGGGTTCGGCGGCAAGAGCCGGGACGGTTACGTGGTCCACGCCGTCGAGCTCTCCCGGGCGCTCGGACGGCCCGTGCAGGTGACATGGACCCGCGAGGACGACACGCGGCACGACGCGTTCCGCCCGGCCGCCTACGTCCGGATGACGGGCGCCGTCGACGCCGGGGGCTGGCCCACGGCGTGGGGCGCCCGCATCGTCTGCCCGTCCTTCGCCGGACTGCGCAACGGGATCGACCGGACCGCGGTCGAGGGCATCGCCGACATCGAGTACGCGATCCCGAACATCCACGTAAGGTACGCGCCGCCGGAGCTGCCGATTCCGACCTGGTACTGGCGCTCGGTAGGCTACTCGCAGAACACGTTCTTCGCCGAGAGCTTCCTGGACGAGCTGGCGGCGGCCGGCGGCCGCGATCCCGTCGAGGTCCGGCGGCGGCTGCTGGCCGAATCGCCCCGCATGCTCAACGTCGTAAACGCGGCGGCCGAGCGCGCGGGCTGGGGCGAGCCGCTCGAGGAGGGCCGGGGGCGCGGCATCGCCGCGGTCAACAACATCGGCAGCTTCACGGCGATCGTCGCCGAGGCCTCGGTCCAGGACGGGCGCATCCGCGTCCATCGCATGACATGCGCCATCGACTGCGGACACATCGCCCACCCGGGCGTCATCCGCCAGCAGATCGAGAGCGGCATCGTCTACGGCCTGAGCCAGATGAAAGGCGGCCTCACGATCGACGACGGGGGCGTCGTCGAGAGCAACTTCCACGACTTCGAGGTGCTCCGCTTCGACGAGATGCCCCGCGTGGAGACGCACATCGTGGAGAGCCGCGAGATGCCGGGAGGGGTCGGGGAGGCGTCGACGCCGCCCACGGCGCCGGCCGTCGGCAACGCGGTATTCGCCGCAACCGGCAAGCGGATCCGGAAGCTGCCGGTCCGACCCGAGGACCTGGCATAGGGGCGCGTCCGCCGATCGGGCCGCCGGCGCTACCTGCGGACGACGTAGCTCGGATCGATCCCGTCGACGGACGTGACGCCCGCCTGCCGCATGGTCCGGCGAAACTCCGCGTCCATGATCTCGAGGACGCGCTCGACGCCCGCCTGGCCGAACGCGCCCATGCCCCAGACGTAGGGCCGGCCGATGCTGACGGCCGCGGCGCCCAGCGCCAGCGCCTTGAACATGTCGGTCCCGCGCCGGAATCCGCCGTCGACCAGGACCGGCGCGCGCCCGCCGACGGCTTCGACCACCTCGGGAAGCGCCTCGATCGTCCCCCGCCCCGTCTGCGCCGCGCGCCCGCCGTGGTTGGACACGATCACCCCGTCCAGGCCCGCGTCGCCGACGGCCATCGCCGCGTCCTCGCCGGATTCGACGCCCTTGATCAGCAGACGACCGCGGACGCTGTCGCGCAGCCGACGGACGAAGTCCCAGTCCACGGCCGTGTTCGGCCCCATCGTGGCGGCCACGTCCGGATCCAGGCCCGCGATCATCGGCTTCATCCCGAACGGGTTCTCCGGATCGTGGCAGCTTTCGCAATTGCGCGTGTCCATCCGGGCGAAGCGCGCGCTGGTCTGCATGTTGCGCCCGGCCAGCAGGTCGATCGTCAGGACGATGACGGAGCTGCCGGCGGCTTCCGCGCGGGCGACGAGAGCGCGCGCGACCTCCAGGCTGCCCTGCGGATAGAGCTGGTACCAGACGGGGCCGCCGCGGGCCTCGGTCACGTCTTCCACCGAGTGCCCGCTCATCGTCGACAGGATCTGCAGGTGGCCGTCGACGCGCGCCGCCCGGGCCGCGGCCAGCTCGCCGTCGGGGTGGAACATCCGCTGGCCGCCCACGGGCGCGAGCGTGATGGGGCTGGGCCAGCGCCGGCCGAAGAGCGTAACCGACGTGTCCACCTGACGAACGTCGACCAGGCGCCTCGGGCGGATCGCATACCGTGCGAATCCTTCCCGGTTGAGCGCCAGGGACGCGTCGTCGTCCGACCCGGACGCCATGTACCCGTAATGCGCGGGGGGCATCGTCTCGCGGACGACGGCCTCGAAGTCGAAGACGTCGAGCGCGTCGCCGGGGTTTCCGATCGGCGGCGCTGCCTGATAGGCGCCGAATGTACGTCCGCCTGCGCCGAGGGCCGCGCCGGCCAGGACCGGACTGCCCGCCAGGAACTGCAGGAACCGGCGCCGGCACAGGGCGCGAAACACCGCGTTATCGGGCATCGATCACCTCCGGGACGGTAGTGTAACGGATCGACGGCGGAGCGTCTTCCGATACGGTCCCGATGATGTACCATCGTCCATCGAGAAGGAGGCTGCCATGTGGAAACCGGCAACGGGCCTGGCGATCGCACTTCTGGCCGGGGCCCTGACGCTCCCGGCGTCGACGCCGCAGGCGGGAGCGGACGAGCGCCGGGTCACCGAGGCCCAGTACGAACGGTGGACCCGCGAGCTGTCGAACTGGGGCCGCTGGGGCGCGGACGACGAGATCGGGGCGCTCAACCTGATCACGCCGGCCAAGCGGCTGGAGGCGGTGGCGCTGGTCGAAGACGGCGTGACCGTGTCGCTGGCCGGCGACGCGGACACGGTCGAGGCCGTCGACAACGCCAACCCGTACGAGCACACGATGCTGGGGATCAGCTCGGACCGGATCGCGGTCAGCTACCACGGCATCGCCCACACGCACCTGGACGCGCTGGCCCACGTCAACGACGACGGCGTCTTCTACAACGGCTACGAGCCCGACGCGGACGACGTCGTCGCGAACGGCCATCCGCGCAACTCGATCCACAACGTGAAGAACGGCATCGTGACGCGCGGCGTCCTGATCGACATCCCGCGGATGCGCGGGGTCCCCTACCTGGAGCCCGGCACGCCGATCTTCGTCGAGGACCTGGAAGAATGGGAGCGGCAGACCGGCGTCCGCGTGTCGGCCGGCGACGCGCTCTTCGTGCGCACCGGCGTCTGGGCCCGCCGAGACGCCGAGGGGCCGTGGCTCCGGGGGCGCCGGCCCGGGGGCCGGTCCGCCGGGCTGCACCCGTCGGTGATCCCGTGGCTGAGGGAACGCGACGTGGCGCTGCTGGGAAGCGACCACCCGCTCTACGTGGCGCCCTCGGAGCTGCCGGGCGCCGTCCACGACTTCGCCCTGCTCTACCTGGGCGTCCACATCTTCGACAACTGCGACCTTGAGGCGCTGTCCGAAACGGCGGCGGAGCGCAACCGGTGGGAGTTCCTCCTGATGGCCGCGCCGCTCCCGATCCGGGGCGGGACGGGCTCGCCGCTGAACCCGATCGCCGTCTTCTGAGGATGCGCTGGGGGTTCACCTTCCTCGTCGGAACGTCGCGCCTGGACGACGATCAGAAGCTGCGCCTCGTCGCCCGGGCCACGCTGCTCTACCTGGAGGGAGGGGAACGCGTCGAGATATCGGAGGACGCTTTCGAGGGCGTCCTCTACACCAATCACGAGTGGCGCGTGATGGGCTCGTTCAGCGGCCAGCAGTTCGACGCGTTCCTCGACAGCGACGCCGACGAGGACCGGATCCACCTGCGCTTCCTCGTCAACGAGCAGACGCTGAACGCCGGCCCGGCCTTCAGTCCGAATTAGAGGCGCCGGCGCGGCCGACTCAGTCGATCGTCCACAGCGACAGCGTCGTGACGTCCTTGACGAACACGCGGTTGCCCGCGACGGCCGGCTGCGCCCACGTCGCGCTGCCGGCCACGACGTAGCGCGCCGCCTCATCGAACCCGCCGTCCGACACGCGGCCGACGACCAGCTCGCCGTCGTCCTCGAGAACCAGCAACGTGTCGCCGGCCCGCAGGATGGCGGCGTTCTCGGCCTGGCGAGGGGCGCTCGTCCAGAGCGTCTCGCCCGCCGCCAGGTCCAGCAGGAAATACTGCCCGCTGTTCCGCGACGTCATGCCGAACAGACGGCCGTCGCCGAGGAGGACGCCGTTGGTCATGTACTGGGACGTCTCGGCGCTGGCCCACGCGTCCTCGATCGTCCAGCCGTCGCCGGCACGCGCCAGGCGGAACGCCTGGGTCGGTTCCTGGAAGCCCGAGATGACGACCGTGCCGCCGTCGACGACGATCGGATCGATGATGTTCTGCGTGAAGTTCGTGCTGAACGCACGCTCCCACAGCAGCGCCCCGGTCGCTGCCTGAACGCCGACGACCTTTCCCTGGGTCAGAGTGACGATCTGCCGGACGCCGTCCACCTCGACGAGTCGCGGCGACGCGTACGACGGCCCGTCCCCGTCCCAGGCCCAACGGACCTCGCCCGTTTCGGAGTCGAACGCGGTCAGCGCGCCCTGGTCGTGCCCGCCGACGTGGACGACGACCATGCCGCCATCGACCAGCGGCGATGCGGCCGTGCCGTACCACGGCGCAATCTCGGGTTCGGGCACGCGCCAGACCGTGTCCCCGGTCTCCGCGTCGAAGGCCGTCACCACGCCCCCGAGTCCGAGCGTGTACAAGCGTCCGCCGGCGTGGGTCGGCGTGGCCTTGGGGCCCGGACCGTGCGGCTCGGCCGCGGGCAGGAACGAGAACGGCGCCGGATAGGCCGCGCGCCACAGCTCGGCGCCCGTGTCCGCGTCGAGCGCCCGCATCACCTCGTCGCCGCCCTCCCGCGTGAACGCGAACACGCGCTCGCCGACCAGGACCGGCCCGGCGTAACCCTCGCCGACGTCGACGCGCCACCGCAGGGTCAGGCTCTCCGGCCAGGCCTCCGGCGCCTCGAACGCCGGGACCGCGCCGTCGCGGGACGGACCGCGCCACTGCGGCCAGTCCTGGGCTTGGGCCGCAACAGGCGCGGCGATCAGCAGCGCACACAGCCATGGAAACGGGCCGTGGGTGCGACAACGCAAGGTCATGGCCCAAGGATTCTTCCACACATCCGGAGATAAGGCCAACCGCGTCCCCGGCGACATTGCCCCGGAGCCGGCGAACGCACGGCCTGGCGGCCGTCGCCGAACAACAGGCGCGCCACGACGACCGCGACGTGACGATCGAAGACCGGATCATACGCGGGGACGCAGACAAGCGCTGGGTCGTCAGCATGCTTGACTCCGGCCGGCGAACGCGATTAAGTAAACACCTCAGGCCCGAACGGCGCCCTGCCCGGCGCCGTCGAGGCGGATGGAGGAGATTCCAGTCATGAAACGATTACTCGCAACAGCCGCCGTCGTGGCGGTCTGCGCATCGACGCAGGCCTTCGCCCAGTTCGGCAACGGCCGCATCAGCGGCAACGTGGCCGACGCCACAGGCGCCGTGATTCCCGGCGTGGAAGTCACCGCGACCCACGACGACACCGGCGTCGCCAACACGGTCCTGTCGAACTCGGCCGGCGCCTACAACTTCGCCAGCCTGCTGCCGGGCGCCTACACGGTCGAGGCGACGCTGCCCGGCTTCCAGACCTTCCGCGCGACCGGCGTCGAGCTGCTCAACCAGGGCAACGTCCGGCTGAACGTCGAGCTCCAGGTCGGCCAGGTCGAGACCGCCATCGAGGTCAGCGTGGAAGGCGACACGCTGCTCCTGGAATCCAGCTCGACGGTCGGCGACGTCCTGGAGGAGGAGGAAGTCACGGCCCTGCCGCTGGTGGAGAACAACGTCCTCGACCTGGTCCGGGTGATGTCGGGCGTCACGCTGAGCACCAACCCGATCTTCGGCGCCGAGGAGACGACGTTCGCCGGCGTCAGCGCGCGGGACGTCAACGTCCAGCGCGACGGCATCAGCGTCAACAACCAGCGCTGGCCCAACGGCGTGATGGACTCGGGCCCCCGGCTCCATCCCGACCTGGTCGGCGAGGTCAAGCTGATCCTGGCGCCCGTGGACGCCGAGATGGGCCGCGGGAACGGCCAGTTCGTCGTCTCCACCCGCGCCGGCACCAACGAGTACCACGGCGCCCTGGAATACGCGGTGCAGAACTCCTGGCTCGACGCGAACACGTGGGGTTCGAACCGGTCCGGCTCGACGCCGCCCTGGCGCAACATCCCCCAGGCCGTCGCCTCCATCGGCGGCCCGATCGTCCGGAACCAGACGCACTTCTTCGTCCTTTACGACCAGGGGTGGGCGCGCACGCGCTCGGACAAGAACATCCTGACGCTGACGCCGTGCGCTCGGAACGGGATCTTCCGCTACTTCGACAACTGGAACAACGGGAACGCCCGCCAGCAGACGGTGATGGGACGCACGCCGACGATCGCGGTCGTCAACGAGGACGGCTCGCCTCGTCCGCCGGCGACCAATCCGGACGGCACGCCGCACAACGGGATCCTCCGTTACGCGTCGGTGTTCGGTCCGCTCCCGGCCGGCGCCACGTCCAGCTCCGCCGACTGCTCGGACCTGGCGGCCATGGTCGACACCGCCAATCCGTGGGATCCGCTCCGATCCACGTTCGACCGCAGCGGCATCGTCCAGAACGTGTTCCTCGCGGAAATGCCGGAGCCGAACGCCTACAACACGCCCGGCGGGCCCGGCGGTGACGCCGGCGACGGGTTGAACTTCGCCTCGCACCGATGGCTGCGTACGCTCCACGGACAGGACAACCGCTTCGGAATCGGCGAGGACACCGACGTCAAGCAGATCAACGTCCGCATCGACCACCAGTTCAACCCGAACCACAAGTTCAACGGCTCCTGGAGCTTCGAGCAGACGCGCGCCTGGAACGGCGGCCCGACGTGGCCGAACTCGGTCGAGCCCGTGAACTGGAGCCAGCCGCAGGTCCTGACCACGGTGTTCACCTCGACGCTGGCTGCGAACATGGTCAACGAAGCGCGTTTCGGGATGTCCCGGAACGGGTCGAACGGTTACATGCCGTTCGACCATCCGGAAAAGGGCGAGGCGCTCAAGGAGAAATTCCCCGTCGTCAACGGCCTGACGATCGAACCGACGCTGGGTTGCACGGCGCCCGGTTTCTTCGTGGCGGGCTCGGTGGGCTGCGGCGGCAGCATCAACTCCCTGTTCTATTCCAGCCCGATCGGCAGCCGCGGCGGAACATTCCGGCACATTACCTTGCGCGACAACAGCCCGCGGTACACGTTCGCCGACACGGTCAGCCTGACCACGGGCAACCACGCCCACAAGCTCGGCGGCGTGTTCCGCGTCGCCAGCTCGAAGAGCATGAACAGCGGCTCGAACCCCACGTCGAGCCTGTATCCCAACGCCAAGGGCGGCGAGATGAACGCGTTCCGCGTCACCGGGATCAACTCGACGAACATGCCGGGCCTGGCCGGCACCGAGAACAGCGGCAACCGGGGACGGATGGAGGACATGCTCGTCTACCTGGCCGGGTCGCTCAGCGAGGTGAACCTCTACCGCTTCCTGGCCAATCCGGAAGACGCCGGGGTCCGGTGGAACGATCCCTCGGTGGACAGCATCGAGATTCGCGACGTGCGTCAATACGAGTTCGCGTTCTTCTACAAGGACGACTGGAAGGTGCTCGACAACCTGACGCTGAACCTCGGAATACGGTGGGACTACTACGGCGTCCCGTTCGAGACGTCGGGTCTGACCGGCTCCTTCGCCGGTGGGCCGGGGGCGATCTTCGGGATTTCCGGACGCGACATCAACGGCTGGGCACAGCCGGGCGCACGCGCCGACGTCACCCAGATCGAGTTCGTCGGTCCCAACTCGCCGAACCCGAACCGGGCGATTTACAACCGGGACCTTAACAACTTCGGGCCGGCCCTGGGATTCGCGTGGAACGCCACGGACGCGACGGTCGTTCGCGGCGGATACCAGATCCAGTACATCGGCGGCGGCAACATGAGCGGCGTGTCCAGCACGATCGCGCGACAGCCCGGAACGTTCTACAACGCGTTCACCGGAGGCGACAACGGCACCCGTTACCTGGACCTGACCAACCTGGCCGAGGTGATTCCGCCGGATCCGCCCATCCTGCCGGCGCGCGTCCTTCCGATCGGCGACCGGTCGCTGAGCATCACGGCGTACGACGAGAACCGCGTCAACCCCTATGTTCAGAACCTGACGCTGTCGATCACACACCAGGTGGCCAACAACTTCTCGGTCGACCTCCGCTACATCGGCACGATGACCCGCAACAACTTCAGCAGCCTGCAGCTCAACTCGCCGAACTTCCTGACAAACGGCCTCAAGGAAGCCTTCGACGCCGCTCGAAGCGGTGGCGAGTCCGCGCTCCTGGACGACATGCTGGAAGGCGTCAACGTCGCCGGCTTCGGATGGGGTCCGGTCGGGTCGAGTCCACGCGACACGGGGGCCGCGCACATGCGCGCGTCGCGGACGTTCCGGACGAACCTGGCCAACGGCAACTACTCCGGCGTAGCCAACTCGCTGGCGAGACTGGACTACTTCAACTTCTTCCCCGGCAACCGCGGGCTCCCGCCGAACGACCCGAATGTCGTCGGCGAGGTCCTGCGGCTGAACGGCTACCCGGACAACTTCATCATCACGAACCCGCAGTACAACGGCGCCACGTTGAGCACCAACGCCGGGTATTCCAACTACCACTCGTTCCAGATCCAGGGGACGCTGCGGCCGACCTACGGGCTGAACCTGCAGAACACCTATACGTGGAGCCGAAATCTGGGCGTGCCGTTGTCCGGATACACCGATCCCTTCAACCAGGCGGCGGACTACTCGCTCCTGGCCTCGCACCGGCTGCACTCGTTCCAGTCCTACGGGACGTTCCGCCTGCCGATCGGGCCCAATCAGTTGATCGCCGGCAACGCCTCCGGCCTGCTGGCCCGCCTGATCGAGGACTGGGAAGCCAGCTTCATCGTGAACCTGGAGTCGGGACGGCCCATGACGGTCGGGGCGCAGAACACGCTCTACGGCAACGGGGTTCCCGATCTGGTCGGCGACTTCGACACGTCCACCATGGGCAACCACTGGGAAGGCGGCGCCGACTTCGGCAACATCTTCCCGGTCGCGTACTCCAAGGTCCGCGACCCGCAGTGCGCGACGATCGCCGCGAGCCTGCAGGGGTTCTGCACGCTGAACGCGATCGCCGACCCGTCGGGCAACATCATCCTGCAGAACGCGCGTCCCGGCACCCGGGGCAGCCTGGGGCGGAACACGCTCTACGGACTGGGTTACTGGGGCGTCGACATGGCCATCTCCAAGGGGTTCCAGATCAGCGAGACCTGGAGAGGCGAGCTGCGGATCGACGCCAACAACATCTTCAACCATCCGACGCCGGGTCCCGGCAGCGGGAACAACCGCGGCACGGCATCGGTGAACCTGGCGGGCGGCACGCCGTTCGGCCAGTTGGGCGGCAAGGGCGCGGCCACGTCGCAGTTCCCCGAGTCGCGGCAGTTCCAGTTCAAGATCCGCCTGGAGTTCTAGGCCCACTTTGGACTGCATGCCAGTGGAGGCTCCCCCTCTTCGGCGGGGGAGCCTTTTTTGTGTAAGATTCATCCGATGCGCGTTTTCGTCGGTCTGACGACGCTCCTCGGCCTGTTCTTCGCGGGCCAGTCCCCCGAGGACCGCGAAACCTACGAGAACGCCGTCCGCGTGCTCACCGCCGACGTCGAGACCGACCCCTCGAACGCCGAAGCGTGGTTCGGCCTGAGCATCGCGCACATGCATCTCGGCCAGCCGGAGGCCGCCCTGGAGGCGACATCCCGCGCCGCCGCGCTCGACGCGGCCGATGCGCGCTTCGTCGACCAGCTCGGCGAGGTCTACATGGCGCTGGGGCGGACCGAGGACGCGATCGGTGCATTCGAGCGCGCGGTGGCCATCGATCCGCGCATGTTCTTTCCCAGGCTGCGGCTGGGCGAGCTCCGTATCGGAACCGGGCGCCCGGTGCACGCCATCGATCAACTGCAAGAGGCCGTCGTCCTGAATGGCCGCGACGCCTCGGCCCGGCGATTCCTGGGCATGGCCTACTCGATGGACGGCCAGTACGAGCGCGCGATCGACGAGTACGAGCGCGCGATCCTCCTTTCGCCGGGCGACGAACTCCTGTACCTCGAGGCGGCGGACGTCTTCTTCGCGGCCGGCATGGGAAGCGACGCCGAGTCCCTCCTGAACCGCGCCGTCGAGCTGTTTCCCGCGTCGGGGCAGGCGCACCTGGGACTGGCCCGTCTGCACGTGGAGGCGGGAAGTCTGCGCGAAGCCCTCATCGAGTTCCAGCGCGGCCTGGACTCGGGTCAGGAACTTCCGTTCGAGGTGGTCTACAAGACCATGGGCGACATCCACTACGACCTGATCGAGTTCGAGCCGGCGTTGGAATACTACGACCGGGCCCTGGCGGTCGATCCCGAAAACGTCGACACGTTCCTGGCGAAAGGGGATCTGTACCTGAGCCGGAACGATGCCGAAGCGGCGGCGGCGGCCTACGCCCGGGCGGCCGCGCTGGATCCGGCGCGCCCCGACGCCCACCACGGACTGGCCGAGACGGCGCTTCGACGGGGCGACGTGGAAGGGGCGCTCGCCGCCTCGGAGCGCGTTCTCGAACTCGATCCTGAATTCCTGCCCGCGGCTTATATCCGCGGACAAGCGCTGGTCCGCCTGGGACGGACCGAGGAAGGACGGCGCCAGATCGAGGCCTACCAGGAAGCGCAGGAGGCGGCCATCGCCGAGGAACAGCGCGTACGCGACGTCATGGCCCGCAACCAGAACGCCTTGGCGCAGTTGGACGCGGGCGAGAACGCCGAAGCGATCGCCGGGCTTCGGGAGGCCATTGCGCTTCATCCGAACGAGGCGCTTCTCTACGGCAACCTGGCCGCCATCCAGAGCCGTACGGGCCTCCACCAGGACGCCGCCCAGACCTACCTGGAAATCATCGCGCTGGGACTCGGCGACGCGCTCACGCACCTGCGTCTGGCCCGGGAATACGATCGGATCGGAAACGCCGACGCGAGCGGACGGCACCGGGCGATCTACAGGGAGCAGCGGGAGGCGGAGGCGCCCGGGCCGGGGAGCGACTGACCATGCACGAACATCCGCGGCCCGCGTGGCTCCCCCTGACGGTCGCGCTGCTCGCGGCGTGGACGACCGGCGCGGCCTACCAGGACGCCGCCGTCGGCGTGCGCCTCATCCAGACCGATTCTCCGTCCACGGCCGAAACGCTCCGGGCGCGGGTCGCGGCGGGCGACTCGTTCAGCGAGCTGGCCCGCACGCATTCCCTGGATCCGACCGCGGCGTCCGGCGGCTACCTGGGAACCGTACGTATCGGCGACCTGCGGCCGGAATTCCGGGAAGCGCTGTCCGGCGTGGAGCGAGGCGAAACGAGCCCCGCGATCCAAGTCGACGGCCGCTGGGTGATTCTCAGGTTGGCGACCGAAGCCGAGGACGCCTGGTTGTCGGTGACCGACGCCGGACGGCAAGCGCTGATCGGAGGCCGCGGCGCGGACGCCGAAGCACTCTTCCGGCAGGCCGTGGCCCAGGCGGAGGCGCTCGGAGGCGCCGGCCGTCCCCTGCTCGTCGAAAGCCTGCGAAACCTGTCGGCTCTGGTCCAGATCGAGGGCGACGCGGTCCAGGCCGAGCGGTTGTACGTGCGGTCGATGGAAGTCGCCTGGGGACGGCCCACGGCGGACCGCGACGCGGGCGTTGCCGAGGCCCTGGACGCGTTCACGGACGTGATTCTGCTCAGCCCGTTCCCCGACGCGGACCTGGACGCCGCCCGGGAACGTCACACCGCGGCCCTCCGGCGCGCGCCGCTCGCGGAACGGTCCTTCTGGGCCATGGCCGGCATCCTCGATTCGGCCGGGATGGCCGACGAGGCGGAACGCACGCTGACCGTGGCCGTGGAGGCCTTTCCCGATTCCACGGCGTCGCTCCGGGAGCTGGCCGACCACCGGCTGGACTCCGGCGGCGTCCGCGAGGCCATCGACGACTTCCAACGCGCGATCGGCATGTCGGGCGACGCGCGCGTCGATCCGAGCCTTGGGGTGATCCCGGCCAGCTACTTCCATCAGCGGATCGGCGACGCCTACGGCAGCCTGGTCCAGTACGAGGACGCGGTCGCGGCCTATGGACGCGCGCTGGAGATCGATCCCGGCAACCCGGGTGCTCGGTTCGAGCTGGGGGGGCTTCACTACGTCAACAACCGGTTCGACGACGCGCTGGCCGAATACGACGCCATGGTGGAAAGCAACCCCGGCAACGTCGACCTGCTTCACCGGATCGCCGAGGCCGAGCTGGGCGCGGGCCGGTTCGAGGACGCGGTCTCGACGTCGCGGCGCGTTCTCGAAATCCGGCCCGATCTCCGACGGGCCCGCTACGTGCTGGGGACCGCCCTGGTCCGGATGGGGCGCGTCGAGGAGGGGCGCGCCGAGCTGATGCGCTACGGCGAGCAGGAAGCCGAGGCCGGCGCCGCCGATCGCCTCGGTCAGGAACTCTCCACTCTCGACAACCAGGCCCGGACCGCATTCGCCGGCGGCCGACGCGAAGAGGGCTTCCAGCTCTACCGGGAGGCGATCGACGCGCATCCCGACGTGGCGTTGTTCCGTCTGAACCTGGCCGTGGCCGAGTCCCGGCTCGCCCGTCACGATGACGCCGCGGCGCGCCTGGAAACCGTCATCGAGCTCGGGCTGAGCGACAACGCGCTCGTCCATCGGGCCCTCGCCGACGCCTACGCCGCACTGGGCGACGCCGAGGCGAGCCGGAGACACCGGATCGCCGGGTTGCAACGCCTGGACGCCTGGCTCCGCTCCGAGCTGGAATAGGGGCGCGTCGAGCCGTCAGTCCGTATCCGGTTTTCCGAGCGGCCACATCCGGAAGAAGTCGGCCGAGAAGGCGAGAAACGGGAACGTCACGCCCAGCAGCGCGGACGCCAGCCAGATTTCGAACTCGTATTCCGGCGGGCCCGAGCCCAACTCGCCCGCGAGCAGGGGCGCCGACACACCGTACAGCCAGGCCAGGATCGCCCCGCCGACGGCCGCCGCGCCCGCGCTCAGGAGACCCCGGAGCGGCTGCTTCACGTTTCGGAACACCGAGGCCTGGAGCATCTTCAACATGACGATCGAACCGAAGATGAACGGGACGGGCACGGCCACCATGAAAAGCACCGAGTCCATCGCCATGACGCCGACGCCCAGGTGGAAGACCAGACCGCCCAGGACCAGCGCGGTCGCCGTCCAGACGACGCCCAGCACCGGCTGTCTCAGCAGCCTCGGGGCGATGGCGAACGGCCACAGGTCGAAGTGCAGGAACAGGAACATGATGGACAACGACGTGACGGCGAAGGTGACCGCGCTCCATGCGTTGAACATGCCGCCGGGGTCGATCGACGCGGCGTAGACGGGCGCGTCGGCCATGAAGCCGTAATCGTAGAAGATCTGGAACAGCGCGTAGTTGAGCGCGTAGGCGGCGGCCAGCAACACGCAACCGGCCGCCAGGGGATTCCGGATCCGGACGAACGGCCACCCCCCGAACATGATCGTGAAGCAGAAGGTCACCGGGACCGACACGATCGCCGCATGCACCAGCATCGGGGCGGGAGGATCGATGCCGCCACCGATGGTGAAGAAGTAGACCGCGCCGACGGCGCCGCCGGCGGCCGCGGTGACCCCGAGCAGCAGGATCCCCCGCGACGGCTGGGACCGCGATGCGGCGGAACGCGGATGACGGCCGCCCCAGGTGACGTCGATCACGATGGACGTCGGAATGAGGCAGATCAACCCGAAGGTCACCCATCCGGCGAACGTCGCATAGTCGAACAATGAGACGAAACCGAGCGAGATCACCATGACGAGGACCGTCGCCGAGACGCCCAGGATGGGTTGCTTGAGGTTCATGTCGTCTGCCGATCGTCGATGACTCGCCACGAAGCCGGCCGGCCGTTCGGCGCATCTTATCAACCGCGAGTTCCGTCCCGCCACGGATTTTCGCGCCGTCCAGTCGTTCGTCCGGCGCCCCGGTGCGGTGTATGATTCCGTAAACCCACGATCCCGCCGGATGGCGTGGAGGACGCATGACTACTGCAACGAATCGCCTGTGCGCAATCGCGGCCGGCCTGGGCCTGTTCACGGCGCCCGTCGACGCGCAGGACGAGACGATCGTCCGGATCATCCAGACCAACTCCGCCGGCACCGACGCGCACGTCATCGATCCGGCGACCCACGAGGTCGTCGCCGTCATCGAGGACGTGCCGCGCGCTCACGCCGCCGTGGACCATCCCGAGGGCCACTACTACTACTTCGCGAACGAGCGCGACGACACGGTGGACGTCGTCGACACGCGCACGCTGCGGACGATCATGCACATCCCGCTCATAGACCAGCCCAACAAGCTGGTCATCAACGAATCCCTCGGGAAGATGTACGTGGGCATCCGCGGGGCGCCCTACACCCAGGTCATCGACCTGGAGACTCACGCCGTCGTGAAGACCATCGAGATGATCCATGGCGTCCACAACGTCTACGTGACCGCGGACGACCGGTTCATCGTGGCGGGTCTGGGCGCGACGCCGTCGAACGTGGACGAGCACACGATCCAGGTGATCGACGCACGCACCGACGAAATCGTCTGGGGGGTGGCTCTGGACGGCCACCGCGTGCGGCCGATGGCGCTGGAATACAACCCCGACGGCTCGACCCGGCGCGTGTTCGCCCAAGCCACCCGGCTGAACGGGTTCTACGTCGTCGACTGGGACCGGCGGGAGGCCGTCGACTTCATCAGCCCGCCGCCGCTGCCGGTGTCGCGGCAGAACTTCGACGGCATTCAGGACGGAACGGGCCACGGCCTGCTCGTCCTCCCCGACCAGTCTGCGCTGTGGTACGCAAGCCTGCTCGACAGCCGCATCTACGGCTGGTCCCTTCCGGAGCTGGAGTTCATCGGCGGCGTGGAGGTGGGCGCTTCCCCGCAGTGGCTGACGGCCACGCCCGACAGCCGCATTCTCTACGTCAGCGTCGTCGGCACGATGGAATCGGTCGCCGTCGACCTGGAGTCGATGGAGATCGTCGCCCGGATCCCGGTGGGCCACGCACCCAAACGCAACTCGACGCACGTCCTCCCGGCCGGCCGCATCGAGATCCCGGGAGTCGGCGATGAATAGCCCGATGGCGGCCGCCCTCGCCGGCGTTCTGGCGCTGTCCGCGGCCCCGGCCGCGGTGGCCCGTCAGGGCCTGGACTTCGACGTCTACCGCGAAACCGTCGAACCGATCTTCATCCGTTCCCGCGGCGACTTTCGGCCCCCCGACCCGGGCAACCCGGCCTGCGTCATGTGTCACACGTGGCAGACGAACACGCGGCTCGCGCTGGAAACGCTCGAGGAGGACGCCGACGGCGGCGTCTTCTGGACCGAGGACCAGTCCCGCCGCAACTTCGAAGCCGTCTCCCGCCTCGTGGCGCCGGGCGATCCCGACAACAGCCGCCTGCTCCGCAAGCCGCTGGCGGCGCCGGCCGGCGGAACGCCGTCGCACACGGGCGGCAAGTTCTGGACGTCGCGCGACGATCCGGAGTGGCAAGCCATCGCGGCGTGGGTTCGCGCCGCTTCGGGCCCGGCGCCCGCCGAGGGCGAGGTCGACTACGCGTTCTTCCGGGCCTGCGTCCAGCCGATCTTCATCAACGCCGTCCCGGGAAGCCTTCCTTGCACCGAGTGCCACACCGAGGGCGGCTCGGCCTTCCTGCAGGGGATCCCGGACGGCCGCGGCGTCTGGACCGAGGAAGAATCACGGCGGAACTTCGAGATCGTGACGCGGCTGATCGCGCCGGGTTTCCCGGCCCAGAGCCGCCTGTTGATGCATCCGCTCCATCCGGACGGCGGCGGCGACTACGCGCACAACGGGGTCCGGCGATGGATGTCCCGGGACGATCCGGAATGGCAGATGCTGGCCGCGTGGGTCCGGGGCGAGCGCGCCGGCGCCGACTGTCGACGTTGACCGCGGAATCGAGAATCCGAACATGATCCTGCCCAACCGACGCCGCGTTCCGAGGCCGTGGATGCTTCCGATCTGTCTTCTGGCCGTCACGCCGCCGGCGCCCGCGCAGGAAGCGGGCGTCCCGGCCGGCGAATGGCGCTATATCGGCGGCGACGCCGGCCACACGCGCTACTCGGCGCTGGATGAGATCGACGGCGGCAACTTCGAGGACCTGGAAGTCGCCTGGGTCTGGCGCGGCGACAACTACGGCCCGACCGTCGATTACGTCTCCCGCTCGACGCCGCTCTACGTCGACGGGCTGCTGTACACCGTCGCCGGCTCGCGCCGGACCGTCTCGGCGATCGACCCGGGCACCGGAGAGACCGTCTGGACGTTTCGCGAGCCGCACACGACGCGATACGAACGCGGCATGCGCAACAGCTACGGAAAGGGTGTCGCCTGGGCCGAGGTCAACGGCCGCGGCGTGATCTTCATGAGCAGTCCGGGGTTCTTCCTCCACGCGCTGGACGCGAAGACCGGGCGGCCGATCGATGGCTGGGGCGCGACCGTGCCGCTGGACGGTTTCGCGGCCACGGGCGTCGTCGACATGCTGCCGGACCTGGTCGGCGACTGGGAGCCCTGGCTGCAGTCCGGCTACGCCTACGACCCGGATCACGGGATCCCGCGCGACCTGGGCAACCTCAGCACGTCGTCCCCGCCGATCGTCGTGAACGGGGTCGTCATCGTCGGCAACGTCCACGAGCAGGGGTACTACCAGACCCGCACGGAGAACATCCCGGGCGACATCCTGGCCTACGACGCCTCCACCGGAGAATTCCTCTGGAAGTTCCACGTCATTCCCCGTCCGGGCGAGTTCGGGCACGACACGTGGGAGAACGACGCCTGGATGACCACGGGAGACGTGTCGTCCTGGGCGCCGATGTCGGCCGATCCCGAGCGCGGGATCGTCTACATCCCGACCAACCCTCCGACGATCGACTTCTACGGAGGTTTCCGGCCGGGGGACAACCTGTTCGGCACCAGCATCATCGCCCTCGACGTGCGGACCGGCGAACGGGTGTGGCACTTCCAGATGGTCCACCACGACATCTGGAACTTCGACAACCCCACCGCCCCGGTGCTCCTGGACGTGACGGTCGACGGGCGTCCGAGGGCCGTCGCGATCCAGACGACGAAGCAGGGGTTCGCCTTCACGTTCGACCGTGCGACCGGCGAACCCGTGTGGCCCATCGAGGAACGCGAAGTGCCGCCCTCCGAGATTCCCGGAGAACGGCTCTCGCCCACGCAACCGTTCCCGACCCGCCCGGCGCCCTACGAGATGCAGGCGCTCACCGAGGACATGCTGATCGACTTCACCCCGGAGTTGCGCGCCGAAGCTCTCGAGATCGTCCGGAACTACCGGCTGGGACCGCTCTACAATCCCCCGATCCAGGTGGGGCATCCCTCGGGGCTGCGCTCGTTCGTGAGCTGTCCCTCCGGCGCCACCAACATCTACGGGCCGACGTCGGCCGATCCCGAGACGGGGATCCTCTACGTGTCGACTCTTCGCGGATGCCGTTCCGAGAACATCGTCCCCGGCCACGAAATGGATGAACCGGACGATCCGCTGACGACCGGACGCACCATCGCCGATTGGGTCGTCGCCGACCGGGGCGATTTCGGCGGGCCCCGGGGCCTGCCGATATTCAAGCCGCCGTACAGCCGGATCGTCGCCATCGACATGAACACGGGGGAGCACCTGTGGGAGATCCCGAACGGGGATACGCCCGAACGCATCCGGGATCACCCGGCGCTGGCCGGCGTGGACCTTCCCGTCACCGGAAAGACATCGCACCCGGTCACCCTCGCCACCCGGACGCTGCTGATCACGGCCGAAGGGACCCAGGGCGATCCCCTGCTCCACGCCGTGGACAAGCGCACGGGCGAACGCGTCGGCACCGTACCCATTCCGGCTTCCGGGCAGTACGGCATGATGACCTACCTGCACCAGGGCCGGCAGTACGTCGTCGTGCAGATCGCCGGCCCCGGCCACCCCGGTTCCCTGGCGGCCCTTCGACTGGGCGAATAGACCCGGCGGCGACTCGCTACGGAACGACCCGGCTGGGCGTCTCGGCCTCGCCGTAAGCGTTGATGATGTTCGACGGGAACGTGTTGTTGTCCTGGCAGATGTATTCGAAGATCTCCCGGTCGGGCGTCCACTGGATCGAGAACCCGCTCTCCCACGGCGCGTCGTAGGCGCCGGGGTCGTCGATCGTGACGTCGTACTGCAGCGTGTCGAAGTCGGTCCGGGTGATCCGTTCGATCAGGCGCATCCGGTCGGTATGGGGCAACCCGTCGCGATTCATCCAGAACCGCTCGTTGAAACCCACGGTGTCGACGATGAGCGTGTCGCCGTCCCATCGCCCGATGGAGTGCCCATAGTAGCTGGGCGTCGGGTTCTCAGGGTGGCTCCGTCCGTCCATGTAGACGATCCGGTAGGTGTGGGGGCCGCCGATGTCGAAGATATAGATCCGCTCCAGCTCGGGCAGGTCCACGATCTCGAGCCCATAGGGCGTGACGAACTCGCGCGGGCCGCCCGACGGCTTGCACCGGGCGTGAGGTTCGTAGCTGAGAAACGTGACGTGCCGCTCGTCCACGATCGCGCGCGCCCAGGGCTTCAGCGGCACGTCGTCGATGTGGATCGGAGCGTTCAGAGTCCTTCGATACTCGTAGTTGTTGGGATTGACGGCCAACCGGCCGCCGTTGCCGACCCACAATCCGGTCTCGCCGGGAAGCGGACCCAGGTTGGGACGGCCGTCGGGGTGGCGCGGCGCGGGACGGGCGGCCGGGGCGTCCCCCCCGCCCCGCTGCGAGGACGCGGGTATCACGGAACCCGCGGCCAGGATCAGGAACGCGGCAAAAACGATCTGAAGACGATGCATGTCCATACGACTCCCGAGCCGGCGGTTCGGACCGGCGCCGAGCACCCGGCGCCGAAACCGTTCGCGCCCGGCCCGTTTGATTTTCCGTCCCTTGAAATGATATCCACTGAAGCTCGTATCCGGAGGCCGAAATGAGCGATTCCATGCGTTTCGACGTGATGCACTTCATGCCGTACGTGTATCTGCCCGACAACCACAAGGAGTTCGCGTCCACCTGGGTGAACTTCCCGAACAGGTACTACGACCCGGAGAAGGCGCACGGACTCTACCAGCAGTACTTCGAGCAACTGGTGCTGGCCGACCGGCTCGGCTTCGACGCCATCGTGCTGAACGAGCACCACAACACGGTGTACAGCATGATGGCCACGCCCAACGTCGTGGCCGCCGCGCTTCTGCCCCGGCTCCGGCGCGCGCGCATCTGCGTCTGGGGCGTGCCGCCCAACTTCATGCAGCCGAACCGGCTGGCCGAGGAGTACGCCATCCTCGACGTGCTGTCCGAAGGCCGCCTGGAGATCGCGCTGCCCCTCGGCACCGGAATGGAGTACTGGGCCAACTCGGTGAGCCCGGTGACGGCGCGGGAGCGGTTCCGCGAGAGCCTGAAGATCATGCTGCAGGCATGGTCCGAGGACGGGCCGACGACGCACTACGGCAAGCACTTCACGTACCGCTACCTGAACCCCTGGCCCCGGCCCTACCAGAAGCCGCATCCCCCGTGCTACATCGTCGGCACCGGCAGCCCCGAGACCATTGAGCTGGCGGCCGAACTGGGATTCGGATACTCCTCGGTCTTCGCGACCCAGGCCCGGGCCAAGGAGCTGAACGACACGCTGCGGGAGCGCGCCTCGCATCACGGTTTCACGCTGCGGCCCGACCAGTTGCCGCTGCTGACGTTCGTCTACGTGGCCGAAACCGACGACGAGGCCGAGCAGGAATACAAGGGACACCTGAGGCGGTTCTACGAGGACTTCGCGCGCAGCACGCCCCAGTGGCTGGCGCCGCCGGGCTACATCTCGGTCGAGCAGCTCAAGATACGCGCCGCGGGCTCGGACAGGCTGCACGGCGGTTTCGACTTCGACCATATCCGCGAGTCCACGTTCGTCGCCGTCGGATCCCCCGAGACGGTCGCGAACCTGCTGGGCGAGTGGGCCGAGCGCATGGGCACGAACCACCTGAACAACGTCATGCACGTCGCGGACATGCCGCACTGGAAGACGACCAAGAACCTGACGCTGTTCGCAGAGGAAGTCATGCCGCGCTTGCGGACCGGGTCGCCGAAACCCGCCGCAGTCGCCGGATGAGGAAAGGACACGACACATGAGCACCTTTGCGAAGCAGACGCTGAACGTCAACGGCGTCGACACCGTCGTCCACACGGCCGGCCGCGGAGAGCCGCTCGTTCTGTTCCACGGCGCGGGAACCGTCGACGGCTTCGACTTCACCGAACCGTGGACCGAGAAGTTCCGGGTCATCGTCCCGTACCATCCGGGTTTCGGCGAGTCCGCGGACGACCCCTCCGTGGACGAGATGCACGACTACGTCATGCATTACCTGGAGCTGTTCGACGCGCTCGAGCTCGACACGTTCCACCTGGTGGGGTTGTCGATGGGCGGTTACCTGGCCGCCAAGTTCGGCGTCGAGCATTGCCACCGCATCCGGAAGCTGGCGATGATCGCTCCCGCGCTGATGCTCGATGCGGAGCATCCGATGCTGGACATCCTGGCGCTGCCCGGCGAGAAGGTGATCGGCGCGCTGGTCAAGAACTTCGACGTCCTGAAGCCGCGTCTGCCCGAGAACCCCGACATCGACTTCATCGCCGACCGGTACCGCGAAACGACCTCGCTGGCGCGCCTGCAGTGGGAGCATCCCAACGACCTGAAGCTGCCGCGTTACCTGCACCGGCTGAAGACGCCCACGCTGATCGTCTGGGGAGCGGAGGACGCGATCGTCCCCGCGGCCCAGGCGGCGGCCTGGCAGCGGGCGCTGCCGGACGTCACCATCGACGTGGTCGAAGACGCCGGGCACCTGGTCCACCTCGAGAAGCCCGAGGTGGTGGGAAGAATCGGAGATTTCCTGAGCGCCTGAGCGGCACGCGGACGGGCTCCCCTCAGGCCGGGCTCAGCGCTGGACCGTACCCGGTTTTGTCAGGGAATAAGGGGGCCGCCCCGATTCCGGATCAAGCGATCGACGATCTCGATCAAGGCGTTCAGTTTCGCCTCGGTCCCGGCCTGCGCTTCGGTCAGCTTGGTCTGCTTGTCGGCCAGCCGTCTATGGCTTTCGGCGAATCGAAGCTGGTGTTCGGCCATCGCCCGCTGGTGCTCGGCCAACTTCAACAACACGGCGTCGGTCTTCTTCTGGTTCTCGCGGATCTCACGCATATCCGCCTCGTGCAGCGCATGACCTTCCATCAGCGTGGACACGAGATTCTCCATCCTCGTGAACCGTTCCTCGGGTGTCATCGACATGTTTCCATTCCCATGGAAGGGGCCGAGTCATTATAGCATCGCATCGGGACCGTGACGGAGCGCGCGACACGAGGCGGAACGCGGCCTCAGCGCGTCGCCCGCGACGTGGTCCCCAGGCAGATCGCTCCCAGCGCCAGCAGGGCCCCGGCAATGTCGGTCCAACCGGTCGGCCGGGCGAACAGCACCACGTCCCACACGAACGCCAGCGTGGGTTGAACCAGCAGCATCAGCCCCACCCGGGAGGCTTCGACCAGCGCCAGCCCGCGACTGATGAGGATCCACGCGACGGCCTGGCACAGGATCCCGTAGCCGAGCATCGCGGTCCAACTTCGGGCGTCGCGAATGCGGAACGACTCGCCCTGCAGCAGCCCCTCCACGGCCATGATCGCCCCGACGGCCAGGCACACGATCATCAGGTTGGCGGCGGGCGATCCGCGCGCGCTCCCCGACTGCAGCCGTCTGAGCGTCAGCATGTACCCGGAATACGCCACGGCGGTGACGATGCCGAAGACGACGCCGACGCGATAGTCGGGCTCCAGCGCACCCCAGTCGATCCCGACCAGAAGGAACAACCCGCCCAGGGCCAGGGGCGCCGACACCAGGAAACGCCAGTCCAGGTGCTCGCGAAAGATCAGGACGCCGGCCGCGGCGAGGAAGAAGACCTGGAAGTTGGCCAGGATCGTCGCCAGTCCGGGTCCCACGTAGAGGATCGAACGGTGCCAGAAACTCAGGTCCGCGGCGAACATGACCGCGGCGGCGCCGGCCCACAACAGGGGACCCGCTCCCTGGAAGACCCGTTCCCGGCGCACGCGCACCACCACGGCCAGCGCCAGGGCGCCGAACAGGCAGCGGTACGCGCCGGCCATCGTCGGCCCGACGTCGGCGACGCGGACGAACACCGGCGAGAAGCTGATCAGGGCGGCACCGGCGAGGACGTAGACCCTTCCCTTCCACGACTTGGGAGGCCCTGCCACGACGCCTCACTCTACACCATGGGAGGCGGCGGCGAGTCCCGGGCAAGGACGCCGACGCCGGATCATGCCGATTGCGTCCGTCGCGATTGCGCGTAGTATGTCGGACATGCGCATTCGATCCTGGAGCGGCCGTTGGGACTGATCGCGCGCTGGATCGAGCAGCCCAGGTCCGTCTGGCTCCGCCGCGTCCTGTTCCAGGTCCATCTCTGGACCGGACTCGGTCTGGGCGTCTACATCGCCGCGATCAGCCTGACCGGGAGCATCCTCGTGTTCCGCGTGGAGCTGCTCAACCACTTCGACCGCGGACCGGTGCAGGTCGCGGCGGTGGGCGAACGGCTGGACGAGACGGAAATCGAAGCGGCCGCGCGCCGCGCTTATCCCGGCTACGACGTGACCCGGACCTTCGAAGGCCGCGAACCGGACGTGGCTGTCGAGGTGTGGCTGGAGCGCGACGGCCGGCGGCTGCAGAAGCTCTTCGACCCGTTCACGGGCCGCGATCTCGGCAACGCCGTTCCGGCCGGCATCCGTTTCACGTCCTGGACCCTGGAGCTCCACGACAGCCTGCTGCTCGGCGAGACGGGCCAAGTCGTGAACGGCGCCGCCGGCGTCCTGTTCACGCTGCTGAGCCTGACCGGGATCGTCGTCTGGTGGCCGGGACGGCGCGCCTGGCGCCGGAGCCTCTATGTCCAGATCCGCGCTTCCTGGAAGCGCGTGAACTGGAGCCTCCACAGCACGGCCGGATTCTGGACCGCGGCGCTGCTGTTCGTCTGGGGTTTGAGCGGCGTGTACCTGGTCTTCCCCGGGCCGTTCATGACGGCGGCCGACCTCATCGAGCCGTTCGATCCCGAGAACTTCGAGCCCCGGATCGTCGACGAGGCCATGGCGTGGCTCGCGCGGCTCCACTTCGGCCGCTTCGCCGGGCTGGGCGGGAAGATCGTCTGGGCCGCCGCGGGCCTCGTGCCGCCGCTGCTGCTCGGCACGGGCGCCGTCATGTGGTGGAATCGGGTCGTGCGCCGCGGCGCATCCGGCGCGGACGACGCCTAGCGCGGCGAGACC
>JAJEDW010000095.1 GCA_022821265.1 Acidobacteriota bacterium
CGATGGCCGACAGGGCGGCCAGGCGCGAGGTCCGTGGATTCTCCGACGGCGCGTTCTCCGTGATGGTGCGAATCACTCCGAAATCGCCCGTCACTTCGATTTCGTGGATGTTCCGTTCGATCGACGGATCGGCGATCAGCCGGACCTCGGTCCCGTCGGCTCCGATACCGGCCAGGCTCAGGGCCGCCGAAACGTTGATATTCGCGGGAAACGCCCGGCAGGCCTCCCGGGCCGTCCCCTCGAACACCGTCACGGGCGCCTCCAGGGCCGAGACGTCGATGCCGTGCGCCGCCAGGTAGGGCGCGCCCGCCAGGCCGGCGGGCGGTTTGCGTGTCGTCAACCGGGCCGTTCGGATCTCTCCGTTGGCGGCCGCTTTCACGGCGTCCAGCCCCGCGATGGCGCCGGAGGGGCAATACACGTCGACGCCCGCGTCCATGGCCTCGGCGATCGTGTCCCCCAGATCGAGCAGGCCGCCGACGCTCAGGATGACGGCGTCGCGCCCGCGCCGGGCGGCCGCTTCCAGCACCGGCCGGACGGCGCCGGCGCCGGCCGCCTCGACCAGCAGGTCGGCCACCTCGGCCACTTCGGGAATCGTTCCGACGATGGCGCCGGCGCCGGACTCCGCGGCCGCCGCCCGCGCGCGTTCCGGGTCCAGGTCGGCCACGCCCGTCAACGCGGCGCGCAACTCGCCGCGGCCGACGGCGCGCGCGATGATCGAGCCCATCGCCCCGGCGCCGATGAGCCCGACCCTCAACGTTCGCCCTACCACCGTTCCAGTTCCCATATGGGAACGCCGCCGTCCTTCGGCACGAAGATCCCGCCGCCGCAGTTGACGAAGTGGCGCCCCAGCGCCTCGCGGTACCAGTCGGCTTCCAGCCGGTGCATGGCCGGATCGCTCCGCGCGGGATCGACGATGTCGTTGTCCCAGTCCTCCCGGGTCACGACCTGAATGTACGCCGCGCCGCGGCAGAGGCGCGCGATGTTGGCGAGCGCGTCCTTGATCTGCCGCCGCCCGAGATAACAGAGCACGTCCTGGCAAATGATGAGGTCGAACTTCCGCCGCGAGCGGAAGCCCTCAGCCGTTCCCGGGATCCAGCCGTACGACTCGGCCAGGTATGGCGAGGGATCGACCCCGGTGTATCGAATGTCGGGATCGCGCTTCTGGAGCGCCGACTTCCACCGGCCGAGCCCGCACCCCAGGTCGAGCACCTCGCGGACGGGGATTTCCAGGTAGGCGAGATAGGCCAGCGCAAAGTCGGCCAGCCGATGGAAGTCGTCGGGTCCCGAGGCGCGGCTGCCGGCCCGTTCATAGAAGCGGGCGTAGTACTCGCGATCGAAGCGCCGGTGGTCCGTCGTCATTCGCTGTAGCGTACCACCCGCGCCGATCAGTGCGACGGCGCCGTCTCGATGCGGATCGCGGCGCCGGCGTGTTCCGGTTCCCGTATGCCGTCGACCAGTCTGCGCGTGTCCTCCGTCGGCGGCGGGAAGAAGCGGGTCAGACTCAGCGTGACGATGAAGTTCAGGCCCATGCCGATGGACCCGATCCCCTGGGGATCGATGCCGCCCCAGCGCTCCATGCCGAAGAACACGGTCGCGATGATGTAGAACGCGGTGAACGAGATGCCCGTCAGCATGCCGGAGACGGCGGGAACCGTGCCGACCCGCTTGGAGAAGATGCCCAGGACGATCGCGGGAAAGAAGCTCGCGGCGGCCAGTCCGAACGCGAAC
This sequence comes from Acidobacteriota bacterium, assembly GCA_022821265.1. Lineage (GTDB taxonomy): Bacteria > Acidobacteriota > Terriglobia > 20CM-2-55-15 > 20CM-2-55-15 > JAJEDW01. The sequence goes on from JAJEDW010000095.1 coordinate 1,729, forward strand.
GCGACGACCTGGCTGACGAACCCGGGCGGAAAGATTCCGAACAGCCCCGCCACGACGACCGCCGCGCCGATCACGGTCCGGCCCACGCGGAGCCGCTGCGCCTCGGTCGCGGCCGGATTGAGGATCCGGAAGTAGAGGTCGTGCGCCACGCTGGAGGAGATGACCAGCAGCAGGCCGCTCGCCGTCGACAGTGCCGCCGCCAGGCCGCCGGCGGCGACCAGCGCGATGATCCAGTTGGCGAGCTCCGCCATTTCGGGCGTCGCCAGGACGATGATGTCCCGGTCGGGCCCGGACAGCCCGGCATCGCGCAACCGGACGCGGCCGTCCTCTCCCGCCGCGCCGCCCGAGTCGAGCCATTGCTGATGGGCCGCGCGCATGGAGGCCAGCTCGGCCGCCGCCAGCGTGCCGTTCCGGAACACCTCGTTGTCGTCGCCCGCCGCGTACCGGACACGTCCGTCGCCGTCGTCCAGCCACAGGATCAGCCCCGTCTGCTCCCAATTTCCGAACCACTCGGGCAACTCGTCGACCGTGCGGCCGTTCAGGCTGTCGATCATGAAGTAGCGGGCGAAGGCCGCCGTCGCCGGCGCGGTCAGGTAGAGCATCGCGATGAAGAACAGGGCCCAGAACGCGCTCCACCGCGCGGCGCGAACGGACTTGACCGTGTAGAAGCGGACGATCACGTGGGGCAGGCCGGCCGTGCCGACCATCAGCGCCAGCGCGACCAGGAAGACGTTGAGCTTGTCCCAGGGCGCGACGAACGCCGCCGTGTATTCGGCGAAACCCAGGTCGGCGTGTATCTGGTTCAGGCGCTCGAGCAGGTACACCGGCTCGGCGCCGCCCGACGCCGCCAGTTCGCCGCCCAGGCCGGCCTGGGGCAGGAAGCTGCCGGTCAACCGGATGCTGATCGCGATGGCCGGGATGAGGAAGGCCGTGATCAGGACCCAGTATTGCGCCACCTGCGTCCACGTGATGCCCTTCATTCCGCCCAACGTCGCGTAGACGAACACGATGACCATCCCGATGACGACCCCGACGTTGATGTCGACTTCCAGAAAGCGGCTGAAGACGATGCCGACGCCCCGCATCTGCCCGGCCACGTAGGTGAACGACACGAAGATGGCGCAGAACACCGCCACCAGCCGCGCCGTGTTGGATTCGTAGCGGTCGCCGACGAAGTCGGGAACCGTGTAGGAGCCGAACTTCCGGAGGTAGGGCGCGATCAGCAAGGCCAGCAGGACGAACCCGCCGGTCCACCCCATCAGGTACACCCCGCCGGCATAGCCCATCGTCGAGATCAACCCGGCCATCGAGATGTAGGACGCCGCGCTCATCCAGTCCGCGGCCGTGGCCATGCCGTTCGCACCGGACGGCACGCCCTGCCCGGCGACGTAGAAGCCCTTCGTGTCGCGGACGCGGCTGAGCCAGGCGATGGTCAGGTAAAGCCCGAACGTCAGGCCGACGAACAGGTACGTCCAGGCCTGGACGCTCAACCCGCGCTCCCGCGATGCCGGGCGTCGAGCCGGTTCATCAGGATGCAGTAGACCAGGATCAGGAGCACGAAGGCGACGATGGCGCCTTGGTGCGCGAACCAGAAACCCAGCGGAAACCCGGTGCCCGGCAGCGTGTAGGCGTTCAGCCGATCGGCCAGGAGCACCCCGGCGCCGAGCCCGGCCAGCGCCCAGAGGAAGAGCAGCGTCACCATGATCCGCAGGTTGCGGCGCCAGTAGCTTTCCAGCGTCGTGCCCGGGTTGGCCTCGGGTTTGGGTTCGGAACTCATGGGGTTCGCGTCGCGGCTGCGATCGAATCGCGGGCGATTCTATCGGAGGGGTCGGGGCAGGTCAACGGAGGGTTGTGGACGAGGGTTGTGGACGTCGTTGGAGTGCCGGATGGCGGTCGACCCGGGCGGGGAAGACAGCGGGGAAGACAACGCCTTGTTCTTGAAGCGTGCGTTCCATTATGTTGAGCTTCTCGTGTCGAGGCGAACCGCGGGCGGTTCATGAGAATCCCGAATATCGACTTCCCACGCGCCGGAGTCCGAGCGTTCTGCGAGCGCTGGGGCGTGACGGAATTCGCGCTCTTCGGATCTGTGCTTCGCGATGATTTCGGTCCCGACAGCGACATCGACATCATGATCCAGTTCGAATCCAATTCGACCCACGGGCTCTTCGGCGTCGTCCGAATGGAACGGGAGCTGACCGAGTTGTTCGGCCGGCCGGTGCACCTTGTGACGCGCGAAGGGGTCGTGCGTAGCCGCAACTATATCCGCCGAAAGGCGATCCTGGAATCCGCGCCGGTCGTGTATGCGGCGCGATGACGCGGCATGTCTCCGGACCGTTGCAATGGACGGTCCGGCGGTTTGAGGCAGCGGGTTACACGGGAACGCGGATCGGTTTATCCTGAAGACCGGATTCGCCACACGAAGGCGCCACCGTTAACGTCCGGTCGGGGAGCGTGCGAACCGCGCTGGAACGCATGCATTCGGCCGACCAGCCCTGTGGCGTCGCCAAGTATCATGAGAAACCGACTTGACGCGATCACCCTGAAGGGTTTCAAGACCATACAGTCGCTGGAGAACTTTCGGCCGCGTCCCTTGACCGTGCTCATCGGTCCCAACGGCGCCGGCAAATCCAACTTCATCTCGTTCTTTCGAATGATGAGTTGGGCGCTGGCGGACAGGGACAATCTTCAACTCTATGTGGGTCAACACGGAGGAGCCGGAACTTTCTTGCACGACGGTCCGGCGACGACCCGCGAGATGGCCGCCGAACTGACGATGCGGACCGATGCCGGGGAGAACCAGTACGCCTTCCGGCTCGTTTGGGCGGCGGGGGACACGTTCATATTCGCCGATGAACGATACCGGTTTTCCCGCGCGGGTCATTCGACCGTCGCGGACTGGATCGAGACCGGCGCCGGACATCGCGCTCCGCAACTCCTTGCCGAGTCGCATGATGAGACGGCGACGGCGCGCGTCATTCGGGGCATCTTGCGGCGAATCGTCGTATATCAGTTCCACAACACCTCGGATACGGCCCGCATGCGCGGCAAGTGGCACGTCGACGATGACCGCTGGCTGAAGGAAGACGCCGCGAACATCGCGCCGGTGTTGCTTCGCTTGAGGGAGACCGACGGAAGATACTATCGGCGGATCGTTGAAACAATCCGCCTGATTCTGCCGTTCTTCTCCGAATTCGAGCTGGAACCTGAGCACGGGCGCCTGCTGTTGAATTGGCGAGAACGGAATAGCGATCAGGTGTTCGGCGTATCCCAGGCGTCGGATGGCATGTTGCGTGTCGTCGCCCTCGTTACGCTGCTCCTTCAACCCGAGGAGACATTGCCGGACGTCTTGATCCTTGACGAACCGGAACTTGGACTGCACCCCTACGCCACCAGTGTCGTGGGTGGATTGATCCGCGCCGTGTCGAACAGGATTCAGGTCATCGTCGCTACGCAGTCGATGGCGCTCGTCGATTGTTTCGAGCCCGAGGATATCGTCGTCGTGGAACGCGAAGACCGTCGGTCCACATTCAGGCAACTCGACGCCGAGTCACTGACGGAATGGCTCGCAGACTATTCCCTATCCGAGTTGTGGGAGAAAAACGTGTTCGGCGGGCGGCCATAAGGCTGTGAGGTTGCATTTCATCGTCGAGGGTCAGACCGAGGAGACTTTCGTCAACCGGGTCCTTCGACCGCATCTCGCCACGTTCCAAGTCTGGACGAAGGTCCGGTGCGTCATGACGAGTCGTCGACGCGGTGTTCTGCATCGCGGCGGTATCAGCCGGTACGCACAAGCGGAGAGGGACATCCGGGCCTGGATCCGGGAGGACCGTAACGCGGACGCGCGATTCACGACCATGTTCGACCTCTACCGTCTCCCGAAAGACTTTCCAGGCTATGGAGATGCGGCGTCGTTGCCGGATCCCCATGAACGAGTCACGTTTCTGGAGAACGCGTTGAGCGCTGACATCGCAGATCCGCGCTTCGTTCCCTATTTTCAGCTTCACGAATTCGAAGCGCTATTGTTGTCCGATCCGAAAAAATTCGACTCGCAGTTTCCCGACTGTGAGGGTGCGATACGGCAGCTTGTCGAGTTGGCGTCGGAATTCGGTTCGCCGGAATTGATTGATGACGGGGACGACACTGCCCCGTCCCGGCGGATCGCCGAGCGGATTCCCGACTATGAAAAGATGAAAAGATCCGAAGGTCCGGTCGTGGCCGAAATGATCGGCCTGCCGACTCTGCGATCAAAATGTGAACATTTCGGGGGATGGCTTGAAACGTTGGAGGCTCTCAGGTGACACGGCTTCCGGCGCTGCCGTCGGCGCGAGCGACCTGATCCGGATTGTCGCGCACGATCAGGCGCGCGAGCACGTTCGAGTCAACCGCGAGCAGGGTTGCGCTTCACGTGGAATCGAATGCCCGCGTCCATGTCCTCGACGCTTTTCGAAGCTGGACGACGGGTGAACACGGCTTGGTGGATGTCCAGCGATGAGTACTTGGAGGCCCGACGAACGATCAGTTCGTCTCCACGCCGACACCATTCGATCTTCGCGCCGGTCGACAAACCCAGCTTTCGGCGGATGCGTGCCGGGATCGACACCCGACCCCGGGATGTGACCTTGGATTCGATGGATTCCATGCCCCCGCCTCCTTCGCGCCGTGACGAGCCATTGTCACTCTCATTACGGCGGTAAACCAAGCATTGGCGCCAGTCGCTCCCTCGGTCGGAGACACCCTGTCGGAAGGCGGCTTGCGGTGGTCACGGGCGGCCGTCGACGCGAGCGACGGAAAGGGTTGTTTCCAGGTCCTACCGCGCCACGCCCTCGATGACGCTGACCGGCATGCGGGTCGGAACGACGCGGGTCAGCTCCAGGCCGGCCTCCTCGAAGAGCGCCCGGTACTGGTCCACGGTCCGCTCCTTGCCGCCGTAGCAGAGCATCATCAGGTCGAGCCACTTGCCGAAGTTGGGCTCGTTCCCGGTGGGGATGACGAACTCGACGACCAGCACGCGCCCCTTCGACCCGGCGGCTTTCCGGCAGTTGGCGAGGAACCGCACCGTGTTCTCGTCGTTCCAGTCGTGGACGACGTGCCGGAGGATGTAGGCGTCCGCGCCGCGGGGGATCACGTCCTCGAGCGCCGAGCCGGCGACGACGCTGAGCCGGGATCCGAGCCCGGCGGCTTCCACCTTCGCGCGCGCCCGCTCGGCGATGGGCGGCAACTCGAACAGGACGCCGCGAAGGTGATCGACCTGCTCGAGCAGCGTGACGAGCATCGAGCCGTCGGCGCCGCCGACGTCGACCACCTCCCTGAAGCCCGTGAAGTCGTAGGCCTCGATCATCGGAAGGGTCTCCGCGCCGTGATGTCCGAACATCGCGTCCGAGAAGAGCGCGCCGCGGGCCGGGTACCGCGTCATGTATTCGAACAGCGGCATTCCGTGGGCCGTCTCGAAAGCGGGTTCGCCGGTCCGCGCCGAGTCGAGCAGACAGCCCCACGTCTCGTAGAGCTCCCGGCCGTGCATCCGCGCGTAGCCCGCGCCCCCGGACGACCCGAGGGCCTCGGCCAGGGGCGTCAGGGCGAAGCGGCCGTCGGCGTCTTCGGCAAAGACGCCGACGCTGGCCAGCGCCCGGAGGATCCGGTACAGCGCGCCGCCGTGGGCGCCGGCTTCCGCCGCCAGTTGGGCGGCCGTCTTCGGACCGCCGGCCAGGCGTCCGGCGATGTTCAGCTCGGCGGCCACGAACAACGCCTGCGTCGTCCAGTAGCCGCGGATCATGTCGTTCAACTGCTTCCTGAGATCGGCGTCGGGCACGGGAGTCCTCCAGTCTTCGTCCGCCGCTGCCGCGGCGGCGGCCATTATATCGGGTTGCGGAGCGGCGCCGTGTATCCGTCCGTCGTGGTCGATCGGGATATAATGCCGTCGTGAAGATCCGGGAGTTGTTGAGGCAGCTCCACCGAGACGGCTGGTATGAAGTTCGCCGCCGGGGCAGTCATCGTGTTCTGCGGCATCCTTCCAAGTGGGGTATCGTCGTGGTTGCCGGGAATCGAATTCTCGATATCAGGGCCGGCACGCTCGGGCAGATTCTGAAACAGGCGGGACTGAGAGAAAGCCGCAAGGAGGACGACGATGCCGCGGGCTGAGTATCTCGTCATAGTGGAGAAGTACGGCGCGCATGCTTTCGGGGCCTATGTCCCGGAGCTTCCCGGGATCGGCGTGGCTGGGGAATCCGAGGATGAGATCCGCGAGTTGGTCGCAGACGCCATCCGGCTTTATCTCGACGAGATTGAGAAAGGCAGCGGACGGTCCGAGACGCCGGTGGCGGTGAATCACTACACCGTCGCGGTCTGAGGGCGTCCGCGTCGTAAGGCCGTCCTGCTGGTATCGCTTCCATGGGCATGACGATCGCCGAGAAGATCCTGGCGCGGACCTCCGGGGCGTCGTCGGTGTCTCCCGGCCAGATTGTGGACGCGTATCCGGATCTGGTCATGAGCCACACGGCCACGTGGCGCTCCGTCGACGTGATGGAGCGCGTGGGCGCGACCCGGCTCCACGACCCGGACCGGATCGCCATCGTCCTGGACCACATCGCGCCGGCCAAGACCGAGAAGCACGCCGCCGACCAGCAGCGGAGCCGGGAATTCGCCCGGCGGTACGGGATCCGCAAGTTCTACGACGTGGACGCGGGCATCGCGCACTTGGTCCTGATGGAAGCCGGGCATGTCGCGCCGGGGGACCTGATCGTCGGCACCGACTCCCACTGCACGATCTACGGCAGCCTGGGCGCGCTCGGCACCGGCATCGGCTACACCGAGGTCGCCTCGGTCTGGCTGACGGGGAAGCTCTGGATGAAGGTCCCGCCCACTACCCGGATCGAACTGAGCGGGCGCTTCCGGCCCGGCGTCTACGCCAAGGACCTGATGCTGGAGCTGATCGGCCGCCTGGGCGCCGACGGCTGCACGTACGAGTCCGTCGAGTTCCACGGCCCGTCGATGGCGGAGATGAGCGTTTCCGAGCGCATGACCATGACGAACCTGGCCATGGAGATGGGCGTCAAGTGCGCCCTGGCGCCTCCCGACGCGAAGACGGAGGCGTACCTGGCCGGGCGGCTGGACGGCCGGGCCTACGCCGGCATCGCCTCGGACGCCGACGCCGTCTTCTCGCGGACCGTCGGGGTCGATCTGCGGGCGCTGGAGCCGATGGTGGCGTGCCCCAGCCAGGTCGAGAATGTCGAGCCGGTCGGCGCCGTTGCGGGCACGCGCCTCGACCAGGTGTTCCTGGGCTCCTGCGCGAACGCCAAGTACGAGGACCTGGCCGTGGCCGCGCGCATCCTCGAGGGGAAGACCATCCATTCCGGCGTCCGTTTCATCATCACGCCCGGTTCCCGGCGCATCATGCTCGAGGCCATGCGCACGGGCGTCCTCCAGACCCTGGTCGCAAGCGGCGGCACGCTGACCAATCCCGGTTGCGGCGCGTGCGCCGGAGACGGTGGCGTCATGGCCGACGGCGAGGTCAGCCTGTCCACGGCCAACCGGAACTTCCTGGGACGGATGGGGAGCCGCGAGTCCCGGATCTACCTGTCCAGCCCCGCCACGGCGGCCGCCTCCGCGCTGACGGGCGTGATCTCGGACCCGCGTGAAATCATATAACGTGTTTTGAATAAGCTAATTGAAGGCCGAGTCTTCAAGTTCGGCGACAACATCAATTCCGACATCATCATCCCGGGCCGCTACCTGATCCACATCGAGCCCGACAAGCTGGCCGCGCATGCGTTCGAGGTCCTGGGGGACGACTATCCGGGACGCCTGCGGGGGTTCGAAATCCTGGCCGCGGGCCGCAACTTCGGCTGCGGCAGCGCGCGCGAGCAGGCGGCCACGGCGTTGATCGGCCTGGGATTCAAGGCGGTCGTCGCCGCCTCGTTCGCCCGTACGTTCTACCGTAACGCCATCAATGCCGGACTGCCGATCGCGGAATGCCCGGAACTGGTCGAGGCCGTATCCGAGGGAGACTCGGTGTCGATCGACCTGATAGCCGGAGAGATCCGGTCCGGCGATGCGGTCTACGGCGTCCCCAGACTCCCCGAGTCGGTCCGCAGGATCCTCGAAGCCGGGGGTCTAGCCGGGTATCTCAAGGCGCACTATCGGGCATAGGCCCGGAACCTACTCGCGCGTCAGGACAATGGGCGCGAAAAATCCCCCGCGTCCCCCGCCGGCGCCGCGCGCCCCGCCGCCCGCGCCGCGTCCCCCGCCGCCGCGGCCTTCGGGGGGCTGGAGGGTCAGCGTCAACTCGTCGCCGTCGAGCTCCCCCCGGTAGGTCATCTCGAACGCGCCGCGTCCTCCGAAGCTCAACTCGCGGGTGAACGTGATCGTGTCGCCCGCGATGGCGCCGCCGGCGATCTCCTGAGCGCCTCCCGCGTCGGTGAAGGTCCCCGTCAACTCCCAGTCCGTAACGGTGAGGACGAGCGTGACTTCCTGCGCACCTCCACCCCGGCCCTGGGTTTCGCCCTTCCAGGTGCCCGCGACCTGCGCGTAGGCGGGAGCGGCGATCAGCGTGGCGCTCAGGAGAGCGAATGTCGACGATGCTTTCATGTGACCTCCTCGGCCAAAGTGCGGAAAACCCTTTCGTATCCGAGTACGAGTCGAGGCGCGCCGGCGGTTACGGGCCCGGAGGGATCAATCCCGGGGATCGGTGATGCGGCCGGCGATGGCGGAGGCGGCGACGGTGTCGGTGGACGCCAGGAAGTGACGGGCCTCGGGGCTCCCGTTCCGGCCGGGGAAGTTCCGCGCCTGGTTGGAGATCATCGCCTCGCCCGCGCACATGGCGCCCATGTTGACGGCCTGGTTCGACCCGGCGCCGGGCGGGCAGACGATGGCGCCCGCTTCGACGAGCGCCTCGATCAGGCCTTCCCGCAACGCGGCCTTCAAGATGCCGCGATTGGCCGGCGCCACCTGCAGGCGCACGCCGGGATGGACCGATCGGCCGTCGAGCCGGTGGACGAGCGTACGGATGTCGGTCAGCCGGCCGCCCGTGCTGCCTCCGACCTCGGCGATGTCGATGGGCGTGCCCCGGACCTGGCGGACCGGCCGGACGTTGCCGACCGTGGGGGGACAGGCGATTTGAGGGCCGTCGATGGCCGCCACGTCGATGTGGACGACGTCGGCGTACCGGCCGCCGGGATCGTTCCGGACCAGCTCGAAACCGGTGTTCGACGCGTACTCGCGCGCGAAAGCCTCGGTCTTCGCGTCGGGGTCGACGAACGCCGCCTTCGCTCCCAGGTCGATCGACATCAGGGGGTACAGGCAGCGGTCTTCGATCGACAGCCCTTCGATATAGTCGCCGGCGTATTCCAGGGCCTGGTAGATGGCCGAGTCCTCGCCGAGGAACCCGACGACGTACTGGGCCGCGTCGCGTGGCGTCACGCCGTCGGGCGGCGCGCCTTCCAGGCGCACCTGGACGGTTTCGGGCACGCGGAACCAGGCCTTGGAGTGCGCGAAGCCCAGCGCGGCCATCGAGTTGTTGCCGACGCCGGTGGCGAACGCGCCCAGCGCTCCGTGGATCGGCGTGTGGGAGTCGCAGCCGATGATGACCTGGCCCGGCGCCCACAACCCGCTCTCGATGATCACGTGGTGCAGGCTTCCGCTCCCCCCGTCGAAGACGCGGATGCCGTGTTCGGCGGCGA